>NZ_JAVIWK010000001.1:5234631-5541033 GCF_034314165.1 Pseudomonas sp. Bout1 | reverse complement strand
GTCGGCCTGAACACCCTGTTTGTTGCGCTGTGCAACAACGAGGCCTTCCGCAAACTGGATTTCTCGGCGCTGAAAGTCACCCTGTCCGGCGGCATGGCCCTGCAACTGGCAGCGGCCGAGCGTTGGAAAGCGGTCACCGGCTGCTCCATCTGCGAAGGTTACGGCATGACCGAAACCAGCCCGGTGGCCACCGTGAACCCGATCCAGCACATCCAGATCGGCACTATCGGCATTCCGGTGCCGTCGACCTTGTGCAAGGTCATCACCGATGACGGCGTCGAGCTGGCGCTGGGCGAAGTGGGCGAGCTGTGTGTCAAGGGCCCGCAAGTGATGAAGGGTTACTGGCAGCGTGAAGACGCCACTGCCGAGATCCTCGACAGCGAAGGTTGGCTGAAGACCGGTGACATCGCGATCATCCAGCCCGATGGCTACATGCGCATTGTCGACCGCAAGAAGGACATGATTCTGGTCTCCGGCTTCAACGTCTACCCCAACGAGCTTGAGGACGTGCTGGCGACCCTGCCGGGCGTGCTGCAATGCGCGGCCATTGGTGTGCCGGACGAGAAGTCCGGGGAACACATCAAGATCTTCATCGTGGTCAAGCCGGGTGCCACCCTGACCAAAGACCAGGTGATGGAACACATGCGCGCGAACGTCACCGGCTACAAAGTGCCCAAGGCTGTGGAATTTCGCGATGCACTGCCGACTACCAACGTGGGCAAGATTTTGCGCCGTGAGTTGCGTGACGAAGAGCTGAAGAAAGCCGGCTTGAAGAAGTAACCGGCCCCCACAACAAAAAGCCCCGCAGATGCGGGGCTTTTTTGTTGAACGCTGATTCCGCAACTTGGAATGCAATCCAAATGTGGGAGCTGGCTTGCCTGCGATAGCGGTGGGCCAGTCACAGCAGTGTGAGCTGACCCACCGCTATCGCAGGCAAGCCAGCTCCCACAGGTTTAAACCGTATTCCTACAGTGCGAACTGCGCGAAACTCACGCCAGCGCCGGTTGGGCGTACATCTTTCAGGAACGAATCCTTGTCGGCACTCAGCTCCAGCGTGATCTCAGGCTTGCGCTTGCCGGCATTGCGCACCACCAGGCCTTCGAGCTTCTCGCGCAAAAACACGGTTGGCACTTTCAAGTGCAGCAACTGATCGCTGTCCGCGTTGTGCATCAACAAGTGAATCCACTCGTACTGGCCCACGGCAATCCGGCCCACTGGCAGGTCGAACCACCAGATATTGCGTTTGCGGTCCAGGTCGGTGAAATGGCAGTTGTTGACGCCGAGAACGGCACCGCCCAGTTCCAGGTTTCTGCGGGCGATGGCCTGTGCTTTATTGAGTTTCATAACCTTCCTACGGGATCTGTTATCCAGCGCTTGCGCCCGGATGTGCCCGGCATTCTCGTGGGTTGGCCGCAAAACATAAAGCCCAACCTGCTGCGGGTGAGTAAATGAGCGATGAAATGCCGGGCAAAAAATAATTGAAACTCTCGGGAAAGGCCAAGGGTCAACCCCTACGTAGTGACCAAAATCCTTGATTGTTCCCAGGAGAAATACCATGAGCAGCACATCGGATAAGGCAAAAGGTTTAGCGAACGAGGCCGTCGGCAACATCAAGCAAGGCGTTGGCAAAGCCACCGGCAACGACAAGCTGCGGGCTGAAGGCGTGGTTCAGGAAAAGAAAGGCGACGTGCAAAAAGCAGTCGGCGACACCAAGGACGCGGTAAAGAAAGCGACCAAATAGGCCTTCCCCGGCTGACTGCAATCGAGCAGCCCGACGGCCATCCACGGATGGCCGTTTTTGTGTCACTGACAGTGATTAAACTTTGGAAATTGTTTCAAGGTCGCCAAATGGGCTACCTTGATGTAGAAAACGGCCCCTGAGTCGCCCACGAACCCAACCTTTTGCGGCGAAAGGAGACGCTATGATTTTTCCGGTATTACAAGGCTTGCCCCTGCACAAAGTGCTGGTACGCACCGTCAAAGAGTTCGTCGATGACGAGATGCCTACGTACGCCTCGGCTCTGGCCTACCAGATGCTGTTCTCGCTGTTTCCCTTCCTGCTGTTCCTGATTGCCCTGATCGGTTTCCTGCACCTGCCGGACTTCTTCACCTGGCTGCGCATGCAGTCGGAACTGGTGCTGCCGCCCCAGGCCCTGGAGCAGGTCAACCCGGTGATCGACCAGTTGCAGCAATCCAAGGGTGGCCTGCTGTCGGTGGGTATCGTGATCGCGCTGTACACCGCCTCGGCGGGCGTGCGCCTGATGATGAGCGCGATGAACGCCGCCTACGACGTGGTAGAAGGCCGGCCAATCTGGAAGCGTTTCCCATTGTCGATCTTCTACACCGTCGGCATCGCCGGCATGCTGTTGGCCGCCGCCGCGTTGATGGTGCTCGGGCCGCAAGTGATGGAGTGGCTGGCGGGGCAGATCGGCATGCAGGAGTTCGTGGTCACGCTGTGGACCATCCTGCGTTGGCCCTTGATTGTCATCCTGTTGATGTTCTCCGTGGCCTTGATGTACTACGTGATGCCCGACGTGAAGCAGAAATTTCGCTTTATTACCCCGGGTTCGGTGCTGGCCGTGGTGGTCTGGATCATCGCTTCCCTGGGTTTTGGCTACTACGTCAAAACCTTTGCCGACTACAACGCCATGTATGGCAGTATCGGCGCGATCATCGTGTTGCTGCTGTACTTCTACATTTCGGCTGCTGTGCTGTTGCTGGGGGCGGAGATGAATGCGGTGATCGAACATATGTCGGCCGAAGGCAAGGATCCTGGTGAAAAGGACTTTGAGGAGCACGACGACAAACAACATGTCTCAGGCCTTGGCCGGGACCACTCACTCAAGCCCACTACCGATGAAGTCTGATCGATGATCCGTGAAATCCTGAAAATGGGCGATGAGCGCCTGCTGCGTGTTGCCCCGCCGGTGCCACCAGAGATGTTCGACAGCCCCGAACTGTGGCAATTGATTGATGACATGTTCCAGACCATGGAGCACGTAGGCGGCGTGGGCCTGGCCGCGCCGCAAATTGGTGTGGACCTGCAACTGGTGATCTTCGGTTTCGAGAGCAGCGAACGCTACCCGGACGCACCTGCCGTGCCCCAGACCATCCTGATCAACCCGTTGATCACGCCGCTCGCTCCGGTGCTGGAAGAAGGCTATGAAGGTTGCCTGTCGGTGCCTGGCTTGCGTGGGGCGGTGGACCGTTACCAGCAGATTCGTTACGAAGGCTTCGACCCCAAGGGCGAGCCGATTGTGCGGATTGCCGAAGGCTTCCATGCACGGGTGGTACAGCACGAGTGCGATCACCTGATTGGCCGGCTATACCCGTCGCGGATTACCGATTTCAGCAAGTTCGGGTTTATCGAGGTGATGTTCCCGGACATGGACCCCACCGCCGACGAGTAACCGGCGATTCCTGTGGAGACGGGGCTTGCTGTGGCGAGGGAGCTAGCAGTGGTGAGGGGGCTTGCTGTGGTGAGGGAGCTTGCTGTGGCGAGGGAGCTTGCTGTGGCGAGGGAGCTTGCTCCCGCTGGGCTGCGCAGCGGCCCCAAAATCTTGGGAGCGCTTCGCACTCCAGCGGGAGCAAGCTCCCTCGCCACAGCAAGCTCGCTCCCCACAGCAAGCTCCTGCTCTACAGCAAGCTCCCTCCCCACAGCAAGCTCCTGCTCTACAGCACGCTCTCTCATCACAGATGGTTTATTTTGCGGGCTTAACAAACCGCAACGTCATCCGGTCCGACTCGCCAATCGCCACATACTTCGCCCTATCCTTCTCCCCCAACGTCAGCGCCGGCGGCAAGGTCCAGACCCCGTCCGGGTAGTCCTTGGTATCTTTCGGGTTGGCATTCACCTCGCTCTGCCCCTCAAGCTTGAACCCCGCATCCGTCGCCAGTTTCACCACATACGCAGTAGTCAGGTAACCACTGTGTTTGATGTCTTCCAGCGACGCTCCATCCTTGGCCCGGTGATCCACCACCCCCAGCACGCCGCCCGGTTTGAGCACCTTGAAGAACGCCTCGAACATCGCCGGCGCTGTATCTGCCATCACCCAGTTGTGCACGTTGCGAAAGGTCAGCACCGTATCTGCTGAACCAGGCGTGCCCAGCACCGGCGCCTTGGGGTCGAACTCGGCAAAGCCGGCCTTGGCGTAATGCACCGGGTCTGCGGCGAATTTCTTTTTCAGGTTCTCTTCTGAAGTGCGCGCATAAGCACTGCTGCTCGGCGCCTGCACGGCGGCGATGTAATGGCCGTTATCCTTGAGCAGCGGCGCCAGCACTTCGCTGTACCAGCCGCCACCCGGGGTGATTTCGATCAGCGTCTGGTTGGCCCGCAGGCCAAAGAATTCCAGGGTCTGTTGCGGATGACGATACACATCGCGCGCGCTGTTGGCCGGCACACGCCAACTGCCGGCGAGCACGGTTGCATACTGCTCGGCAGAAACCGGCGCTTGGGCTGCCTGGCTCAAGGCCGGGGCGAGGAGGGCGGCAAGGGACAAAGCTGCAAGGGTCGCTTTCATGATCTTCCAGGTAATGGGCCACGGTAAAGCCGAGGCTAGCACGGGGCCCATAAACGCGGTTTACACATTATCGACGGTCGACCTCACCAACGGTTCTAAGCCCATGGCGATCATGGGCTTGTTGCGTTTGTATCGCACCAGGCGCTCGGACAAGGACTGCGGCAGCAGCGTGTCCTGGGTAAAACCGAGGCGCTGGTAGAAGCCTTCCAGCTCCGGATGGCACAGCAGCCACAGCGTCCCCTCGACGCTGGCAGCGGCGTCCCGGATCAGCCGCGCCGCCAGCCCTTGGCCACGCATCGCCGGGTCGACAAACAGCCCGGTCAGCCATTGCCCGCCCACCACGGGCGTGAGGCACAGGCCCGCGACAATCTCGCTGCCCTTGGCCACCCACAACTGGCCGCCCTTTAGAGCCTTCATCGGTGAGTTGTGGCGGCGGTAAAACTTGTTCAGCAGCGGCCACAAAGGCTCTGCCAGTCGATCGATGTGCAACTCGGGCATGGTTTTCAAGCACGCAGGTTCTGGGGCTGCGGATTATAAGTCGGGCAAAGCGCCTTCTGTTGGCCAATCGGTGGTATACCCAGTGTTACATCCCTTGTAAGTGGAGCACGCATCATGGCCAAAGGTCTGAATTCCAAGAAAGCTGACAAGAAGAAACCGGCAAAGACCGCCGATGAAAAACGCGCCGACAAAAAGGCCAAGAAAACCGACAGCAACCTGTTCGGCCATTAAGTTCTAAGGTAAGCACCAAACGATCTGCAAGATTTTCCCGCCTCATTGCACAGAGCAGGATGAAGCCGACTTTTTCGTCGGCCACGCCTGCCCTGAGCTGCCGATGTCCAACTACCTAGATGCAACCCACAGCCTCGAAATCGACGCCCTGGCCCGCACGTTTACCGCCCGTACCGAGTGGCCGACCTGGCTGCTGTTGATGGGCGTGTATGCCGGCTGGTTTGCCGTGATGTTTGCCAGCCACTGGCTTGGCGTATGGCTGAGTACCGCGCTGCTGATCCCGCTCGTGGCGCTGTGGATGTCCCTGCAACACGAGCTCCTGCACGGCCATCCCACCCGTTTCAATGCGCTGAACAAACTCCTCGGCTACGCCCCGTTTGCCGTCTGGTATCCCTACACGCTGTACCGCAACTGCCACCTTGTGCACCACAACGACGAAGACCTGACGGTGCCCGGCATCGACCCGGAAAGCCGCTACCTGAATCAGCGACAGTGGGACGCCAGTTCGCTGTTCGAGCGCACGTTGCATTGGCTGACCAAGACCGTCCTCGGGCGCTTCCTGCTGGGTTCGCCGCTGGCGCTGTGGAAGCTGGCGCGCAACGAGTTCAGGCGCCTGCGCCAAGGCCAGCGCCAAGCCTGGCTGATGTGGTTCAGCCATGGCGCCGTGACCCTGCTGATGTTGACGTTCATCGCTCATTACAGCGCACTGCCGGTGTGGCACTACGTGGCACTGGTCAGCCTGCCGGCCTTGTCGGTGGCGGCGATCCGTTCCTACTATGAACACCGCCCGCACCCACAACCGGAACAGCGCACGGTGCTTAACGAAGCCGCCTGGCCGTGGACCTGGTTGTTCCTCAACAACAACCTGCACCTGGTGCACCACGACTTGCCGAAACTGCCGTGGTATTTGCTGCCCACCGTCTACCGCGCGCGCCGCGAACAATGGGTGGCGCGCAGCGGCGGGTTCCTGGTGCAGGGTTACGGCCAGTTGATCGGCCGTCATGGGCTCAAGGCCATCGACAGCCCACGGCACCCTTTTGCTTGAGAGACGATCATGACTGACCGCTACGCCGAACTGCTGATGTACGTGGCACCGCAGCAGGTGCAACAGGCCAACGAAGTTTGGCTGTCGCGCATTCTGGAACGCCTGGGCGCGACCCGCCGCACTGCCGAGCACCTCGACCTGCGCGCCCTGTGGCGTGCCCCCGAATTGCTGCTGACGCAAACCTGCGGCTACCCGCTGATGACCGAGCTGCGCGGGCAAGTCCAGGTGATCGGCCGCCCGCGCTACGAACTGCCCCACAGCAGTGCCGGCACCCATTGCAGCCTGCTGCTGACCCGCGACGACAATCCACGCAGCGCCCTGGCCGACTTTTACAACAGCCGTGGCGTGATCAATGGCCACGACTCCAACAGCGGCATGAACCTGCTGCGCGAACGCCTGGCGCCACTGCAGCAGGGCGGCCGGTTCTTTGCCGAGGTCGGCATCAGTGGTGCCCATCGCGAAAGCCTGCGCTGGCTGCGCGAAGGCCGTGCCGAGCTTGCCGCCATCGACAGCGTGACCTTCGACTACCTCGCACGCTTTGCGCCGGATGAAGTCGCGGGGCTGCGGACTGTCACCCGCAGTGCGCCCAGCCCGACGTTGCCGTACATCAGCGCGTCAGGCTCAAGTGAACACCTGCGTGAGGCCATGAACCGCGCCTTGCAGGATCTGCCCGAGGTCGTGCAAACCCTCGGCGTACACGAAGTGCTGCCCGCCACCGAAGCTGATTACCAGGTGCTGCTGGATTACCGGCAACAGGCCGACGCCTTGGGTTACCCGAGGCTTCAATAAGGTTATATAAAAATACCTTTTAAATATTATTAAAGAATAAGCAGCCTTGCTAGGATCGCTCCACCGGAACACCGGACATAACGCGCAACCTACTCAGATGGAGCCACTATGTCCGGCGCCGACACTTCTCACAGCGACTACGTGGGCGGATTATTCCGCAGTCATTACGACTGGCTGTGCAGCCGTTTGCACCGCCACCTCGACTCCCGCGCCCATGCCGAAGACATTGCCGCCGACACCTTCGTCCAGCTCCTGAGTTCCCCGGGCGTGACGCCGATTCGCCAGCCACGCGCCTTGCTCACCACCATCGCCCAGCGCCTGATGTACCAGCTGTGGCGCCGCCGTGACCTGGAGCGCGCTTACCTCGACGCCCTCGACCGGGATGAAACCTCGCCCGCACCTTCGCCTGAGGATTTGGCGCAAATGCTCGAAGCCCTGCAGGCCATCGACCAGTTGCTCGACGGCTTGCCGGCCAAGGTCAAGGCGACCTTTTTGCTGTCGCAACTCAATGGCCTGACCTACCCGCAAATCGCCGCAGAGCTGGGCATCTCCCAGCGCTCGGTCAGCGACTACATGACCCGCGCCGTCAACCGTTGCCTGCGGCTGTGCCTGGAATGAGCGACGAACTGCTCGACAGTGCCACGCGCTGGGTGGTGTTGCTGCGCTCCGGCGAGGCGAGTGCCGCCGACTGGCAGCGTTACCACCAATGGCGCGCCGCAGACCCGCGCCACGAAGCGTTGTGCCAACAACTGGAAACCCGCCTCGGCGTGTTTCAGGTCCCGCAGGCCCAAGGCGTCAGCGGCAAAGTCTTGCAGCAGGCATTGGATGCGCCGTCCAGCCGCCGTACCGTGTTGCGCGGGGCCTTGGTGGGTGCCGGCCTGATGCTGGGCGCCGGTTGGCTGGCGCGGCCTATGGTGGAGGATCTCAGCGCCGACATACGCACCGGCACCGGTGAGCGGCGCACCGTGGAATTGGCCGATGGCAGTGAGTTACTGCTCAATGCCCGCAGTGCCGCCAATATCCAGTTCGACCCACAACGGCGCGTGGTACGCCTGCGCGACGGCGAGTTACTGGCGAAGATTGCCAAGGACAGCAACCGAGCGTTTTTCATCCAGACCGATCAAGCCCGGCTGCGGGCCTATGGCAATCGGCTGTTGCTGCGCGAGCGCGAAGGGCAGGGCCACGTTGTCGCGCTCAATGGCGCGCTGGAGATCGACGGCCAGAACGGCGAACGCCTGCAACTGGAGGCCGGGCACGAGGTGACTTACGACCGCTTCGGCTTCGGCCCGGTACTGGCCAGTTCCTCGGGTGCGACCGCGTGGACCGACGGCTTCCTGCAAGTGCGCGACCGCCCGCTGGTGGAGGTGATCGACGCGCTGCGGCCTTACCACAACGGCGTGCTGCGCCTCGATCCGGCAGTGGCCGGGTTGCGGGTCAGCGGCCTGTACCGCCTCGACAACCCGGACCAGATCCTCGACACCCTGGCACGCACCCTGCCGATCCACATCACCCGCCGGACCGGCTTGTGGGTGACCGTCAGTGCCGCCTGAAAACCCCAAGGCCAGCAGCATCCCCCGTAGCAGCTGTCGAGCTTTAGCGAGGCTGCGTCAGGATCGCCTCGGTATCCCGTCGGAACTGCGGTGCTGCCATCGCAGCCTCGCCGAGGCTCGACAGCTCCTACGGGGGGGACGGGATTGTAGTTCTAACGACATAACCAAACGATCTGCAAGTTTTGCCCTGGCCATCCCACATCACTCCCGTAGGCGCTGCGGGGAGCAGCGTTCAGGAGTTTCCTTGGGGGGAGCCAACATGAGCCCATTCAACCGTACACCGCTTCGAACCTTTGCCCTGGTGCCGTTGGCCAGCCTGTTCCTGTCGTTCGCTGCCAGCGCCGAAGACGCGCGCCAGGTCTACCACATCGCCCCCGGCCCGCTGGACGAGGTGCTGCTGAACATCAGCCGCCAGAGCGGCCAGGTGATTTCCTTTACGCCGCAGCTGGGTAACTATTCCTCGGCCCGCGTCGACGGTTCACTGTCGGCGCAACAGGCCGTAGACGCCGCGCTCAAGGGCACCGGCCTGCAAGTCCAGGTCAGCCCGGACGGTGCCTTCATCATCAAGGAAGGCGCCAAAGTCGCGCCTGCCAGCAACAGCATCAAGGCACAAACCGCTGCCGCCCAGGCACCGACCCTCGACCGCGTGGTTGCCATCGGCACCCGTCGCAGCGACGCCACAGCCCTGACCAGTAGCGCCCCGGTGGATGTGATCAACGCCGAAGAGCTCAAGCAAACCGGCGCCACCAGCCTTAACCAGGCGCTGTTCCAGCTACTGCCCTCGTTCAACTTTCCGCAGAACAACAGCGCCACCCGTGGGCAAGACCCCAAAGGCGCATCCCTGCGCGGCCTGTCGCCCGACCAGACCCTGGTGCTGATCAACGGCAAGCGCCGGCACACCTCGGCGGTGGTGAACATCTCCGGCGGCGTGCCGTTCATTGGGGCGCAGCCGGTGGACCTGGACATGATCCCCATCAGCGCCATCGACCACGTTGAAGTGCTGCGCGATGGCGCCTCGGCGCAATACGGTTCTGACGCGGTCGCCGGGGTGGTCAACATCGTGCTCAAGGAGCGTGACAGCGGTGGCGGCATCAACACCCAACTGGGCAAATACGCCCAGGGCGACGGCTTCAGCAAAACCACCGACGGCTGGTACGGCATCGGCTTGCCGGGCGACGGCTTTCTTACCCTGAGCTTCAACACCCTGAACAACAAACCCGATGACATCGGCGATAAATACGTCGCCGACGGCCAGGTACAAGACCCGCGCTGGGGCGGTGCCGGGCGTGACAAATACAACCTGGCGGCCAACGCCGAAATCGGCCTGAACGACCAATGGCGCCTCTACAGCTTCGCCACCTTCGGCCAGGACACCTCGGTCAACAACACGCCGCCGCTGCTGGCCAGCAGCCCCAACAACGTGGCCGGGATCTACCCTAACGGCACCATCCCGAAATACCGCTATCGCTATGAAGACGGCGCCATCACTGTCGGCACCCGCTATGAAGACGAGAGCATCGGCCGCTTCGATTTGAGCGCCACCTACGGCCGCGACGAGCACGACGAACTGGCATTCAACACCGTCAACCCGAGCTATGGCCTGAACAGCCCGACCAAGTTCAACGTCGCCACGCTGGTCAACGACCAGACCAACATCACCCTGGATTACGCCAAGGACTTGAACGTCGACTGGTCGACCCACCCGCTCACCGTGTCGGCAGGCGTTGCCTACCGGCATGAACAATACCGGCTGGAGGCGGGCGACTACGATTCCTACTCCTACGGCGGCATTGATGGCGTGCAGGTCGGCGCGGTGCAGGCGTCAGGCCTGACCCCGGACGACGCCGGCACCTTCAAGCGTGATGTGGGCGGCGTGTACTTCGGCCTCGAAAACCAGGTTACCGACAAGCTCCAGGTCGGCATTGCCGGGCGTACCGAGCACTACTCGGACTTCGGTTCGGCCACCACCGGCAAGCTCTCGGCGCGTTATGACTTCACCCCCAAAGTCGGCCTGCGGGCCACGGTCAACAACGCCTACCACGCGCCCAGCCTGGGGCAGATCGGCACCTCATGGACCACCACCACCAACCTCGACGCCAACGGCAACCCGGTGTTGACCCGCATGCTGCCGGCCGATAACCCGGCCGCCCGCGCCTTGGGTGCCCAGCCGCTCAAGCCCGAGAAGTCGACCAACTACTCCCTGGGCCTGGTGCTGCGCCCAACCGACCAGGCGTCCCTGACCATCGACGCCTACCAGATTTCGATTCGTGATCGCCTGCTGTTCAGCGGCGGTATTTCCGGGCCGCTGGCCGAGCAGATCCTCAAGGACGCCGGCTACGGCCAGTACTCCTGGGCGCAGTTCATGACCAACGCCGCCGATACCCGCACCCGCGGCGTCGACATCGTGGGCAAGTACAACCTGGACCTTGAACAGTTCGGCAACCTGAACCTGTCGGCGGGCTACACCAAGGCCCGCACCACCATCGAGAAAATCCACGAAAACCCCAACGGCTTTGAAGTGCTGACTCGCGAGTCCCGAGGCTTTTTGGAGCACGGCTACCCGGAAGACAAACTGGTGTTTGGCGCGATCCACAAGCTCAACCAATGGACCATCGCCCTCAACGAAACCCGTTACGGCAAGTACCGCAAATATGCCTCCAGCGAAGCCAACGCGCAGTACGACCAGACCTTTGGTGCGCAATGGACCACCGACCTGGACGTGAACTACGCCTTCACCAAACAACTGCGGGTGTCGGTGGGCGTCAACAACCTGTTCGACAGCAAACCTGACGACTACAACACCCGTTTGCGCCAGACCCCGGGCCAGCAATACAGCTACCTGTCGCCGACGGCGCCGGAAGGGGCGTTCTACTACACGCGGCTCAGTTATGACTTTTAAACCCTGATGCAAAACCTGTGGCGAGGGAGCTTGCTCTCGCTGGGGCGCGTAGCGGCCCCAAGAACTTTGGGCCTGCTGCGCAGTCCAGCGGGAGCAAGCTCCCTCGCCACAAGAGCACTCTTCATGGAATCACCAAGAGGTAACACATGAAAACAATCAAGAACCTGCTCGGTGGCTCGCTATTGGCACTCACCGTCCTGGCACAATCAGCCACGGCCGCCGAACCTGCCAAGCCGATCCACTTCGGTGACATCACTTGGGAAAGCGGCAGCCTGATCACCGAGGTGCTGCGCCTGATCGTCGAGAAGGGCTACGGCCTGCCCACCGACACCTTGCCCGGCAGCACCGTGAGCCTGGAGGCCGCCCTGGCCAAGGACGATATCCAGGTGATCGGCGAAGAATGGGCCGGGCGCAGCCCTGCTTGGGTCAAGGCCGAAAACGAAGGCAAAGTGTTTGGCCTGGGCGACACCGTCAAAGGCGCCACCGAAGGCTGGTGGGTGCCCGAATACGTGATCAAGGGCGACGCCGAGCGTGGCATCAAGCCGCTGGCCCCGGAGCTTAAATCGGTGGCCGACCTGGCCCGCTACAAAGACGTGTTTCGCGACCCCGAAGACCCAACCCGTGGGCGCTTTCTCAACAGCCCCACCGGCTGGACCTCCGAGATCGTCAACAGCCAGAAACTCAAGGCTTACGGCCTGACCGACAGCTTCGTCAACTTCCGCACCGGTTCCGGCGCGGCGCTGGACGCCGAGGTGGCTTCGTCGATCCGTCGCGGCAAGCCGGTGCTGTTCTACTACTGGTCGCCGACGCCGCTGCTGGGTCGCTTCAAGCTGATCAAACTGGAAGAACCACCGTTCAACGCCGACGCCTGGAAGACCCTGGCCGACGCCAACAACCCGCACCCCATCGGCACCCGTTCGATGCCGGCGCGGTTGGCGATTGGCGTGTCGGCGCCGTTCAAGGCGCAGTACCCGCAACTGGTCACATTCTTTGAAAAGGTCGACCTGCCGATTGACCTGCTCAACGGCATCCTCGCGCAAATGGCCGAGAAACGCACCGCGCCGCGTCAAGTGGCCGAAGCGTTCCTGAAAGAACAACCGCAGGTCTGGCAGCAATGGGTGCCGGCAGACGTCGCGGCCAAGGTTAAAGGGAGTCTCTGATGCGCAAGCTCATCGCAGCCACACTGTTGGCGCTGTGCGCCGGGCCACTGCTGGCAGCAGAGCCCGCCACCCTGCGTGTCGGTTACCAGAAAAGCTCGGTGAGCATGGTGCTCGCCCGTGAGCATCACCTGTTCGAACAGGGGCTGCCGGGCACCAAGGTCGAGTGGATCGAGTTCCTTGGCGGCCCACCGCTGATCGAAGCCTTGAACGGCGGCAGCATCGACATCGGCAATATCGGCGACATCCCGCCGATCTTCGCCCAGGCCGCCGGCATCGACATGCGCTACATCGGCGTCGAACCGAATGACGGCCGCACCGAAGCCATCCTGTTGCCCAAGGACAGCACCGTGCACAGCGTGGCCGAGCTCAAGGGCAAGCGCGTGGCGCTGCTCAAGGGCTCCAGCGCCCACAACCTGTTCCTCAAAAGCTTGCTGCGTGCCGGCTTGCAGTGGAAGGACGTGAACGTGGTGTACCTGTCGCCCTCCGACGGCCGCGCTGCGTTTGAACAAGGCAAGGTCGACGCCTGGGTGGTGTGGGACCCGTACTACTCGGCGGCTGTGGTGGACGGTTCGGCAAAGGTGCTGGGAGATGGCCAAGGGCTGAACCCGGCAGGCAGTTTCTTTATCGCCAGCGGCCCGTTTGCCCAGCAGCACCCGCAAGCGATTGCCGCGATTCTCAAGGTGTTTGCCCAGGCCCAACGGTTGTCGCTGGACCAGCATGATCAAAGCGTCGCGCTGATGGCCAAGACCTTGGGCTTGCAGCCGGCGGTGGTGGAAAGCTACTTCCAGCATCGCTCGCCGACCCCGAGCCGACCTTTGAACGCGACGGACATCGCCACCCAACAAGGCACGGCCGACGCGTTTTTCGCCAATGGCCTGATTCCGAAAAAGGTCGATGTACAGCAAGTCGTGTTCCAGGCCCCCTAACGTTTCCGCTATGCAAATACCCCTGTGCAGAGAAGACTTTTGTAGTGAGGGGGCTTGTCCCCCGCTGGGCTGCGAAGCAGCCCCGAAACCTGTCACCCCGCTCTGCCTGAAACCCTCGGCGACTTCATTGGGGCCGCTTCGCGGCCCAACGGGGGACAAGCCCCCTCACCACAAAAACCCTCCCAGCCACAAAGATCCTCCCAGCCACAAAACCCTCCCAGCCACAAAAAGGTCCTTTCTCAAGGCCCCATCGCAACCCATCAGTGAGCAGACCATGCAACCGATCTACATCGACTTCCTCAACGGCCTGGACATCGACGAACTGGCCCTGACCAACGACGAAATCCTCAACGCCATCGAAGCCAGCCTGGCCATCCAGGGCCGCAGCGAGGCGGTGATCGAGCCGCGCATGCACCTGATTCCCGGCGGCGAAATCAACGGCCACTTCAACGTGCTGCGCGGTGTGCTGGGCGGCGCAATCGGCTACGCCGGGGTCAAGGTGGTGGGCGATTTTGTCGACAACTACCGCAAGGGCCTGCCCTCGGAACTGGCGATTCTCAACCTGCTGGACCCGGCCACCGGCATCCCCAAAGCCATCCTCGACGCCTCGGCGATCACCGACATGCGTACCGGCGCGGTCACCGCCATCGGTGCCAAATACCTGGCCCGGCCCGACAGTAAAGTCCTTGCGCACATCGGTGCCCGTGGCACCGCGTATTGGAACGTGCGGCTGCTGGACCACCTGTTCGACTTCGACGAAATCCGCGTGCACTCACGCCGCAGTGAAAGCCGCGAAGCTTTTGCCGAACGCCTGCGCCGCGACCTCGGCAAGCCGGTGATTGTCACCGACGATTGGGAGTCCACGGTGCGTGGCGCCGATATCGTGGTCGAGGCTTCACGCCTGGATCAGCCGCAACCGTTGCTGCGTACCGGGTGGATCAAACCCGGCGCGTTCGTCGTGCCCTACGGCACCATGAGCGCGGTGGAGTTGTCGTTGACCGACATCATGCACAAGCTGGTGGTGGACGATTGGGGCCAGTGCAAGGGCGGGATGTTCGGCGCATTGCGCGCCCATGTCGACGCCGGAAAACTCAGCGCCGAGACCTTGCATGCCGAGCTTGGGCAGATCGTGGCCGGCTTGAAAAGCGGCCGGGAAACTCCCGAAGAAACCATCCTGTTCTGGCACCGCGGCTTGAGCCTCAGCGATATCGCCCTGGGCCATGCGCTGCTGGAAAAATCCAAACGCCTGGGGATCGGCCAACGGTTGCGCTGGGCATGATTCACTTCGACCCCTGTGGTTTGACGATTGAGGGTTTGCTGTCGATTGCCCGCCAAGACGCGCCGGCTGACTTCAGCGCTGCCGCCCGCCAGCGTATCGACGAAGGGCATCAACTGTTGCTGCGGCTGGTGGCGCAAGGCGCGCCGATTTATGGCGTGACCACCGGCCTCGGTGCGGCGGTGGACACGCCGGTAGCGCCCGTGCAGGCAAGCATTCCTTTGGGGCGTGCGGTGGGCGTGGGGCGCCTGGCCAATCGACAGGAATTACGCGCGATCACCGCCGCCCGTTTGGCAGGTTTGGCCCAAGGGCGTTCGGGGATTTCGCCGAGGGCGGCGCAGGCGCTGATGGATTTGCTCAACTCTGGCATCGAGCCTGAGGTGCCATTGCTCGGTTCGTTGGGCGAGAGCGACCTTGCCCCACTGGCGCATTTAAGCCTGGCGCTCAACGTGCCACTGACGGGCAAGGATGGCCTGGCACTGGTGTCGGCCAACGCCGCCAGCATCGGCCTCGGGGCGTTGCTGGTGGCCGGGGCCGAACAGGCATTGCAGGCCGTGATGGCGGGGCTGGCGTTGTCGTGTGAAGGCTATCGGGCCAACCTCAGTCCTTTCCAGCCTTGGGCTTCGCGGTTGCGCCCGGCGCCGGGGCAGAGTGAACAGTCAGCGGCGTTGCTGCGGTTAGTCGATGGCGGCGAATTGGCCGATCACCCGCGTCGCTTGCAAGACCCGTTGAGCTTTCGGTGTGCCACCGTGGTTCAGGGCGCGGCGCAGCAGACAGTGCAGGCGTTGCGCGAGTTGATCGAACTGGAACTGGCCAGCGGTGCGGACAATCCGGCGTTGATCAGTGAAGACGCGCGCGTGCTGGCCACGGCGAATTTCGACAGCACGCACCTGGCGCTGGCGGCGGAAGGCTTGGGCCTGGCGTTGAGCCGCTTGGCGGTGTGCAGCGCCGAGCGGATTGCCAAACTGTTGTCGCCGGCTTCCAGTGAACTGCCGCGCTTTTTGATCAACCAGCCCGGGCACGTGGGCATGGCGGCCTTGCAGCGCACCAGTTCGGCGTTGATGGCAGAGATCGGGCATTTGGCCAATCCGATTCCGGCGGTGAGTGTGCCGGTGGCCGATCGCGTGGAAGATTATGCGGGACAGGCGCTGGCGGTCGTCGAGAAAACCCGGCAACTGGTACAGCGCGTGGTGTGGCTGGCCAGTATTGAGTTAATCGTGGCCGCGCAGGCGGTGGACCTGCGCGGCCCGCTTCAATTGGGGCAGGGCACCCGGCGCATTCATCAGGCGGTACGCAGCCGGGTGGCGCACCTGGATCAGGATCGCTCGGGGTCGGTGGATGTGTTGGCGTTAAGTGCATTCATCGAAAACGATGGCTTGAACCTCATTCTCTAAACCAACGAAGAACCCATGTGGGAGCTGGCTTGCCTGCGATAGCGGTGTTGGATTCACCATCGCTATCGCAGGCAAGCCAGCGCCTACAGGTTGATCGCATTTCAGGTCATGGATTTTCAGCGGCAAGGGCGGCAATCACCGCCGGCCGTTCGCCTACCCGCTGCTGAAATTCTGCCAGCGCCGGCCACTGCTGCAAATCGATATCAAACAATCGCGCCCAACGCAGCACCACAAACAGGTACGCATCCGCCACCGAGTACTGTGCGCCCAGCAGGTAATCCTGACGCTCCAGCGTCTGCACCAGAATCGCAAACCGCTTGAACAGCGTGGCCTTGAACAGTGCTTTTACTTCCTGCGCGATCGCGTCTTTGAACAACACAGCCAGCCCGCCATGGATCTCGCTGCCGACAAAATTCAGCCACTCCTGCAACCGTATCCGCTCCCAGCTGCCATTCACCGGCGCCAGGCTGGCCCGCGGCGCAAGGTCGGCCAGGTACTGCAGGATGGCGGCACCTTCGGTCAGCACCTCACCATTATCCAGGCGCAGTGCAGGCACGTAGCCCTTGGGGTTGATGAGCAGGAAATCTTCGCCGTCGGCGGTGGTTTTTTTCTGGTTGTCGATGCGATTCAGTTCAAACGGCAAACCCGCTTCCAGCAATACGATATGGGCAGCGAGGGAACAGGCATTCGGCAAAAAATACAGCTTCATCAAGGCAGCTCCGTTGGACATTTGCGCCAGTCTCAATGGCATGACACCTTGGGTAAAATTAAACTTTCAGAACCACCCATAAGGACAGCTACTGCCATGATGAACCTGATGCACTGGCGCCTGATGGTGGCCGTGGCGGACAACGGCAGCATCACCGCGGCCTCTGAGCGCGTGGGCATGACCCAGTCTGCCGCCAGCCAGGCGATGGCGGCCATCGAGGCCAACCTCGGTGCGCAATTGTTCACGCGTGAGGCCCGCCAAACCTTGCCTACGGCCCTGGGCTTGCAGGTGATCGAGCAGGCGCGGGTGATGTTGGGGGCGTTGCAGGCTATTCGCAGCACCGTGGATGAAGCACGCCCCATGTTGCGTGGGACGATTCGTATCGCCAGCTTTCCCATGGTGCTGGCAGCGTTCCTGGCGCCGCTGCTGCGGCGTTTCAATCAGCTGTATCCGGGTATTGAAGTGACCACCCTGGAGGTGACAGACAACGAGGTGAACACCTTGCTCGATGCCGGCCTGATCGACCTGGGCGTGGTGCTCAACCCCAAGCCCGAGCGCAATGCCACGCTGCTGGGGCGGGACAACTGGCTGGCGGTGCTGCCGGCCGGGCACGCCCTGGCCGCTCGCCCGGGCCGGGATTCGGTGACGTTTGAAGAGTTGCTGCAACAACCTTTTGTGCTGGCTACCGGCGGTTGCACGGCCAATGCCCGCAGCCTCAGCGCTGAAGTCGGTTTGGTCATCCAGGACATCCGGGTGGAAGTGCGTGAATGGAGCAGCGCCTTCAGCCTGGTACGTGAAGGAGTAGGCGTGACGCTGGTGCCGGAAATCACCCTCCCGGCGCAGCGCCAGGGCCTGTGCGTGATGCCCCTGAGCGTTCCGGTTTATCGCGAATTTGCCTTGGTCGGTTTAACCAGCCGTTCACCTTCCCCTGCGGTGAATGCCTTGTTGAAAATGCTCGCTGACTAGTGGCCTTGCATAGCGCCAACGCCTGACTATGCTCATCCAGAACCGTTGATGACGCATTGCATATAAAGCGTTTCGGATGGTTTTCCCCATAAAGGTCTGCAATCAAGATTCAAGCCGTGAATGGAATGCGCCCGCGTGGGCGACGGGAAAATAAAGGGTGATCCGACATGTTCAACCGCCAACACAAATCCGACCTGCTGGAAATCGAACGTTTCTCCTGCGCCCTCACCGAAGCCAAGGCCAAATTGGCCGCCATCAGCCGTTCCATGGCAATGATCGAGTTTGACCGCGACGGCATCGTGCTGGATGCCAATGAACACTTCTGCAAGACCATGGGCTACAGCGCCGAAGAAATTCGCGGCAAGCATCACCGGATTTTCTGCGAAGAGGCCTACACCCACACCGACGCCTACGCCAAGCTATGGCGCGACCTGGCGCGGGGCGAGCCCCTGAGTGGCACCTTCATGCGGCTGAATAAGCATGGCCAGGAAGTGTGGCTGGAGGCCAGCTACATGCCGGTGCTCGGTGCCGACAACCAGGTGAAAAGCGTGATCAAGGTCGCCTCGGACATCTCGGCGCGGATACACCGCGAGCATGAAAACCAGAGCCTGATCGACGCGATTGGCCGCTCCATGGCGGTGATCGAGTTCACCCCGCAAGGCCAGATCCTGAATGCCAACGACAACTTCCTGAAGACGGTGAAGTATTCCCTCAGTGAAATCGTCGGCCAGCACCACAGCCTGTTTTGTCATCGCGGTGAGACCGAGTCGCCGGCCTACAAAGCATTCTGGGCCTCGCTCAATCGCGGCGAATATCACTCTCACCGGTTTGAGCGCAAAGACAAATTCGGACAAACGCTGTTTCTGGAGGCTTCCTACAACCCGATCTTCGATGCCAACGGGCGCCTGTACAAAGTGGTGAAGTTCGCCAGTGATATCACCGACCAGGTCACCACCTTGCGCACCGCCGCCGACTCGGCCCACGCCACCTCGGTGCAGAACGACGCCTGTGCCCGCAAGGGTTCGCAAGTGGTGCAGCAGACCGTACAGATCATCGAAGAGATTTCCCGCGACCTGAACCAGGCGGCCATCAGCATTGATGCGGTGAGCAAGCAGTCGGACATCATCGGCAGCATCGTGCAGACCATTCGCGGCATCGCCGACCAGACCAACCTGCTGGCGCTGAACGCCGCGATCGAAGCGGCCCGGGCGGGTGAGCATGGGCGGGGGTTTGCGGTGGTGGCGGATGAAGTGCGCAGTTTGGCGGCGCGAACCAGCCAGGCGACGATCGAGATTGTGGACGTGGTGCGCAAAAACCACGACCTGTCGATCAGCGCGGTGTCGAGCATGCAGTCGAGCTTGAGTCGTACGGGGCTTGGGGTAGAGCTGGCGAATGAGGCGGGGCAGGTGATCCTGGAGATTCAGGAAGGGTCACGGCATGTGGTGGATGCGATCAGTCAGTTCAACTCCACGTTGCAACTGCAGTAACCGGTATTCATGACTGGCACATGACCTGTGGTGAGGGAGCTTGCTGTGGTGAGGGGGCTTTTGTGGTGAGGGAGCTTTTGTGGTGAGGGGGCTTGCTGTGGTGAGGGAGCTTGCTCCCGCTGGGCTGCGAAGCGGCCCCAAAATCCCGGGAGCGCTGCGCACTCCAGCGGGAGCAAGCTCCCTCACCACAGCAGCTCCCTCACCCCAGCAAGCTCCCTGACCACAGGGTTTGTATTGTCTGGGTTTAGATCGCAGCCAGGGTCTCTTTCACCGTCTGCGCCTGCGGGTCTGCGGTTTTCGCCGCTACTTGCTGCGTCTGCTGCTCTTTCAGGCGCTCTGCCACTTCCTTGGAAATAGCATCCTGTTTATCCGCAGGCAGGTTCTTCACATCGGCCTCGGTCAAACCCTGTTCCTTGAGCAGTTGCTCACGGATGCGCTCGGCCGGGCTCTTCTTCATGTAGTCGGTGAAATCACTGCGAGCCGACGAGGTGGAATCGGTCTTGGGCACATCGGTGGTCGACGTGGTCGCCGTAGTGGCCTGCAACTGCACGCGGGTCTTGGCAAAGGCCGCGTTGATGTTGTCGGCGGTGGCGTCGGCGGCTGCCTGGGTGGTGGTCACCCCCGCGGCGCCCTGCGCGTTTTGCGCGGCACCGCTGTACAGCGCGCTGGCGGCGGCGTTGGCCGGGTCCATGTCGGCGCGTTTGATGCGTTGGATCGTCGACTGAGCCTGGGGATTGTTGTTGATCAGCATGATCAGGACACCTGTGGATGTGAGCGGTGCCTCTGGTGGAGCAATTAGCGTGCCCAGTGGTATAGCCCCGTGTTTACGGGGCTTTTGGCCGCCACCGTCGGCAAACGTTGGCGTGCCGACGGCGATTGTTTGCCGCTAGTGGGCAATGTTTTCCAGCGCCAGGTTGCGGGTACGCGGGCCGAACCAACTGATGGTGATCATCACGATCAACATGCTGCTGGCAATAAACGCCAACACGCCCGGCGTGCCGAGGTGTTCGAGGATCACGCCAATCAGCAAACTGCTGAACACCGTTGACAAGCGGCTGAACGAATAGCAGAAACCTACCGCCCGGGCGCGGATGTTGGTGGGGAACAGCTCGCTCTGGTAGGAGTGGTAACTGAAGCTCAACCAGGCGTTACAAAACGTGATCATCACCCCGCAAATCACCAGCCCTACGGCGGTGGTTTGCAGCGCGAACAAGCTGCCGAAGATCACCGCGCCGAGCGCCGAGCCGACTATCTGCCATTTGTTTTCAAAACGGTTCGCCACCTTCACAAACAGCAGCGGCCCCAGCGGGTAGGCGAGGGTGATGATGAAGGCATAACCCAAACTGTGGGTCACGCTTACGCCCTGGCCCGAGAGCAGCGCCGGCAGCCAGTTGCCGAAGCCGAAAAAGCCGATGGCCTGGAACACATGAAACACAATCAGCATCAACGCCCGGCGCCGGTACGGCGGTTGCCAGATATCGGCAAACCGCCCTTGGCCCTGCACGCTGACGGCTTCTGGTTCCGGCTCATCCAGTGGCTTGCGGTGGTCCTTCTGGCAGCGTGCCTCCAGGCTGTGCATGATCTGCCCGGCCTCGTCGAATCGGCCTTTTTGCGCCAGCCAGCGCGGTGATTCCGGCAGGCGTTTGCGCAGTTGCCAGATAAACAGCGCAAACACCGCACTGCTCAACACCACCCAGCGCCAGCCCGAAATCCCGAACGGCGCCTGCGGCACCAGCCACCACGACATCAGCGCCACCGCCGGCACCGACAGGAACTGGATGAAAAACGCAAAGGCAAACGCCGAACTGCGCATGCGCTTGGGCACCAGTTCCGAGAGGTAGGCGTCGATGGTCACCAGCTCGATCCCAAGGCCAATGCCTACCAGAAAGCGCATGCAGATAATCCCCAAGGCTGAGGTCTGGATGCCCATCAGCACGGTGGCGACGGTGTACCAGATCAACGCAAAGGTGAAGATCGCCCGGCGCCCATAGCGGTCGGCAATCGGGCTGAGCAGGCTGGCGCCGAGGAACAGGCCGAGAAAGGTCGCCGAGGCAAAGGCTGCCTGGTCGGAGAAACCGAATACGCCTTGGCTACCGGTGTGAAAAATCCCGTCGCTGATCAAGCCGGGGCTGATGTAGGCGGTCTGGAACAGGTCGTACAGCTCGAAAAAACCGCCGATCGACAACAGGGCTACCAAACGCCAAATGGTGGCAACGGCGGGCAGGCGATCGATGCGTGCGCTGATGTGCGCGGCGCGAATTGGGTCGATGCCGTCTGCAGCAGAAAGTGAAGGCATGGGAGTAGTCCAGGGGCAGAGACCTGGAATCTTAGCCTGCTATCGGAAATCAGCGTTTGTGAAAATTGAGGATTTATCGGCACATCCGCTGATTTATTGCTGGGAGCTTGGTATTTCAGGGATTTATTGCGAGATGCAACGCACTTAGCTTTTATCGTCCTGGATATAGCGAATTGCGAAGCTGCCGATGAACTCGTGATCGGCGCCATCTACCTCGGCGACAAAATGGTAGATACCGGTGGCGAAGGTTCTTTCCCGGTCATAGGTCACTAGCTCAAGAACGCCGCTTTTCGCCCGACTCGATGTTCTGTGATCGCCGACCTGACGGAAATACGCCAACTGAGCAAAGGCAGTAGACGTGTCTTGCTGGACCGGGTGCTCGCCGGGAAGGAAGTTGCTGGAAAAGCTGATTTGAATGCCCCGAGACCTGTTGTCGTCGAGTAGCTCTCGACCATCAAGGTTGATGATTCTTGTGCCTGTCGGTGTTTCACGGTAGGTGACATGGGTGGTATCAATGGGGCCTTCATAGGCTTTGAGCGCCACCAGCCGGCCGTGGGGGGCGTGGTGGGTAAAGAGGTTGTCGGCGGTCATCGCGAACTCCTTGTCTGTCAGCGGAACAGGTGGAGTTTTATTTAGTGCTCTGCGGTTGTAGCTGTCTACTGTCACTTATGACAGTAGACAGCCACGGGTAGTGTGTTAAGGCGCTCAGTAAGTGATCGGGATCTCGAATGTTTGGAACGCGTCATCCACTGGTTGGTAACCCAGCACACGGGTGGTTTCGCTGAGGTCCAGGCGTTTGAAGCGGTTATTGGAAATGCCGTGGGCGATCAGGTATTTCACCCCGATGGTTTCCACCGAGCGTTGCAGCAGTTGCACGGCGTCGCGTGGACTGAGCCAGGCGCTGAGGTCGCGGGCGTTGTTCAGGTCGTGGGTTTCGGGGAATTCAAACGCACCAATGCGCAAGGCGATGGTGGAGAGCGGGGTTTTCGCCGCGTAAAAACCGCACAGGGCTTCGCCGTAGCATTTGCTCACGCCATACAGGTTGGCGGGCAATATCGGCATGCCGGGGGTGATCTGGCGGTCGACCGGGTAGCCTTCGATGGTCTGGGCGCTGCTGGCGAACACCAGGCGTTTTACCCCGGCGGCAACGGCGGCTTCGAACAGGTAGGTGGTAGCCAGGATGTTGTTGGGCAGTAACTCGTCGAAGGTCGCGCTGGCGTGGGGGATGCCCGAGAGGTGCACGATCACGTCAATGCCGTCGAGCAAGGCGGCGAGGCTGGTTTTGTCGCTCAGGTCGGCGTGCACGAAACGGTGTTCGCCGAGGGCGAAATCCGGCTCGATGCGGTCGGTGAGGGTGAAGCGGTAGCGGTCTTTCGAGGCTTCGAAAAACGTCTTGCCGATGCGGCCGCAGGCGCCGGTGAGTAGTACGTTGAGTCCGTTCATGGTGGAGTCCTTGTTTTTAGTTGTGCCCGTCGAGGGCGAAGGTTTGGAAGCCTGGGCGTTGGCTGAGGGTTGCGTAGTAGGCGCTGATCGCGGGGTACGGTGGATGCTCCATGGGCGTAATCCGCCAGCGGTGCACCGACAGGCCGATGAGGATGTCGGCCAGTGTGAAGGCGTTTCCGGCCACGTAGGCACCGGTTTTGACGAGTTGTTGTTCCAGCAGGCCCATCTTGTCGTTCCAGGCCTTTACCGCGACGGCAATGGCGTGCGCGTCCAGGTTGTCGGGGTTGTTGCGCACCAGCGCGGTGAAAGCATCACCCCAGGAGCGGTTGAGTTCGATGGCTTGCCAGTCTATCCATTGCTCGACTCTGGCCCGGGCTGCCGGCTCGACGGGCAGCAGGTCGTGGCGCTGGTGCAGGCCCACGAGGTAGCGGCAGATGGTGTTGGACTCCCACAGCACGCCGTTGTCGTCGATGAGTACCGGGACTTGGGCGTTGGGGTTCAGGGCCAGGAATTCGGGAGACTGGGTGGAGGCGAAGCCGATGCCCCAGTCTTCGCGGTCGTAGGAAATGCCCAGTTCCTGGCAGGTCCACAGCACTTTTCGCACGTTGATGGAGGAAGCTCGACCGAGGATTTTCAGCGAATGGCTCATGGTGCTTTCCTTGCGAGGGTGAGAAGGCAGGTGGGCAATTTAGCAGGGGCATGGGCCAACGACGACTAAAAATGTGGGAGCTGGCTTGCCTGCGATGCAGGCACCTCGGTGTATCAGGCATGCCGAGGTGATGCTATCGCAGGCAAGCCAGCTCCCACATGGGCCCTTAGCAGCGCGGTGATTCCTGGTCCATCAGCTTGCCCATCAGCAATACTCCCAACTCACTCAGTTGGTGAATCGCCAATGCCGTGTCGCGGTCTTTGCCGGTGAGTTCATCAGACAGGTCGAGCAATAACGTGCTGACCGAGGAAAACGTCTCGTAGCTGTTGGCGATCAGGCTTTCGCTGCTGACGTCAGTGCTGACGGTGAATAAGGACGGAGGATTTGGCGTTATTTTGAACATAGGCGGGATCTCTAACTGGGCCACCACCGAATCGCTACTAAACGAAAGGGTGGCGGCTGCACGCAGGTTAGTAGACCGGTAACCCCACACAAAACCCGGCGCGCCACAAGGGCGCCCTGCGCGCAGCCACCATCAAGCACAGACAGGTAAGTCCGACAGATGAAGCTTATGCACATTGTGTAGGGAAGCTCAGGCTACTAAACCCGATCACTGAGAAATTCAGCGACCGGGCAACCTTAGAGAGCCCTACCCAGGCGCACAAGCCGGCGGATTCTGACGTACCTGTAGGCAACGGAGCAAGGCGCTGCCATCAAGACCAGCCACTTCCTACAGCTACCGCCTAGGTACTCTCGCGCACCTTCAACTCAAACCCCATGTCCACCACCGGCCGGGCGATCTTGTTGCCGGCCATCACCGTCAACAGATGCTCCGCCGCACGCCGGCCAATGGCTTCACGCGGCGTACTGATGCTGCTTAAACGCGGCACCATGAACGAGGAAGAGGGCAGGTCGTTAAAGCCCAGCACCGAAATCTGCTCCGGCACCTTGATGCCATGGCGCAACGCTTCCAGCAGCGCGCCCTGGGCCAGGTCGTCGTTACCAAAGAAGATCGCGTCCACGTCCGGATGGCTGGCCAGCAACTGCAGGAACAACTCGCCACCCAGGCCCAGCGATGACGGCCGTGGCGTCAGCACTTCCAGCGCCGGGTCATATAGGCCGGCCTGTTGCAGGGCGCGCCTGAAGCCTTCCCCGCGCAACAGTGTGCGCTGGTCCAGTTGCGCGCCAATGTAGGCCAGGCGCTTGCGCCCCCGTGAGATCAAATGCGCCGCCGCTGTTTCCCCGGCGTTCAACTGCGAAAATCCTACGCAGTTAAGGCCGGCGCCCGGGTCCAGATCCATCATGTACACACACGGCACGTTGCTGGATTCGACCATGCGCCGGGCACTTTCCGTACGGTCAAACCCGGTCAGCAGCAAACCCCGAGGCTGGTAGGCCATGTAGTTGCGCAACAGGTCTTCTTCTTCATCGCGCGAATAGTGGGTGTTGCCGATCAGCACTTCAAAGCCCTTGGGCCGCAGCACCTGGTGGATGGCTTCCAGGGTTTCGATAAACAGCAGGTTGGACAGCGACGGCACCAACACCACCACCGACTGGCTCTGGGCCGACGCCAGGGCGCGGGCCGCCGGGTTGACCACGTAGCTCAGTTCGGCCGCCGCTTTTTGCACTTTTTCCACCAGTTCGGTGGCCACGGTGCTGATGCCGCGCAAGGCGCGGGAGGCGGTAATCGGGCTTACGCCGGCAAGGCGGGCGACTTCATTGAGGGTAGGGCGGCCCGTAGTGCGGGTATTTTTATCGTTCTTGGGGGTCATCAGGCGGCTTGCCAAACAAAAATCGAGGCACTAAGGTAGCGCTGTCTCCAAGACCCTGCAAATCCTTGAACGTTGGGATGCCTGTTCCGACTCAAGCCTTTTGGAGAGGATGCACGCGTCACTCCATAAAAATGACAAGACGGCGCGGGAAAAGCCTGTTTTTGCACTAGCCTTACAGCGTGCAAAGGTAGCGCTATCTGCGTCTTGAGGTGTTTCATGAGTCAACCTGTTACTGCCCTCGTGATCATGGGCGTTTCCGGCTGTGGCAAGTCCAGCGTCAGCGAGGCCCTGTGCCTGCTGAACGGCGCCACGGCCATTGAAGGCGACAGCTTTCACCCCGCCGCGAACATCGAGAAGATGAGTGCCGGCCATCCCCTTAACGACGACGACCGCGCCGGCTGGCTCGACATCCTGTGCGATGAACTGCGCCGTTCGCTCAAGGCCGGCGAGCATCCCGTGCTCACCTGCTCGGCCCTGAAAAAGAAATACCGCGACCACCTGCGCGAAGCCGCACCGGGCCTTGGGTTTGTATTCCTGGAACTGACCCGCGAAGTCGCCGCCGACCGTGTGTCCCATCGCCCCGGCCATTTCATGCCGGCCAGCCTGATCGACAGCCAGTTCGCCACCCTTGAATCGCCAGTGGGCGAGCCGCTGACCCTGGCCCTCAACGCCAGCGTCGACAGCGTCGAAGACCTGGCCGAGCAAACCAATGCCTGGTGGCTTGAACACGGTTTTGAACCAACCAAATAATTTTTTGCCGGACAAGATAGCGCTGTCCGCCTGCACTGAATTTTTTACCGGCTTTAATAACAACAACAAACAGGAGAGACCCCCATGTTTGGCTTGTCCCACGATACCTACCTGCTACTCGATGCAGTGGTGACCATCATCGGCCTGATCGTGTTGATCACCCGGTTCAAAGTCCACCCGTTCATTGCACTGATCATCGCCGCCGGCTTCCTCGGCCTGACCTCGGGCATGCCCGTGGACAAGATCATCAAGGCCTTCCAGGATGGCTTTGGCGGGGTGCTTGGCTTTGTCGGGATTATCCTGGCGCTGGGTACGATGCTCGGCAAGATGATGGCCGATTCCGGCGGTGCCGATCAGATCGCCCAAACCCTGGTGCGCGCCTTCGGCAAGGAGAGGGTGCAGTGGGCCATGATGTTCGCCGCGTTTTTGGTGGGCATCCCGCTGTTCTTCGAGATCGGTTTTGTACTGCTGATCCCGCTGGTGTTTATCGTCGCGCGTCGCACCGGCGTGTCGCTGATCAAGATCGGCATCCCGCTGTTGGCCGGCCTGTCGGCGGTGCACGGCCTGGTGCCACCGCACCCGGGCCCGTTGCTGGCGATCGGCGTGTTCGGTGCCGACATCGGCAAGACCATTCTCTACGGCCTGATCGTCGCGCTGCCTACAGCGATCATCGCCGGGCCGCTCTACGGTTCGTTCATTGCCAAGTACATCCCGGGCAACCCGTCCCAGGAACTGGTGGACCAACTGGCCCGTGAGCAGCCGGAGTCCAAGACCCTGCCGAGCTTCAGTGTCACCCTGATCACCGTGCTGCTGCCGGTGTTCCTGATGCTGCTCAAAACCTTCGCCGACGTCGCCCTGCCGGATGGCCACGCGATCCGCAACTGGATGGACATGATCGGCCACCCGATCACCGCGCTGCTGCTGGCGTTGCTGCTGTCGCTGTACACCTTCGGCCATCGCCAGGGCATCGGTTCCAAGCAGATCCTCAAATTGCTCGACGCGAGCCTTGCGCCAACCGCCGCGATCATCCTGATCATCGGTGCCGGTGGTGGTTTCAAGCAGATGCTGGTGACCAGCGGCGTGGGTGATGTGATCGGCCATATGGCGGTGACCGCGCAGATCAACCCGATCCTGCTGGCCTGGCTGGTCGCGGCGGTGATTCGCGTGGCCACCGGTTCCGCGACCGTGGCGACCATTACCGGTGCAGGCATTGTGGTGCCGGTGGTGGGGATGATTCCGGGGGTGAACCGCGAGTTGCTGGTGTTGGCGACGGGGGCGGGCTCGTTGGTGTTGTCTCACGTCAACGATGCTGGGTTCTGGCTGGTGAAGCAGTATTTCAATATGACCGTGGCTGAAACGTTCAAGACCTGGACCGCGATGGAGACCATTCTGTCGGTGGTGGCGTTGGGCTTTATCATGTTGCTGTCGCTGGTGGTCTAACAGGCACACCGCAAAACAAAATGTGTGTACCTGGTCAAATGTGGGAGCAGGCAAGCCAGCTCCCACACAAGCCAGCTCCCACATTGATTGGGTTCCTGCCGTTAGATCGGGTCAGGCGTCTGCTTTTTAACCAGCCCATCTGCCCGGAACATCGCCCGGATGCCGCGCACCGCCTGGCGAATCCGGTCCTGGTTTTCGATCAGCGCAAAGCGCACGTGGTCGTCGCCATACTCACCAAAGCCAATGCCCGGCGATACACACACCTTCGCCTCAAGCAGCAGCTTCTTGGCAAATTCCAGTGAACCCATCGCGGCATACGCCTCGGGAATCTTCGCCCAGACGTACATCGACGCCTTCGGGTTCTCAACCATCCAGCCCAGCTCATGCAGGCCTTTGACCAGCACGTTGCGACGCTGGCGGTACTGCTCGGCAATGTCTTTCACGCACTGCTGATCGCCTTCCAGCGCCGCAATCGCCGCGACTTGCAGCGGGGTGAAGGTGCCGTAGTCGTGGTAACTCTTGATGCGCGCCAGGGCGTTGACCAGTTCCGGGTTGCCGACCATGAAGCCAATGCGCCAGCCGGCCATGTTGTAGCTTTTGGACAGGGTGAAAAACTCCACCGCAATGTCCTTGGCGCCCGGCACTTGCATGATCGAGGGGGCTTTCCAGCCGTCGTAGACGATGTCGGCGTAGGCCAGGTCGTGCACCACCAGCACGTCGTACTGCTTGGCCAGGGCGATCACCCGCTCGAAGAAGTCCAGCTCCACGCACTGCGCGGTGGGGTTGGACGGGAAGCCGAGGATCATCATCTTCGGCTTGGGGATCGAGCCGCGAATGGCGCGTTCCAGTTCAGCGAAGAAATCCACGCCCGGAATCAGCGGCACCGAGCGCACCTGGGCGCCGGCAATCACGGCACCGTAGATGTGAATCGGGTAACTGGGGTTGGGCACCAGCACGGTATCGCCCTGGTCCAGGGTGGCCAGCATCAAATGCGCCAGGCCTTCCTTGGAACCGATGGTCACGATCGCTTCGGTTTCCGGGTCGATGTCCACTTCGTAGCGGTCTTTGTACCAGCGCGAAATCGCCCGGCGTAGCCGCGGAATGCCTTTGGAGGTGGAGTAACCGTGGGTGTCTTCACGCTGGGCGACGGTGACCATTTTTTCCACGATGTGCGGTGGCGTGGCGCCGTCCGGGTTACCCATGCTCAAGTCGATGATGTCTTCGCCGCGCCGACGCGCAGCCATCTTCAGCTCGGCAGTGATATTGAAAACGTAAGGGGGGAGTCGATCTATGCGCGCAAAGCGGCGCGGCGAACTGGGTTCGGCCATGGTTGCCTCGAAATACGTAAGCGCCCGGAACCGTCCGAGCGACGTCGGCCACTGTGGTGGCCTGCGGGGCAGACAATACGGTCGATGATGGCCAATTGTCCAGATGCTGCTGCAAAAATTTCTGCTTGGAGTACGGCGGGGATATGCCCCTATACTCGACGCGGGTTTGTTCCCTCATAAGAAGGAGACTGTTCAGATGGATCAGCAGACAAAACTGCCGTTACAGCCACGCATGGAAGAGGGCAAGGCCCTGGTGATCGCGGGGGTGCACGGGCGTTATTCGAAGGCCACGCTGGGGGATATTCCCAAGTTGTGGGAGTTGTTCGACAGCTGCGTCAAAGAAATCAAAAAGCGTGTAGGCGGTGTGACCTACGGCGTGTGCTACAACGCCAAACACGATGAATTCGACTACCTGGCGGGCGTTGAAGTACCGGCCAAGGGCGATGTGCCGAGCAACTTCCAGTCGATTGAAATCCCGGCCCATCGTTATGCGGTGTTCCCGCACTACGGCCCGGTGCAGGCGCTGGCGCAGACCTATGAACGCATCATGTTCGAGTGGCTGCCGGGCTCCGGGTACAAGGTAGTCGGGGCTGATTTTGAGCGCTACAGCGCCGACTTCAATGTGGGCAGAGGCACGGGTTCAGTCGAAATCTGGATCCCGATCGAAGCCGAATCCGCCTGACCGCACCACTGGCAGGAGCGAGCGCGTTCGCTCCTGCAACAGCCGTTCAATGCCGCGTATTCGTTAGTCCTTATCAAATGCCCACGCCAACCGGCGCTCATACCCGATCCGCCCCTTATACGCCTCCCCGCTGTCCACCCAGCCCTGCTGCAAATACAGCCCCATCGCCGCTACATTGCCCGTATCCACAGACAGTTCCAGCGCCTTGATCTGCGGCCAAACCAGGCGCGCGGCGGCGGGGAGGGCTTGCAGGCAGGCTTTGCCAAACCCCAGGCCTTGTTGATGGCGATCGACTTGCAACGCATGCAGCGTGGCGCTGTGTTCATCCGCCCAATGGGGAAGGCACGGCGGGCGTTTCAGGAGCAGGAAGGCCACGGGAATTTCGTCGGCCAGCAGCGCAAACCCCGCCACGCCGGGGTTTGGATTGACCAACAGGGTATTCAGCGCACAGTAGATATCGCCGCAAAACGCCAGTTGTTCGGGATGCACTTCAAGGGCGTTGAGTTGCTGTTGTTGCAGGGCAGTCAACGTCTGATAGGCGACGAGGCGGGTTTCCATCGGCGTAGCATCCGAAATCCTACAAAGAAGCGCGGATTCTAGCGGGTTTGCACTATTCGCAATTATTTTTCGGGGGGCTGTCGGTTACCAGCGCACCCACGGCCAATGGCACCACGATGTTCGAGCTGGAACCCTGGTCGCCGGGGACTATAGTTGAGTGTCCGAAAACGGAGAATTCGATGAAACACCTCTGCCTGATCTCTAGCAACGAACAGGTGCTGCATGATTCGCCCGACAGCCCCAAGGCCCAGTAATGTTTGGCCTATGCCGAGCCCGTGATGGCCTGCGGCGGATGCTCGCGGCCGAAACCAAGGAGCAGCTCGCTGGGTTTTACTGATCGAGGCCAAGGACTTGAACGAAGCGATCCAGGTGGCCGTGGCATTTCGGCCGCCCGGGTCGGCAGTGTGGAAGTACGCCCGTGCGTGAATTGAATCTCTGATCACAACAATAAAATCCTGGAGGTTTACCCATGACTCATCAACCCAAACCCGCCGAATTTGAATTGTCCATCAGCCGCTTGATCGACGCCCCTCGCCGTCGCGTGTTCCGCGCCTGGACCGAGCCGGCTTTATTGCAGCAATGGTGGGGCCCACACGGCATGACCACCCCCGAGTGCGAAATGGACCTGTGGGTAGGTGGGCAGTTTCGTACGCTGATGCGCGCGCCCGATGGCAGCGAATACCCGACGCAAGGTGTATTCCTCGAAATCACCGCCCCCAGCCGGCTGGTGTTTACCGACGCGTTCACCCCCGGCTGGATTCCTTCGGGCCAGCCGTTCATTACCGCCCAAGTCACCTTTGAAGATGTCGACGGCAAGACCCTCTACACCGCCCGCGCCATGCACTGGAGCGCCGAAACCAAGCAGGCGCACGAAGCCATGGGCTTTCACGAAGGCTGGGGCCAAAGCCTCGACCGGTTGGTGACGCTGGTGACCGAAGGCATGCGCGATTGACGGTGCAGGCCGGGTTGAAGCGCTTTATCGAGCGGCGCCTGGCCGAACTCAAATAGCCCGTGAGACTGGAATGCGGTCCACTGTGGGAGCTGGCTTGCCTGCGATAGCGGTGTATGAGCAACAGATGCATGGCTGATACACCGCTATCGCTGGCAAGCCAGCTCCTACATTGGATTTGTGTTGTCTGCCTTGGCTTCTTACGGTTGTTGACGCGTCGCCGCCAGCACGATTTCGCGAATGCATACGTGCTGTGGTTGCTGGTAGGCATAGGCAATCGCCGAGGCCACGTCATCGGCACTCAGCACCGTGCCGCCCATGTCCTGTTTCCACGCCTGGTAGCCGGTCTTGATGGCTTCATCGGTGGTGTGGCTCAACAGCTCGGTTTCCACCGCGCCCGGGGCAATGGTGACTACGCGCACATTGTGCGGCGACAACTCTTCCCGCAGGTTTTCCGAAATCCCATGCACCGCAAACTTGGTGCCCACATACGCAACGTGGTTGGGGAAGGTCTTGCGCCCGGCCACCGAGCTGACGTTGATGATGGTGCCGCCCTTGCGCTCGACCATGCTGCCGGCCACCGCATGAATGCCGTTGAGCAGGCCTTTCACGTTGACGTCGAGCATCTGCTCCCATTGCGCCGGGTCCTGTTCGCTGACCGCGCCCAGCAGCATCACGCCGGCATTGTTGATCAGCGCATCGGCCGGGCCGAATCGGGCCTCGGCTTCTTTCACCGCCGCTACCAGGGCGGCGCGGTCGGTGATGTCGACACCGCGATTCAAGGTGTTCGGCAGGTCCAGGGCGTTGAGCCGGTCGATGCGGCGGGCCAACAGCAACAGCGGGTGGCCGGCGGCCGACAGCAAGCGTGCAGTGGCCTCGCCAATGCCCGAACTGGCGCCGGTGATGATGATCAATGGCTTGCTCATGGTGAAACTCCTGAGATAAGAAAAACAAATAACTAAACCTGGGTCGCAGTATATTTAGCCCTTGAATGGCTGAAAAATGCCTTATTCCTCTGTCTGTCATCGGTATTAACTATGGATGTGCGTCATCTCAAGGCGTTTCTTGCGGTGTTTGAAGAGCGCAATATCACCGCCGCCGCGCAGCGCCTGTTCGTCAGCCAGCCGACGTTGTCGGTGACCATCAAGCAACTGGAAGAAGAGTTGGGTGTGGCGCTGTTTTTGCGTCAGCCCCGTGGGGTTGAGGTGAGCGATGAAGCGCGGGTGCTGTATCCACAAGCGCGGCGCATGGTGGCTGAGGCCGATGCGTTGAGCCGGCTGTTTCGCGGGCGCGAAAACCGCATCGCGCTGGAGCTGGGCGTGGAGGGCGATATTGCCGACAGCCAGATCGAAACCTTCCTGCGCATGGCGCACCAAGGCCTGCCCGGTTTGCTGCTGACCTTGCAGGAAGGTTGCGAAGGCGAGGGGCGCCTGGCCGTTGAGGAAATGTGCTGTGAGGACGAATTGTTCCTGCCGCTTTGGGAAGAGTCCTACGTGATGGCACTGCCGATTGCGCACCCGATGGCAGTCGGTGGCAAAGAACAGGCGTGGGCGCCGATCGAAGACTGGATCACTTGCCCGCAGCATGATTCCCACCAGCGGCTGATGGCTTTGTACGGTCGCTCGCCCCAAGCGGTGGCCGGGCATGCCGGTTCGTTGACCCAGGCCTTGCACATGGTGGCCTCGGGTGTGGGCGTGGCGATGTTGCCGCAGTCACTGGCGGCAGAGCGGGCCGGGGTGGTGATTCGGCCCTGGCATTTGCCGGCCCCGACGCGCCGGGTGGGCTTGTGCTTTGCCGCGCAGGCGCTGGAATTGCCAGCGTTGCGGGCGCTGCATGAGTACTTCCAGAACAACCGCCCGCCGCAAATTCAATGTGGGAGCTGGCTTGCCTGCGATAGCGGTGGTGACTGACACACCGCTATCGCAGGCAAGCCAGCTCCTACATTGGGTCTTCATTGTTCCGCATATTGTGTTCCGGCGTTACTCCAGCATCTTGCCCAGCAACCAACTGCCCGCCGGGCCGGGCGGATGCTGGCGTGACCACAGCGCATCCACCGCCACCGAGCGCGGCCAGCCCCGGGCCTTGATCTCACGCAGGTGGCCGCCGCCAAACCGCTCCACCAGCCAGCGCGGCAGCGGTGCCCAGCCAAAACCCAATTGCGCCATCTCCATCAGCATCAGGTAACTGGGCGCCGACCAGACGCGGCCCAGGCCCCGGGTTTCATTCGGGTTGATGATGCTCGCCAAGCGCAGTTCGCGGTGTTGTTCCAGGGTTTGCTGGTCGATGTTGGTAAGGCTCGCCAGCGGGTGTTTGGGCGCGACAAACAGCGCGATTTCCGTGCGTTCTTCCACGGCGGTGCTGGTGAGGTCCGGTGGGTAAACTTCCTGCATCTCGATAAACGCAATGTGCGCCCGGCCACTTTGCACCAGGGCGATCAAGTCTTCGCATTCGGCGATCAGGCATTCAAGTTCCAGGTCCGGGTAGCGCTGCTCAAACGCGCTGAGGGCAGTTTCGAAACGGTCCGACTGATAGGTATCGGACATCGCGATACTCAGCTTCGGCTCCAGCCCCTGGGACAGCTGGCTGGCTGCCAACTCCAGGCGGCTGCTGGCTTCCAGCACCTGCTCGGCGCGTTGCAACAGCACATGCCCGGCCGGGGTCAGCGTTGGCTTGCGGCTGCTGCGATCAAACAGCACCACGTTCAGGTCAATCTCCAGGCTCGCCACCGCCGCGCTGACGGTGGACTGGCTCTTGCCCAGCTTGCGCGCCGCCGCTGAAAACGAACCCTGGGTCGCCGCTTGTACAAACGCCTGGAGCACTTCATGGGAAGCCATGACTATCGCCTTGATCGATGGTTATTGGTTATGAAGTATCGATTCAAAGGGTAATGATGGCAACCATCGTCACTCACGGAGAACGGGTCATGACACCCACCAAGTCGATTACTGAACGCGTTTGGCAAGCCATTGGGTTTGAAGGCATGGCCTTGCTGATTTGTACGCCGCTGCTGGCGTGGATCATGGATAAGCCGGCGCTGGAGATGGGCATGGTGACACTGGCCATCAGCCTTATGGCACTGGCCTGGAACGTGATTTTCAACGGCCTGTTCGACCGTCTCAAGGCGCGCCTGCAATTGTCTGGCGGGGCGTGGACACGCGTGCTGCATGCGCTGATGTTTGAAGGCGGGCTGGTGGCGATCTGCGTGCCGCTGATTGCCTGGTGGTTGAACATCAGCCTGATGCAGGCGTTTATCCTCGACATCGGCGTGCTGTTGTTTTTCCTGCCGTATACCTACGTGTATCACTGGGGGTATGACGCAGTGCGGGAGCGGATCATGCAAAAACGCGAGGCGAAACAACTCGCCTAGAAAATCCCGGCTAAACAACTTGCGTAGCAGCTGTCGAGCCTAGGCGAGGCTGCGTCGGGAGCGACTCGGTTCCGAGCCAGCCATCGGGATCGGCGGCGCGGCTTACGCAGCCTCGCTTGGGCTCGACAGCTGCTACGGGGGGAAGTCAGGTGAGTTTTAACGCGCTGACAAAGTCGAGGAATGCGCGCACCTTGGCCGCCGGCAAATGCCGCGATGGGTAGAAGGCGTACAACGGGAAGCGCTCGTCGGGCCAGTCGGGAAACAGCTCGACCAACGCGCCCGACTCGAGCGCAGGTGCAAGCCCCAGGTCGAGCATTTGCGCCACTGCATGCCCGTGTTCGCACACGCTGTACAAGGTCCCGGCATCATTGACCACCAGCCGCCCGCGGGTGGTGACGTTGACCTGCTCGCCGCGCCGGTGGAATTCCCAGCCAAACGGCCGGCCGGTCTGGGAGTCGCGAAAGTCGATGCACACGTGCTGGCCGTCTTCCAGGTCCAGTGGGTGGGAGGGGCGGCCATGCCGTTCAAGATACTCAGGCGAGGCCAACGTCAGCACTCGCACGTCCATCAGTTTGCGGGCGATCAACGAGGATGATTGCGGAATGCCAAAACGGATCGCCAGGTCAAAGCCATCCGCTACCAGGTCCCCGAGTTGATCCCGCGTGTGCAGGTCCAACTGCAGCTGCGGGTATTGGCTCATGAATTCACCGAGCACCGGCCCGAGCACCAGCCGCGAGAAGTACGGGTCGATGTTCACCCGCAGCCGCCCGCGCACGGTCAGGGCGCTGTCTGCCGCCGAGCTGGCGGCCTCTTCCAGGCCGGCCAGCAGCGGGGCGATTTCCTGGTAGAAACGCCGGCCCTCGTCGGTTAATTGCACGGAGCGGGTGGTGCGGTCGAACAGGCGAATGCCCAGGCGTTTTTCCAGCCGGGAAATGGCCCGGCTGACGCCCGAAGGCGTCATCTCCAGGCTATCGGCGGCGCGGGCAAAGCTGCCGCTGTCGACCACAGCGGCGAGTACGCCCATGCCACCGGCCAGTCCTGGGTCAAAACTCATGGGTGATTGCCTGTCAGGTATCCGAAAGCATTGATGCTAGCGGAGAATCTGAGCGCGTTACAGAAACATCCCGCCCGAGGCCTCGACCCGCTGCCCGGTGATCCAGTTGCTGCCGTCGGCCAGCAGGGTGGAAATCGCCCCGCCAATGTCGTCTGGCAAGCCCGCGCGGCCCAGGGCGGTGTTGTTGGCGACCATGGCGTTCACGTCCGGATTGTCGCGCACCACGCCGCCGCTGAAGTCGGTGGCAATCGCGCCGGGGGCCAGGGTGTTGACGCTAATCCCGCAAGCGCCCAGTTCCTTGGCCTGGTAGCGGGTCAGCACTTCCACCGCGCCTTTCATCGAGGCGTACGCCGCGTAACCCGGCAGGCTGAAGCGCGCCAGGCCGCTGGAGATGTTGATGATGCGGCCACCGTCGCTGATCAGCGGCAGCAGTTTCTGGGTCAGGAAAAACGGGCCCTTGAAGTGGATCGCCACCAGTTGGTCGAACTGCGCTTCGGTGGTTTCGGCGAAGCTGGCGTGGGCGCCGATCCCGGCGTTGTTGATCAGGAAGTTGAAGTGCGCCTGGCCGAACACGTTCTGCAACACCGAGCCGACCTGGGCGCTGAACGCATCAAAGGTCGAACTCTGGCTCACGTCCAGTTGCAGCATGGCCGCCTTGGCGCCCAGCGCTTCAACTTGGGCGACCACCGCCTGGGCTTCGTCCGCCGCGCGGTTGTAGGTGCCGATGATGTCGACGCCTTGCGCGGCCAGATGCAGCGCAGCGCTTTTGCCCAGGCCGCGGCTGGCGCCGGTGATCAGTGCGATTTTACGGGTCATGGTCAAGTCCTCGGAGTGTGTGATTGTTCGTGGGACTGAGTGTATTTGTCCGGCCATAACGTGATAAACAGCGCTATACCGGAATCACTGGCCGGATAAGGCGAACAATCCCATGAACAAATTAGAGTTGCTGCGTACCTTCGTGCGCGTCACCGAACTGTCGAGTTTTACCCAGGCGGGCGAGAGCTTGGGCTTGCCGCGCTCCACGGTTTCCGAGCATGTGCAGGCGCTGGAAGAGTTACTGGGCGCACGCCTGTTGCAGCGCACCACGCGCAAGGTCCAGGCGACCCAGGACGGCCGCGTGCTGTACGAGCGCAGCAAGGATTTGCTGTCGCACATGGAAGAGCTGGAAGGTTTGTTTCGCCAGGATGAAGCGCAGTTGGCGGGGCGAATTCGGGTGGACATGCCCAACGTGATGGCGAGGGAATTGATCCTGCCGCGCTTGCCGGAATTCATGGACCTACACCCGCTGATCGAGCTGGAAATCAGCAGCACCGACCGTCAGGTTGATTTGCTGGCGGAAGGTTTCGACTGCGTGTTGCGCGTCGGTGCGCAGCCGGACCAGTCGGTGGTAGCCCGCTTATTGTGCAGCATGCCGATGATCAACTGCGCGAGTGCGGCTTACCTGCAACGCCATGGCGTGCCCAAGACCCTTGCCGATTTGGCCGACCATCAATTGGTGCATTACGTACGCCCGTTGGGCTCACGTTCTGCGGGGTTCGAATACCAAATCGGCAACAAGGTGTACCGGGTTCCGATGGCCGGCCGGGTCACGGTCAACAGCACGGATGCGTACAGGGCGGCGTGTATCGGTGGGTTCGGCCTGACCCAGGTGCCTGCGCTGGGCATTCGCGAGCAATTGGCCAGTGGCGAGTTGGTGGCAGTGCTGCCGGACTACCCGGCCCCCGCACTGGACGTGTCCTTGCTGTACGCCGGCCAACGGCATTTGCCGCTGCGGGTGCGGGTGTTCATGGACTGGCTGGCCGCCACGTTGCAGTCCCAGCTTTAACGCCGGGCCGACAACTGCTGCGGCGCCAGGAATGCATCGTGGAAGTAATCCCGAAACGCCTGCATCGCCGGGGTGAAGTCACGCTCGCGGTGCCAGGCCAGGCCGACGCTCATCGGCGTGACCTTGTCGGTGACGCTCACGGTTTCGATGCGCTTGCCCTCCAGTGACCACGGGCGATGCACCAGGTCCGACAAAATCGCCACGCCGCTGCCGTTGGCGACCATGCTGCGCACCGCCTCCACAGAACTGGTGCGCAGCCGCACCGTGGGTGTTTGCCCGGCCTGTTCCCAGTAACGCATGGCGCTTTGTTCGGCTTCGTCGACGGTGAGGAAAATGTACGGCTCCCGGGCTACATCCGCGAGGCTGACGGCGGGGCGTTCGCACAACGGGTGATGGCTGGGCAGCCACAGGCGGCGTTCGGAGTTGAAGAGGATTTCCGAGACGATATCCGGGTGGGTAAGGTTGGCGGTGAGTACCACGGCCATGTCGAACTGGCCGTTGAGCAAACCGTGTTCGATGGCCTGGCGTTCCTGTTCGAAGACCTCGATGGTCACGTCCGGGTGCCAGTGTTCCATGCGCTGCAAGTGGTGCGGCAGGAAGTAGCCGAGCACGGTATAGCTGGCGGCTACCCGCAATACGCCGCTGGCGCGGTAGTCCGGCAGCGGGCTGTTCAGCGCATCGTCGACGCTGCGCACTATCACGTAGGCCCGGTTCAGAAAATGCCGCCCGGCGTCGGTCAGGCTCATGCCCTGGGCCGAGCGCACGAACAGTTGGGCGCCGAGCATCGCTTCCAGCTCCTTGATCGCGGTGGTCACCGCCGATTGGGAGATGTTCAGGTGAATCGCCGCCTGGGAGATCTGGCCGATTTCGGCGGTGGCGACGAAGTAGCGGATTTGGCGCAGGGTCAGCGACATGGCGGGTATCTGATTTTCAGAAGATGACCCATCTGATAATAGATCTTCCCAAGGGGTCAAGCCGCAGCCTAATTTCCATGGGATGAACTTCAACGGAGCAACCCCGATGCAGGCAGTGGATTTCAACTCGGACATGGGCGAAGGCTTCGGCCCCTGGACCATTGGCGATGGCGTCGACAGTGAACTGATGGCCTACATCAGCTCGGCCAACATCGCCACCGGCTTTCACGCCGGCGACCCGGGCACCATGCGCCGCACGGTCGAGCGGGCCAAGCAACTGGGCGTGGCGATTGGCGCGCATCCGGGCTTTCGTGACCTGGTGGGTTTTGGTCGTCGCCACATCAACGCCCCGGCCCAGGAGCTGGTGGACGACATGCTCTACCAACTCGGCGCCCTGCGGGAAATCGCCCGGGCCCAGGGCCTCACGCTGCAACACATCAAGCCCCACGGCGCGTTGTACATGCACCTGGCGCGGGACGAAGAAGCGGCGCGGCTGCTGGTGGAAAACCTGCAACGCCTGGAGCCCACGTTATTGCTGTACTGCATGCCCAATTCGGTGATCTGGCGCATTGCCAACGAACTCGGCCAGCCGGTGGTGCGGGAGTTTTACGCCGACCGTGAGTACGATCTGTCGGGGTCCATCGTGTTTACCCGCACTGTACGGGCGCTGGATCCGGCGACGGTGGCGGCGCGGGTGCTGCGGGCTTGCCAGACCGGGCTGGTGCGTACCGTCGAAGGCGAAGACCTGTTTATCGAATTCGACTCCATCTGCCTGCACAGCGACACACCCGGCGCCCTTGAACTGGTGGAAGCCACCCGTGAAGCGCTGGATCAGGCGGGCATCGAAGTGCACACACACCGCTGACCGACACCGGTGCCCAGACACCGGGTCTGATTGATTTTTTGCCTGCCTTTCTACAATGATTCCAAGAGGAACAGACATGGCTGAATCTTCCCCGATCCGCTACAGCTTTGGCGGTGATGAACACCTGTTTGCCGAGGTCAGCGAGAGCATGTCCCTGGAGGCTTTCTTCAAGGGCATGGCCGTCACCCGCGCGGTGGAACGCCTGGCCCTGAACGGTGTACTGGACGTCTGCCTGGCGAACGCCTCGTTCCAGATTCGCTTCGACCCGGACCGCATCGCGCCCCACGTGCTGCTCGACGCTGTGCAAAGCGCCGAAGCTCTGGCTGTGGCCGAGCGCACCTTGCACACCCGCATCATCGAAATCCCGGTGCTGTACAACGACCCCTGGACCTTGGAGACCCTGATGCGCTTTCGCGACCGCCATCAGGACCCGACCGGCACCGACCTGGAATACGCAGCGCGCATCAACGGCCTGGCGGATGTGGAGGCGTTTATCGCGGCCCACAGTGGCGCGCCGTGGTTTGTCTCGATGGTGGGGTTTGTGGCGGGTTTGCCGTTCATGTTCCAGATGGTCGAGCGCGAGCGGCAGTTGCAGGTGCCCAAGTACCTGCGCCCGCGCACGGATACGCCGAAGTTGACCCTCGGCCACGGCGGCTGTTTCGGCTGTATCTATTCGGTACGCGGCGCTGGCGGTTACCAGATGTTTGGCGTCACCCCGGCACCGATCTACGACCCGCAACAGCAATTGGCTTACTTGAAAGAGCACATGGTGTTCTTCCGTCCCGGCGATATCGTGCAGTTCAAACCGATGGATCGCGACGCCTATGACCTGGCGGTCGCAGAAGTGGACGCCGGACGTTTTGACCTGCGCATCCGCCCGGTAGAGTTTTCCCTCGACGCCTTTCTCGCCGACCCCATCGGTTACCCGAAAACCCTGCAGGAGGCGCTGGCATGATCAAGGTACTCAAACCCGGCCTCGCCACTTCGGTGCAGGACCTGGGCCGTGAAGGTTATTACCACCTCGGCATCCCGCCGTCCGGCGCGCTGGACCAATACGCGTTGAGCGCGGCCAACCACCTGGTGGGCAACCCGGCCGGTGCCGCCGGGTTGGAATGTACGTTGATCGGGCCGGAACTGGAGTTTCAGCGCGATGCCCTGGTCGCGTTGTGCGGCGCGTTGATGTCGCCGCGCCTGGACGGTGTGGTGGTGCATCAGGACACCGCGTTTGAAGTGCGTGCCGGGCAAGTACTGCGTTTTGAGTTTCCCAAGGCCGGCGCGCGGACTTACCTGGCGGTGGCCGGTGGTATCGACGTGCCGGTGGTGTTGGGCAGTCGCTCCACTTACACCCTGGGTGCGTTGGGTGGGTTTCAGGGGCGGCGGCTGGTGGTGGGCGATGAATTGCCCGTGGGCGAGGCCAGCGGCAAAGGCCGGGCGGGCAACAGTTTGCCCATGGCGTTGCGCCAATCGGTGGGCGGGGACGTGACGCTGCGGGTGGTGCCGGGGCTGTATTACGAGCGGTTGACGCCGGGTGCCAAGAACAGCTTTTTTGCCGAACCCTGGACGGTTGGTTCAGAGGCCGACCGCATTGGCTATCGCTTCAAGGGCGGCAGCGCGTTGAGTTTTCAACCACGGGAGCAGCCGTTTGGTGCCGGGTCTGATCCGTCGAATATCGTCGACAGTTGCTACCCCATTGGTTCGATCCAGGTACCGGCAGGGTTGGAGCCGATCGTGCTGCATCGGGACGCGGTATCGGGCGGCGGCTACGCGATGATTGGCACGGTGATCAGCGCCGACCTGGATCTGATCGGGCAGATGCAACCGAACCAGCGGGCGGGGTTTGTGGCGGTGACGCTGGAGGAAGCGCTGGAGGCGCGGCGGGTGTACAAGAAGCGGTTGAAGGTGATGGGCGGGCTGTTCGCCGATTAATTGTAGGAGCCGGCTTGCCGGCGATGAGGCCCTTGAGTCTTGTATAGACCTTAAGACCGCCATCGCCGGCAGGCCGGTTCCTACAGGGCGCTAGAACAGCTTGGTAAACAGCCAGTACAGGCTGCCCGACAACAGGATCGCCGCCGGCAATGTCAGCACCCAGGCCATCAGCAAGTTGCGGATGGTCTTCATCTGCAAGCCACCTCCGTTCGCCACCATGGTCCCGGCCACACCCGAGGACAACACATGGGTGGTGGACACCGGCAGGCCATACATATCCGCTGCACCAATGGTCAGCATCGCCACCATCTCGGCCGAGGCGCCCTGGGCGTAGGTCAGGTGGGTCTTGCCGATCTTCTCGCCTACCGTCACCACGATGCGTTTCCAGCCGACCATGGTCCCGAGGCCCAGCGCAATGGCCACCGCAATCTTGACCCACAGCGGGATAAACCGCGTGGCGTTGTCGATCTGTTGCTTGAACAGTTGCAGTTTGTTCTGGGTGTCGGCGTCGAAGTTGCCGACCTTGCCCTTGTCCATCAGGCGGATGGTTTCGCTGGTCAGGTACATGTCGTTACGCACGTTGCCTACGGCCTCGGCGGGGACGGCGGCGAGGGAGCCATAACTCTTCACTTCTTCACCGATATGCCCGGTGATATTGGCCAGCGCGGGCAGCAGTTCTGGCGTGGCTTCCTTGGTGCGCACATAGGTCGACAAGGTGGCGCGCGAGTCGGCGGGGGCCAGTTGCGGCGCAGCTTTTACCAGGGCGGCCTGGGTCACTTCGGCCACGGCGGCAAACTGCAATGACTCACCGGCCGGCATGGTGCGGTTCAACGCGTAGGCCATTGGCAGCGTGCCCACCAGGATCAGCATGATCAGGCCCATGCCTTTTTGGCCGTCGTTGGAACCGTGGGCGAACGACACGCCGGTGCAGGTGGCGATCAACATGCCGCGAATCCACCATGGCGGCGGGGTGTCGCCCTTGGGAGCCTTGTACAGCGCACGGTTTTTCACGAAGGCCCGCAGCGCCAGCAACAGCAAGGCGGCGAAGGCGAAGCCAATCAGGGGTGACAGCAGCAGTGCGTAACCGATCTTGATCGCCTGGCCCCAGTCCACCCCGCTGGTGCCGTCACGGCCATGCATCAGTGCGTTGGCCACGCCGACGCCGATGATCGAGCCGATCAAGGTGTGGGAGGAGGAGGCCGGCAAACCCAGCCACCAGGTGCCGAGGTTCCACAGGATTGCGGCGATCAACAGCGCGAAGATCATCGCAAAACCGGCGGAGGAGCCGACCTGCAAAATCAACTCCACCGGCAGCAGGGCGATGATGCCGAACGCCACCGCGCCGCTGGACAGCAGCACGCCGAGGAAGTTGAAAAAGCCCGACCATACCACCGCAAAGTGCGGTGGCAGGGAGTTGGTGTAAATCACCGTGGCCACGGCGTTGGCGGTGTCGTGGAAGCCGTTGACGAACTCAAAACCCAAGGCGATCAACAGCGCCACGCCCAGCAGCAGGAACGGGGTCCAGGTAGTGACCACCGTGCCCAGTTCGTGCATGTCGTGCATCAGGCTGTAGGCGGTGAATAGCAGGCCCATGGCGAGCACAGCGAAGAAAATGATCACCGTCACGAGGCCGGGTTTCTTGTCCAGGCGCGGTTTGGGATCGGCGGTGGAAGCGTGTGCGGAGGCAGTCAGGGAAGGGGTGGCCATGCCGGAGCATCCAGTGTGGGGAGGATGTCGGTCATGATCGTTGCAGAATGTTACAGAGATGCTGCGGTAAATCAGTGTTTACGGAATTGAGATGGCCGCTGGTCTATAAACCACCGCCGATCAAATGTGGGAGCTGGCTTGCCTGCGATAGCGGTGGTGACTGATACACCGCTATCGCAGGCAAGCCAGCTCCCAGATTGATCGCATTTCAAATTCAATAATCCTTGCGCTTGCGGAACGCCCAGCGTCCGGCGATCAGGGTGAAGGTTGCCACCAGTGCCACCAGAATCCAAAAACCTTCCGGGTCAGTGGAGAGCGGCACACCACCGACGTTCATCCCGAAAAAGCCGGCAATGATGTTGATCGGCAACGCCAGCACCGTCACCACCGTGAGGGTGAACAGTGTGCGGTTGCTCTGTTCGTTGAGGTTGGCGGCGATCTCTTCCTGCAACAGTTTGATCCGTTCCCCCAGGGCCATCAGGTCGTTGATGATCAGCGCAAATTCCTCGGTGGATTTGCGCAGCTCCTTCACGTCTTCTTTCTGCAACCATTGGGGCGGGCGGTTGAGCAGCCGCAGCAACGAGCCGGGTTCCAGCGCCAGCAGCCGTTGCAGGCGCACCAGCACCCGGCGCGCGGCGCCCAGTTCGGCGCGGTTGGTAGACAGGTGCGACGACAGCAACTGGTCTTCGATTTGATCAACGCTGAGGCTGGTCTTGCGCACGATTTGCGTCAGTACTTCGCCCTGGTCGCGCAGCAAATGCACCAGCAGTTCCAGCGGCGAGCGAAAGCGTTCGCCGGCCTTCACTGAAGAGCGCAGTTTGTCCACCGAGTGCAGCGGTTGCAGGCGCGCGCTGATCAGCAGCCGGCTGCGGGCACACACCCACAAGGTGGAGATGTCTGAAGACACCATGCTGCTGAAGTTGAACACCACGTCGTTGACCACCGCCAGCAAGGCCGAATCCACGTGTTCGATGCGGGTGGAACGTGAGCCTTCGTGCAAGGCTTCGAAGAACTCTTCCGGCAGGTTCAGGTGTGCCTGCATCCAGCGCTCGCAGGCGGCGTGGGCCAGGTTCAAGTGCAACCAGAGGAACTCTTCCGGGTCGCCGGGTTGCTGCAAGGCCGCCAGGGCGGTGGCTGAGTCAATCTGTTCGGCCTTTTCACCGGGGCGAAAACGAAAACCGTAAAGCAAGCCAAACAGGTCGGAGTCCTGGTGGCTGTGGTCGATGCTGTGGTTCATGGAGGCTCGCAGGGAAAGTGCCTGTAGGAGATTTCACAGGTTCACTTGAGCGCATCATGGCAACTGGATTTGACGGTTTTGTGACCGTTTGAGATGGGCGTCAATCGCCGGCGGGCAAACTGAAGGTAAACACCGTGCCGTGCTGCTCGTGGGAAGAGACGTCCAGCCGCCCGCCATGGGCGTCGGCGATCTGCTTGACGATGTACAAACCCAGGCCCAACCCGGCCTGGGGCAGGGCGCCGGTCGGTCGGGAGTAGGGCTGGAACAGCAGGGGCATGGCTTGGTCGCTGATCAGCCCACGGTTTTTCACCGTCAGTTCGAAAGTGCCGGCGTTGACCTGCGCGCTGACTTCAACCGGGCCTTCGGGGCTGCCGTGGCTGATGGCGTTGGCCACCAGGTTGGAGAGCAATTGCCCCAGCCGCTCGCGGTCGCCATGCACCCCGTGGAGGTTGCCGATGAGGGCGCGTATCAGCCGCTTTGGATGCACGTTCTGCACTTCATCCACCACGTGCTGCAAGGTGGCTTCCAGCCCCGAGCATTCACCGATGTTCACCGGGATGCCGCTGCCCATTCGGCCACGGGCAAAGTCCAGCACATCTTCCACCAACTGCGAGGCCCGGCGGCCGCTGGCGAGCATGTGCCGTACCAGGGTGTCGGTGGCCGGGTCCGGGTGTTTGCGCAACAGGCGCTCGGCGCCGACGTTGATCGCGAACAGCGGGTTGCGCAGGTCGTGGCCGAGCACGGCGATGAACTGTTCCCGCAGTTCGGCGGTTTCCCGCTCCTGCTGCAAGTCGGCCTCGGTCTGCTGGAAGCTTTCTTCCGCTTCGATTTGCAGTGACAGCACCCGGGCAAACGACTCCATGGTCGACTGGATGGTGCTGTTGCGCAGTTGTGCCGGGTTCGGGTCCAGGGCGCAGATGGTGCCGAAGAAGCGCCCGTCGGTGCGGAATACCGGCACCGAGATGTAGCTTTCAAACTGGTAGATGCGCGGCGTGTGGTGGTCGCGGTACAGCGGGTCTTCGCTGGCTTTGTCGATCACGATCGAGATGTGGGAACCCCGGATTTCGTGGCACAGGGTGGTGGTCAGGTCCAACTCGCCACCGACCGGCAGGCCGAAATCCAGGCGGTCGAGCACGGCGCAGGCGGTCCAGGTATCGTCGGTAACCCGTGCTACGGCGGCAAACCGCAGGCCGGTCATTTCGCTGATCACCTGGAGAATCGCCGGTACAGCGCTGATTCGGCCAATGGTGGCAATGTCGACGGCTTTTTGCCCCATGGCGAACGGTCTCGATCCTGATGCGGCTGGCGATGTGCCTTGGCTGATGGATGGGATTCTAGCGAGCTTGGCGGCCCAAGGTACAAATTCGTTCACGGTAATTAGACTAATTACTCTTGAAGGCGACCAACGCGCATAAAAAAGCCGCGCGGCCCGAAGGCGGCGCGGCATTTTTACGGTTCAACTCAGGTGTCTTGCTTGTTTTCCAGGATTTCACCGGTCTTGGCGTCCAGCTTCACGTCCCACTTCACGTTGCTGGTGTCACGCAGTTCGGTCTCGTAGACCAGGCGGCCGGCCTTGTCTTCCAGTTCGGTGTCTACGATGGTCGCGCCTTTGTGCTGGGCCACTGCCTTGGCGTTGAGTTTTTCAAAGTCCATCACGGCGCCGGACTTGAGCAGGCTTGGGATCTGGTCCGGGCGAACATCGGCCTGGGCGAAACCGGCGGTGACGGTCAGGGCGGCAGCGGCGAACAGAGCGGTCAGGTTTTTCATCGGGTGATCCTTTGGGGTGAGCTGTTTAAGTGGGATCAGGTTAACCAGCGCAACTTAACTCACCCTTAAAATTGCGCCGTTTGTTCAATCGGCGACGAGTGCGGGGTTTCATGCTGGCGTCTCAATCATGGGAGGCACAGATGAAAAAGATAATGGCCTGGGTGTATGCACCTTTGTTCTGGTTGGGGTTTATCGGGTGGGCGCTGTGGCTGGTTCAGATGGACGCACCCCTATGGCTGGGGCTGGTGTTTGTCGCGGCGGTGGCGGTGTCGTTTATCGCGGAGTGGTACTTGCCCTATGAACCGCAGTGGAATCGCAACCAGGGTGATCGTCGGCGCGACATGATTCACGCGTTGGTTAATGAAGCCCTGAATGCGCTGGGCTTGTTGATCTTGCCGGTATTGACCGCACTGCTCGCCTTCGACGGTGTATGGCCGCGTGCATGGCCGCTCTGGGCGCAATTGCTGCTGGCGATCTTCATCGCGGACGCGGGCATTACCCTGATGCATTACGCCAGCCACCGAGTTGCCGCATTGTGGCGCCTGCATGCGGTGCATCACAGCGTGCAGCGGTTGTACGGTTTCAATGGCTTGATGAAGCATCCATTGCACCAGATGCTTGAAGCCACGGCCGGGCTGGCACCGTTGATCCTGCTGGGCATTCCCACGGAGGTGGCGCTGCTGCTGGCCCTGGCGATTGCCGTGCAGTTGCTGTTGCAGCATTCCAATGTCGACATGCGCCTGGGACCATTGCGCTGGGTGTTCGCCTGGGCACCAGTGCATCGTTTTCATCACATGAAATATGGACGGGCTGGGGATGTTAATTTCGGCTTGTTTTTTAATCTGTGGGATTGGCTGTTGGGCACGGCGTTTTACAGCCACGACTATTCAATGGCGCAGGGCGACCTGGGAATTGGCAGCCGGCCGGATTTTCCGCTGGAGTATATGGCGCAGTTGCGCGATCCGTTCAGGACGGTGCAGTTGAGCAAGGAGCCGCCGCTTCCCACCGATCTACGGTAGCAGCGGTGTCAGTTGCAGGTTGCGCAACGACGCCCCGGCCGTGACGCCGAATAGCTGTTTCATGGTCCGGGAAAAATGCGCCGAATCGGCGAACCCGGCGCCATGGGCTGCTTCGGTCAGGGTGCTGCCACCGAGCGCCAGGCCCAGCGCTACACGCAAGCGCCGCCACAGCACCAGGCGGCGCACCGGCAACCCCAATTGAATGGCGAACAAGCGCTCCAGTTGGCTCAACGACACATGGGCCGCCTGCGCAAGCGCGTGGGCCGAGACTTTGCCGCTCAGTTGCTGGTCCAGCGCCAACAGTGCGCGCTCCACGCGGGCGTCTTCCAGTGCGCGCCTGGGCAGTTGGCGCAGCGTGCAGTCGAGTGCTTCCAGCGACAGTTCGCTATCGGCCAGGGCGGCTTGCAGGGGGGCGAGGTCGAACGCGCTGGGCTCGGCAAACACCGTCACCACCTCACAGTCGGTGTGGAGGATGGCGTGGGGCATTCTTGAGGGGATAAACAGGTGATGGGCCGTGGTGACACGGCCATCAAGGCTGGCCGTGATCGGCCCGCCCTGAGAGAACATCAACTGATAGGCATAGTGTGCATGGGGCGCGGTAGGCCCGGGTGTACCCTGGATCAGGCCGTAATCACGACCCAACCACAGGTGCTTGAAGCTTTCCATAGCCATGGTCCTGCAGAAGGTCCGAAACACTCGAGGACGGCCAGCGCTTGTAGTACTTCAGCAGTTCGGCGGCGCGGTTGGTGAATATCCCATCGACGCCGGCTTTCATCACCTTGTCGAAGTCCACCGGCTCGTCCACGGTGTACACGTGCACCAGCAGGCCTTTGTCGTGGGTCAACTGGTTCATCTCGGGTTTGACCAGGTCGGAATAGCTTTGGTCGCCCAAGTTGGTCAACTGTGCCGAAGGGCCGGTACCGATGGCGCCCAGGCTCTTGGCCTCGTCGATCCACTTTTCAAACTCGGCGGCGTCCTTGGGCTCCTGCTTGGCGTAGTAGGCGGCTTTGCTCGGCTCGCCGGACTCGGCGAAGGTCACCTTGGATTTCGGTTCGATGCTGCCTTCACCCACCCACAGCAGCAGGATTTTCGGGGTGTTGGGCATCTCTTTTTGCAGTTCTTTCAGGCTGTCCTTCTCAAAGGTCTGCAGCACCACGCGGCCCTTGCCCTGGCCGACGCCGATGTTTTTCTGGGCCTGGTTGGAGCCGGTAGAACTCAGCCAGCCTTTATCCAGCAGCTTGTTCTTGAGGTCGGCTTCGATACCCGGGAATTGCTTCGGCTCTTTGGTTTCGATGTACAAGCCTGGTTTGTGCTGCGGGTTGCCTTCGGCGATCTTGATGATTTCGTCCAGGCTCAGGATTTTCAAGCCGACGAAGCCAGGGCGTGCGCGCTCCGGGTAGGCGGCGTTGAACCAGCTGCCGGCGTCGAGGGTTTTAAGCTCGGCCCAGGTGAATTCGTTGGCCGGGCTGTCCTTGCGCTCGGGGAACTTGGTGGCAACGTCGGTGGTGCGTTGCAGGTTGTTGTCATGGAGGGCGAACAGCACGCCGTCCTTGCTGCGTTGCAGGTCCATCTCCAGGTAGTCGGCACCCAGGTCACGCGCCACTTTGTAGGCGGCTGCGGTGGACTCCGGTGCATCGAAGGAGGCGCCACGGTGGGCGATGACCGCGGGGTGCGGAATGCCTTCGTTGGTGGCCAACTCGGTAGGGCTGATCGGGCTTGCCGCCTGTGCGTGGCCAAGGCCCAGCATCAGGGCCAGCAGCAGGGCACTCTTGGTAAACGTGACAGGCATATGCGAAGTCCTTTCGTGGAGGTAACTTTGAGAAGGGCTCCTTTTTAACAATTGAATGCGAAAGGCGCTATCACCAAACCGACATTAACGTGTTCACCGGCTATTTTTCTGCGCTTTTGTGCTGTGCTATGCAGTACTCTTGCCATCAGCTGCCCCATCAGAGGGCAGGTTCTTCTGCCACGCGTGTAAACCATCTTTCCAGTCCAAGTAGGACTTTTCAGTGAGGTTTACCATGCGCATCACCTCCGAGCTTATCTGCCAGGCCGCCGACCAACTGCACGGGTTTGTCGGCTTGAACCGCAAGACTGGCCATTACATTGTCCGTTTCAGCGAAGACTCCTTTGGCATGGACGTGGCCGATGACGGCATCATCCCGACCGCAGAATTTGTCTGGCAGCCGGTTGACGAGCAAACCATGACCTTGTCCCGCGAGCGAATCCAGTTATTGCTCGACCAGAATATCGACGATCGCATCAACATCACCGAACCGCTGCGGGTGTACATGCGCCGGGTGGAGATTCCACAGATCAGTGCGGTGCGCAGTCTGGTCAGTTGAGTGCCGCATTGCCCTGCGGCTGGAGCACTTTTTGTGGCGAGGGAGCTTGCTCCCGCTGGAGTGCGCAGCGCTTCCGTTTTTTTTAGGGCCGCTTCGCAGCCCAGCGGGAGCAAGCTCCCTCGCCACAGCAGCTCCCTCGCCACAGCAGCTCCCTCGCCACAGAAGCTCCCACACTTCTGGACTCCCTCTTGCCCAGTGTTGCACATAGGTTGATGTTTCAGCGTTCGAACGCATAAGCCCGCTCTACCTTGCACACCCGCGTGTGGCACGCCGAGTACCAGGTAGAGCGGCCCTGTTCGCGCACCTGCGTGTGTTCGGCGTGTTGCTTCCAGGCCAGGATCGCGGCTTCGCTCTGCCAGTAGGACACGGTGATGCCCAAGCCATCTTCCCCACGGGCCGATTCCACGCCGAGGAACCCAGGCTGTTGCCGGGCCAGTTCGAGCATACGGTTGGCGGCCTGCCCGTAGCCTTGGTCGCCTTCGGTGCGCAGGGAACTGAAGATCACCGCGTAGTACGGCGGCTTGGGTGTCTCGGCGATCATACGCAGGCCTTGAGCAGCGCAATCACCAGCGGCGGAGTGGTGCCCTTGAGTGCCGCACGTTCCGGCTGGAACAGCGTCGCGACAAAAAACGGATGGTCCAGCAATTCCACCGCGCGCAAGTCGCCCTCCGAGTCATGGCCGCTGGCAATCAGGTCGGCCTCCAGCAGTGCGCTTGCGAACTCGGGATTGATCCCATAGCGGCAGCGGTAGCCTTCATGAATATCGAGGGTGGCGTAGGCCTCAGCGATGCGGGTAAAGGCCAGCAAGCGGATGGTGGCAGTCGCCTCCACCAACGCGCAGGTCAGCGGTGTGAGCACCGCACGTGGCGAGACAGGGGCCAGTTCGCCATGCTCGGCATCGGCCCAGCCCAGCACGTTGCGGGCGTATTCGAGCACCGCGTGTTGAAAACCGCCGCAGGTGCCGAGGAAAGGGCGCCGTTGTTCGCGGGCGTAACGGATCGCCAGCAGGGCGCCGTCGAGGTCGCGGTAGGGGCTGGCGGGGACGCACCAGAAGCCGTCGTAGTGCTGCAATTGTTCGGTGGATTTGATCGTGTCGGTGGCCAGCCAGTCGAACCGCACCGTGCGGCCCAGCGCCTCGCCGGCCTGTTGCAACGCCAAGGGGATGGCCTGGTGTGCGGTGACTTGCGCATCGTAGTCGCCGATCAAGGCCAGGTGCAGGGTGGTTTTATTCATTGAGGTTATTCCGTGGCTTGTTGAGTCCTGGCGCTCACTATAGATTGGCGTCTGCGCAATCAATATTGGCGTCAGCCCACATGCTCAATGCAGCCACGCACTATCAAGTCGACTACCCCGACCTTTCCCTGGTCCTCGCGCTGGTGCGGGGCGGCACGCTTGCACGGGCGGCGGCGTTGTTGCGGGTGGATGTGTCCACCGTGTTTCGCGCGGTGCGGCGGCTGGAGACAGCGCTGGGTCAGACGCTGTTCGAAAAAAGCCGCGCCGGCTACCTGCCCACCACCTTGGCCACCACCCTCGCCGAGCAGGCCGAGCGTGCCGAACAGGCGCTGGAAGCGGCACGTGTGGGAGTGGAGCAGGGCGGTGAAGTGATCAGTGGCACGGTGCGGCTGACCTGTACCGATTCGGTGTTGCAAGCTCTGTTGCTGCCCGCCCTGGCGCAGTTCATGCCCAATTATCCGGCGTTGACCCTGGAACTGAGCACCTCCAATGACTTTGCCAACCTCAGCCGGCGCGACGCGGATATTGCCCTGCGCCTGACCAAGGCACCGCCTGAGCATCTGGTAGGGCGTTGCCTGGGCACCGTGTCGTATCGGGTGTGCGCCAGCGCCGACTATGCCCGCCAGCATCAGGACGAGGAGTTGGCCACCCAGAGCTGGATCGCGCCGGATGAGTTCCTGCCGGATCATCCCACTGTCACGTGGCGGCGCCAGCATTTGCCGGGAGTGTTGCCGGCCTATCGCTGTAACAGCATGGTCTCGGTGACCGAACTGGTGCGCGCGGGGCTTGGCGTAGCCGCGTTGCCGGATTACCTGCTGGGCGTGGGCCTGCAACCGTTAAGCCTGCCGCTTACGGGGCACGACACGGGATTGTGGCTGCTGACGCGCCCCGATTGCCGGGCGTTGCGCTCGGTGGTCACGTTATTTGATCAGTTGGGCCAGCATGTGCGCTTGCCGCAGCACTAACGACAGGCGCTGGTGGAGGGCTAGGGTTTGCGCACGAACTGTTCGTGCATTTCGGTGGTCAGCCCTTCGATGCGCTCGGTCAGTTGCTTGGTCATCTCGGTGAGTTTGGTGTTCTGTTCCAGCAATTCCAGCAGCTGTCTGGTGGTCTGCGCCGCCTGGGCCTGGCGTTCGGTGTTGGCCACGGCCAGGGCTTCGCGGTGCTGGGCGTCGGCGTCGGACTGGGCCTTGTCCCGAGCGGCCTGGCGGGTTTGGGCCAGCAAAATCAAGGGCGCGGCGTAGGCCGATTGCAGGCTGAACGCCAGGTTCAAGAGGATGAACGGGTAGACGTCAAAGTGCGTGACGCCGGTCATGTTGAGCACGACCCACAAAATCACGATCGCCGTTTGCGCCCCCAGAAACGTCGGCGTGCCAAAGAAGCGCGCGAAGGCTTCGGCTTTCAGCGCAAACGTATCGTTGCCGAAGGTTGGCCCGAGGTGGGCGTGTTTACGGTGAAAACGCAGGTGGTCAACGTTGGCTTCAGGTTTATCCGGGGTCATGGCGGGCTCGAGTCCGTGGCGTAAGACAGGCACCACTATAGACCGAGCCCTCGACCAGGCACATGAAGAAGCCTGTCGCTTACCTGTTGCGCTGCTCATTGGCAAACGCACTGTCGGCCTGTACTGCCTCGCTGGCGCCTGCGCGAATCTGCAGGATGACCGTGCCGGCCTGGTCGGCCAGCTCCACGCCCTGGGCAGCGCGGTCGCGAGTGCCGTCCATGCTGTCGATGGCCAGGAGGGTTTCGGCCTGGATCATCTCGATCATCGAGGAAATTTCTGCCGTTGAGCCGCTGGTGCGTGCCGCCAACTGCCGCACTTCATCGGCCACCACCGCAAACCCGCGCCCCTGTTCACCTGCTCGCGCGGCTTCGATGGCAGCATTCAAGGCCAGCAGGTTGGTCTGGTCGGCAATCGCGCGGATGGTGTTGACGATGGCGGTGATCTGCTGCGAACGCTCGCCCAACTTGGCGATCAGCGCGCAAGAACCGTCGATATTGGTAGCAATCTCACGCATGCCCGTGGCGGCTTGCTGGATCACCTCGGCGCCTTTTTCGACGATGTCCCGGGTTTGCAGGGAGAAGTGATAGGCCTGGGTGGCGCTGTGCGCGTCGCCGGCGTGTTTCTCCACCATGGCAGTGACGTCGGAGGCGTATTTGACCACCTTGCACAGGCGCCCGCTGGCGTCGTACACCGGGTTGTAGCTGGCTTCCAGCCAGATTGGCTGGCCGCTGCTGGTCACCCGCTCGAAGGTGCCCGATTGGAATTTGCCGTTGCGCAGCTGCGTCCACAGCTGACCGTACTCGGCGCTGCGGGTGAATGCGGGGGTGCAAAACAGGCGGTGGGACTGGCTCACGACTTGGTCGGCGTTATAGCCCATGGCCTTGAGAAAATTATCGTTGGCCCGTAGGACCGACGGTCGCGTTTAATACAGACGAGGTGCAGCCGGCAGGATTCAGGCGCTATGGGCTACCCCGTAGTCGCTGATATTGACCCGGTTGCGGCCGGTGTCCTTGGCCGCGTACAGCGCGCGGTCCGCTGCGTTGAGCCACATGGCCGCGTCGGTGAAGGCGCTCTGGAACGAGGCCAGGCCGATGCTCAGGCTGACCCGCAGCTCGGGGATTTGCGGGTTACGGTGGTTGTTGAATACCTCGCGCATACGCTCCATGACTTGCGCGGCCTGTTCCAGGGGCATGTCCGGAAGAATCACACAGAACTCGTCGCCGCCGTAACGCCCGGCCAGGTCGTTTTCCCGCAGGTTGCGCCGCAGCTCCAGGCTCAGTTGGCGCAGCACCTGGTCACCGATGATGTGCCCGTAGCGGTCGTTGATCTGCTTGAAGTGGTCGATATCGATCAGTGCGATGGTGGCATGGACGTGTTGCTGCTGGCACTTGTGAAATTTCAGGTGCAGCAGGTCTTTCCACGAACCGTGATTGAGCAGGCCGGTGAGGCTGTCGGTGCGGCTCAGGGCACTCAGGGCGCGCTTGTGCTCCGACAGTTTGATCGCCAGGCGGTAGCAGACCATGCCCAGCGCCATCGGGTACAAAGTCAGCATCGGCAGGCAGGCGTAGACCTGGACCAGGCTGACGTCGGGGTTGAACGTGACCCCGAACAACAGCCATGACACGCCGACTCCCACCAATTGCGCCACGATGCCATGCAGGAACAGGCGTTTGCCGCCAGCGGCGACGTTGTTCATGGTCATCATCGACAGGATGGTCACGGCCGTGAGAGGCGTGAACTGAGTGGTAGCCGCCCAGAACCCGCCAAGCAACGAGTCGTACAGCAGGTTTCGCCGTTCAGCCTTGTAGGGGAAGTTGGAGCGGGTCGAGAGTTGGTACGCCAGGTGGGCCCAGCCAAAACCATTGAACAGCAGCAACGCCCAGACCCAGCCTGGCATTTGCAGCGGGTAAAGCGCCGCGGTGACGCTGATGCAGCCGATGCCCAGGCCGATGATCCTTGGCCTGTAGATACGCCTGGCAAATGACAGCCCTTTGCCTCGTTGGTTTTCCATAGATTCCTGGGTCGATTCTTTTTTGCAGGTGCGACGGCACACGTGATCGAGAAAACCACTGGGCGGATAATACGTGTGAATATTGTCAGTTATTCGCGTAGGAATAATCAGTGTCCTTCGAGGCCATTTGCAAAGGACACGTGGCGAATCAGACAAAAACGACCTTGGATGTCGTTCCTGCAACAGGTCAGTGTTGCGGCACGACCTCATAGCCTGCCAGGAACAGGTCGATGGCCGACTCAATGACGTTCGCTTGGGCATCGGCGTCCAGGGTCGGCTGGCCGAGGGTGATCTGGGGCCAGAAGGCAAAGGCCTTGAGCAGGCTTTGCACTTGGTGGGCGGCGAAGCATGGGTCGGTGCAGCTCAGTCGGCCGTCGTCCTGGGCGGCGCGCACCCATTGGGTGAAGCCTTCTTCGCGTTTGCTCAGGCGGTTGACCATGTCTTGGGCGCGGTCCGGCGAGTGGATGGTGGCGGCGATCGCCACACGGGCCAGGTCGAGGAAGTTGGCGTCCGACATCATCGTCATCTTGGCCTGCAGCAACCCGCGCAGTTGCTCGCGCAGCGGGCGGTCGCTGGCGTAGCTGACGTCCAGTTGCGCGACGCTGCTGGCCCACAACTGGTGCAGGATTTCAGCAAACAGTTCTTCCTTGCTGGGGAAGTGGTTGTACACCGTACGCTTGGAAACGCCTGCGGTGGCGGCGATCTTGTCCATGCTGGTGACCTCGAAACCGTTGTCGCGAAACTCGGTGATGGCGGCTGCCACGATGGCTTCGCGTTTACGGTCGGTGAGGCGCTGAGGTGCAGTCATGGGGCGATTTCGGCTCTGAGGGGAAACTTACACTCGGTAGTTTACTTGCTCCCGGTTTTGTTGCAATCTAGAAACTACACTGTGCAGTGTAATTTTTTGAGCAGTCTGCAGGAGTTCCTCGGTAATGGCCACGATCTCAACCCGTCTCGACAGTTCTTCTACAGCGCCCAAGTCTTCAGAACAGCAGCAAGGTCACTTCACCAATCAACAGCCCATCCAGCATGGCGGCTTCGGCAAGACCCTGGGCATCATGTGGAAGATGCTCTTCCAGAAGCCCCGCAGCACGCGGCCAATGGGTGAGATCCCGGTGCAGCCGCTGACGCGCGAACAACTGTTTGCCGCCCCCGACCACAGCGTTTTTCGTCTCGGGCATTCCACGGTGCTGCTGAAAATGCGCGGCAAGTTCTGGTTGACCGACCCGGTGTTCGCCGAACGCGCATCGCCGTTCAGTTGGGCCGGCCCCAAGCGTTTCCACCAGCCGCCCATCAGCCTTGAGGACCTGCCGCCGATCGAGGCGGTGATCCTTTCCCACAATCACTACGACCACCTGGACCACAAGGCGGTGGTGCAACTGGCGGACAAGACCCGCTACTTTCTCGCGCCGCTGGGCGTGGGCGATACGTTGGTGAAGTGGGGCGTGGACGCCAGCAAGGTGCGGCAGCTGGATTGGTGGCAGGGCACTGAAGTCGACGGCATTCGGTTTGTCTCAACCCCGGCCCAGCATTTTTCCGGGCGTGGCCTGTTCGATGGCAACCAGACGCTGTGGTGCTCGTGGGTGATGATCGACGGTGCACGGCGGATTTTTTTCAGCGGTGATACCGGCTATTTCGAAGGCTTCAAGCGTATCGGCGAACAGTATGGTCCGTTCGACCTGACCCTGATGGAAACCGGTGCTTACAACGTCGATTGGCCTCACGTTCACATGCAACCGGAAGAAACCCTGCAAGCGCACGTCGACTTGAAGGGGCGCTGGCTGCTGCCTATCCACAACGGCACGTTCGACCTGGCGTTTCACGCGTGGCACGAACCCTTCGACCGCATCATGGCGTTGGCGTGGGAGCGCAATGTATCGATCACTACGCCGGCGATGGGGCAGGCCTTCATGCTCAATCAACCGGAGCGCGGGCACGCCTGGTGGCTGGAAGTGGAGCATGCCGGTAACGAGCAGCACGTCGGCGGGTGATAGCTATTTAGCTGCAACCCCGGCGCTGAGTTGCAAGGCGTTTCTGTCCTACATCAGTTGCGGTGAAAGGATGCAATCATTCTTCGAAAATCTGTTTCGAGGCGTGGGAGCGTATGGACGAAAAGAGTCGGAAGGTCACAGCGTCGGGCGCGCCGTGCCTGTTCAAACAATCAGTCTTGGGGGACAGTTCTGTTCCTCTGCCTTGTGCCCCAACAGTCAGCAAGGGCGTGGTATTTGGTAGCGACGCCGACGGTGCAATCGTAAATTCTGCTGCGTACTCAGGCAGCCTTGAGTTTGGTGCCATCAACGGTTATGGGCCCAGGTTCGAGATGCCCGGCCCAATGATGCGTACCGTACGCGACCCCTCGTTATCACTGATCGCGCTCAACGGCGTTGACCCCGAGGGGCCGGTGATGGTGCAGGTCCCGCCGGTCGCTGATGCGGGGCAATGGAGAAGCACACTGTCGTTGGCAGGCAGCCGTATCGGGTTTGCCTGCGAGTGTGTTGCCGGTGGTGTTCGGGAAACGATCCAGCACAGCGCGCAGTTTGCCCGCGTACTCAACGCACTGCGCATGGCCGGTGCGGAGCTAGTGCCGGTGCAGGCGCTTGTCACGGATAACGCCCGTCATTTCACCCTGGATTCGAGCAACGAGATTAACGACCGGGTCGCGGAAAATCGGCTGGATGGGTTGGTGTCCGATGCCCAAAGTACCGCCTTTCATCAAGCATCCACGGCAGGCAACCCAAGCTTTCGTGTGCCGGTTGGCATGGGCGCCGATGGGGTTTCAACGGTTATCTGGTTCTATGGTGCGCATTGGTCCGCAGAGCGTCTGGCGGCGCTGGTGCTGGGCTGCCGCAATGTTTTAGGGCACCTTCAAATGCCTACTCCACCGTGAGATTGATCGTACGCGCCTGCAAGAACTAACCCCGAGTCATTGAATGATCCGCTTCTTAGACTTAACCGAGGATATCGTCCGGTATCTCCAATATTCAGACGGTTAGGGGCATTTATGATAGGACCCAGTGTGGGGGCGGGATGGGGAGCCGGCCTTTTCGATGCGGTGACAAACCCGCCGCAGGCCTATAGGAGCGCCGAGGACCTGGCGGCGGACATGAACCGGCCCAATGGTGCCAATTCGGGCTCGGTGGTGCGGGATTCGCTGAAACTGATCGCTAACATGGACAAGGGTTTGCAGGGCGCTAATGCGTTCATTGAAATCAACCCTGACGCTCGTGAAAAAGCCCGTGAACTGGATCAGGAACGTGCCGAAGGCAAAGTGCGCGGGCCCCTGCACGGCGTTCCGATAGCGCTTAAAGATGTGTTCGAAACGGGCGACAAGATGCAGACCAGTGGTGGCTCAATGGCGCTGGTGGGCAGGCCCGCGTCAAAGAATGCCAAGGTGGTGGACAACCTGCTGAAGGCCGGCGTGGTGATTATTGGAAAAACCAACATGAGCGAGTTATCCAACTTTCGCTCGGACACGCCGCTTGACGGGTGGAGTTCCAGGGGCGGTCAAACACTCAACCCTCATCGGTTAAGTGGCCAGGCGGCGGGTTCCAGTACCGGTTCGGCGGTAGCAGTCGCCCAAGGGATTGTGCCCTTGGCACTGGGCGTCGAAACCAACGGCTCGATCATTACACCGGCGGCCTATAACGGTGTCGTTGGTTTCAAGCCCACCGAAGGCCTGGTGAGTACTGAAGGGGTGATGACGAGTTCACGCCAGGACACCGTGGGCACCTTTACCCGAAACGTGCGTGACGCTGCGCAAGCACTCAATGCCATGACCCAGACGAACCTCTACACCGTTGGGCTCGGGCCTGATTCCCTGGTGGGCAAACGCATTGGCTACACGCCGTTGCCCGAGTTATCGGCTGATGACGCCAGCGACCCGGCTAAAAGAGCAGACCGTCAGCACTTTGAAGACGCTATCCAGTTGCTGCAGGCCAAAGGCGCAACAATGGTGCCCGTAGGGCGGTTGGCCGAGGGTTTGTCGGACGACACCTATGACAGTTATGGGCTGGCCCTGTACGCGGATGTGCAGCAAAAGCTCGAGGATTACCTCGCCGGGCGCGAGGGGCTTGCGGTGAAATCGCTGTCTGAGCTGATTGACTTCAATGAGCGCAACAACGGCCCAGGTGTTCCCGACCAAAGGCTTCTCACCATGATTAGAGACCTTGATGTCAGCGAACACGTGCGGGAAGAATTGTGGGCTGACATTGGCCCGATCTTCAAGGGCACCATCAACACACCACTGACCGAACACAAGCTCGACGCCATCGTGTCGAACTTCCTCTCGCACAGTTACTACTACGGCGCGGCAGCCGGTTACCCCGGTATATCCGTGCCATCGGGCATGGATGATGACGGTATGCCGACCGCGGTTCACTTTTATGGCGCGAGCTTGAGCGAGCCTACGTTGCTTTCGGTCGCCTACGGGTATGAGCAGGCCTCCCAGGCAATCAGGAAGCCTGCATTTATGGCTGGCCTGCGCTAATCCGTATCACTTCAGCCCATAACGAGCGGCAGGTTCACGGTGCGACAGGTTCGGACCGAGGGCCAGCCGCGCGCTTTCGTAGTCAGCCCAATCAGTACTGTCTGGAAGTGACGGGATCGTCACGGTTTCCCCCAAGGCCAGGCCCGCCAGGGCGGCGTCCACCAGGTTTTCGGTGGTCATTACCATGGTTTCGGGCAGGTTGTTCACGGGCAGGCCGGCAATGTCCCAGAACTCCGTGGCAGTGGCGCCTGGCAGCACCACCTGCACCACCACGCCCTTGTCGCTCAGTTCATGCTGCAACGATTCGCTGAACGCCTGCACGAAGGCCTTGGTACCGCCATATACACCGTTGAGCACTTTGGGAGCGAGGGCGACAATCGAGCCAATGTTGATAATCGTACCGCGACCCTGAGCCACAAAATTGGTTGCCGCCGCCTTGGCCAGGCGAGTCAACGCCAGTACGTTAAGCAGGATCATCGCGTCCATTTTGTCGGCATCCGACTCCAGCAGCGACGCCGTGGCCCCCACCCCGGCGTTATTTACCAGCAGGCTGATGCGGTTGTCTTTTTGCACGAGCTGGGCGATGCGCGCCAGGTCGGCTGGCAGATTGAGGTCGGCTGCAACCACTTCAACGTCACGCTGGGTGCTGGCCTTCAAGCGAGTTGCCAGTTGCTCCAGGCGGTGCTGATTGCGGGCCACCAGGATCAAATCGTAGCCCGCGTGCGCCAGGCGGTCGGCATACACCGCGCCTATTCCCGACGAGGCGCCGGTGATCAGGGCATAACCTTTGTGTTGTGACATGGCAGTTGCTCCAAATGGCCGGGCAAAGGATCGGCCTTGTTGCAACCAAGATTATGGGTGTAATGTGGTGGCCGCAATGTCATATATCCCTCTTTTAAAGACATGAGGTTTGGCCATGGTGTCCGTCGGTATTCTGCTGTTTCAAGGTTTCCAGGTGCTCAGCCTGTCCACCAGCAGCGTGTTCGAATTTGCCAACTTCGTGGTGGGGCATCCGTTCTACCGAGTGGACTTGCTGTCGGAGCAGGGTGGGCCGATTAAAAGCTCCATGGGCTTTGCCATTGATAGCCTGGCATTTGGGCAGCAGGCCTATGACACGATCGTGGTGCTGGGAGACAACGAATTACTTGAGCCCACACCCGGCATGGTGGCTTATTTGCAGGAGTCGTTGACGGCATCGCGTCGGGTCACGTCGACCTGTACCGGCTCGTTCCACCTGGCCTCGGCCGGGCTGTTAGAGGGGCGCAAGGCAACCACCCACTGGTACCACGCCATGACGTTTCGCCAGCGCTACCCCAATGTGAAGCTGGAGGAAGACCGGATCTTCACCGTCGATGGTCCCCTGTGGACGTCTGCGGGGATGACCGCCTGCATCGATCTGGCCCTGGCCCTGGTAGAGCATGACCTGGGCGTGGAAGTGGCCCGCGATGTGGCGAAAAAACTGGTGGTCTACCATCGCCGTGCCGGTGGCCAGTCGCAGTTTTCTGCGCTGCTGGAACTGGACCCCAAATCCGATCGTGTTCAAACCGCCCTTGCCTGGGCCAAGGGGCACTTGCGTGAAGACCTCTCGGTAGAACAACTGGCCGAAGCGGCGCACCTCAGCCCGCGTCAGTTCAGCCGGCTGTTTCGCGCCGAAACCGGTCAGTCTCCGGCCAAGGCGGTTGAACACCTGCGCATTGAAGCGGCGCGCCTGATGCTCGAGTCTGGCAGCCACTCCATCGACGTCGTCGCCCGAGAGACGGGTTTCGGTGACCCGGAGCGCATGCGTCGGGCCTTTTTACGGGCGTTTGGCCAGCCGCCACAAATGATCCGCCGGGCGTTGCAGCTGCAGGCATGAATGCAGGGCCTGGACGCTACGCACCATTGGGCTGAGGTATTGTTGGATCAATCGATGCCGCTGTTGAATCCAGAAACCGGGAGATGATCCCTTTAGGAGTGGGTTGTGCTGCGGCGCTGGCGCCACCACGCACACTCATCCCCCACCCCGGCGCAAACCCCGGGAAAAACACCAGCCCTTCAGCCTCCAGACGAAACGCCACACTCAGGCGGACCTCATCGTCCACATCGCCATGGCTTTCAAGACGCTGGAGGGCGTCCACGTCCACCTCCGCTTCCCGGGCCAGGTCTTCCCGGCTCCAGCCCAGCATCAGGCGCGCCTGCACACTGTGGCGTGGGGTGAATTGGTGAAGGACGATCTGCTGTTCTACGGTGCTGCTCATTGCCAGAGAGGACATGGGGGTTCTCCAGGTTCGACGGGGGAGGACTAACTATACTGTGTTTTTGTACAGTTGTTTTGACCGCTCATCAACTGGATTTTTCGATAAGGTACCCGCCGCTCTATTTCGCGCCTTCCAGATAGGTACTCGGTGAGTGACCGAGCACCCGTCGGAACATGCTGGAAAAAGCCGCGGGGTTTTCGTAGCCCAAGTCCAGGGCGATGCGGGTGACGCTTTCACCGCTGGCCAACCGTGCCAGGGCTTGCACCACGCAGGCGCGCTGGCGCCACTGCACGAAACTCAGGCCGGTGTGTTGGCGAAAATGCCGGCTGAAAGTGCGCAGGCTCAGGTGCGATTGTTCCGCCCATTGCACAGGTGACTGGTGCACGTGCGGCTGCTGCAGAAACGCCAGGCACAAGGCAAGCAAGCGTGGCTCCTCCGGCAACGGGATATGCAGCGGCAAGTGCGTGGCACGGGCCAGTTCATGCAGCAGCAGGCTGACTAAGGAACCGTCGCGCCCGCCAGTGTCGTATTCAAGGGGCATCTCCACCGCTTCAATAAGCAACTGGCGCATCAAAGGCGAAACGCTGATGACCTGGCAACTGGCGCCCAAGTCGGTGATGGCATGCGGTTCGATATACAGGCTGCGCGTCGACACCCCGAGCATCAGCACTTCGTGGGGCACATGGGCGGGAATCCACACTGCGCGTTGCGGCGGCACAACCCAGTTGCCTTCATGGGTACCGACTTGCATCACCCCGGTGGCGCCATACAACAACTGTCCGCGCCGGTGGCTGTGGCGCTTGAGCAGATAGCCGTGGGGATAGTCGGTGCCGATCGCCACTACCGTACGAGGCGTCAGGTCCAGTTGAGCGATGGAAATGTTGCGCATGGGGCTGCTTCCGGCAGTGGCAATATCTCGCATATTATTGGCCGACTTGCGCAAGCGGGCCAAGCCTTGATTCTCTATTGTCGTCAGCTCTCCCCGATGCTGAAGGCGATACTGGATGTTCTATCTATTACTGGCGCTGTTTGGCTGCATGACCGGCGTGACGGCGGTGCTGTTCGGATTCGGCGGCGGGTTCGTGGTGGTGCCGTTACTGTACGGCATGCTCACCCTCAGCCACGACGCGGGCGTGAGTGAATCAGCGATGCATATTGCAGTCGCCACTTCCACGTGCGTGATGATCGTCAATGCGCTGATTGCCACCGGAAAACACCGTCGCAAAGGTAATCTGATTCGCCATTACCTGTGGCCGTTGGGCGGGTTTATCGGGGTCGGCGCCGTGCTGGGAGCCGGCGCTGCGATGTTCGCCACCGGCGATTTCATCCGCTACGCCTTTATCGCGTACCTGGCGGTCACCATCGTCGATTGCCTGTTGCGCCGGGGCTTTCTCAGCCAGGACGACACGCTCCATCCACGACGCCTGAGCGGCACGGAAGTGGCGGGCGGTGGCATCGTCATTGGTGCGATCGCGACTTTCCTGGGGGTGGGCGGCAGCGTGATGACCGTGCCGCTGTTGCGCCGTTGCGGCTTGAGCATGTCCCAGGCCACGTCCATGGCCAACCCGTTGAGCGTGCCGGTGGCGCTGGCCGGTACGTTTACCTACATGGTCATGGCAGGATTCGCCAACGTGGAATTGGGCGCGTGGTTTGTCGGCTATATCGACTTGCTGGCGTTTGCCATCCTCACCTTGGGCTCGCTTCTGGGCATTCGCCTGGCCACGCCGTGGATCGGTCGCATCCCGGATGCGTTGCATGCGCGGGTGTATATCGGGTTGTTGGGCGTGGTGATGGTGAGCATGCTGCTCTAGCTCTCCAGCCCCGGCGCCTCGCGGATAATCAGGTGGTCCAGGTTCTCGATATTGGCACTGAACACCCCGAACGTCTGCTCGGGGTTCTTCTTGCTCGGCACATGTTTCAGCTGCGGCGTCACGCCGTAGAAGAAGCAATACAACGCCCGCTCACTGCCCACTGCCGCCTTGATCTGCTCCAGGAATGCGTTGCGCTTGCGGTAGTTCTCGATCAGTTTTTTGCTCAGGTAAACGTTGACCGAGTAGGGCTTCTTGTCGAGCCAGGCCTTCTTTTCGAAGTCGATGCGAAAGCTGCTGGTGTAGTCCTTGATCTCCTTGATCCTGCCCCAATAGATCAGGCCTTTGTTGTCTTGCAGGTATTCGATCTTCTTGAAAAACGTCCAATAGGTCGCGGTGTGATCGCCGATCTTCAAGGGCATGCTTTTAAGCTTTTCCTTGTCATCGATATTGGACACGTAGCACTCCACCGGATGGGCGAAGACGCTGGTCTTGTCCGGAGTGGTCTCGCTTGAACTGTGAGACAAGGTGCTGCGGGTTGTCGGCGTTTTCGGTGGTTCTTGCGGGGTGCCGCCCTCGGCACCGATCAGCGGTGTCTTGCGTGGGTACTGGCGTCGGGTCAGGACAAATTCCGACGGGAAATTTTCCTCCGGCCCATCCTCTGCTTCACCTTTTCCGACATGGCGGCTGGCGTAACGGCAACCCTCGATATGTCGGGTGCTGGGGATATTCTTGAAGTGCGGCGTGCGCAGGTAATTGACGTTTTTCGCGTTGAACGTACCCAGCACATTGCCCGCCTCAAACGCTGCCCGGCACTCGTCGTTGGGGCACAGGAAGCTGTCCTTGTCGGAATCGAAGGCGGCGGTTTCGTCGAAATTCAGGTCGCGCACGTCGTAGATCGACAGCTTGTCGTCGAGACTCAGGCTGTAGGCCGTGTCGAATTTCATGGGGCTCGGGTCCGTGAGAGATTTCGCTATTAATAGCGGGATATGGCGCAAATATCAGCAGAAATCAGGTACGAACCGTCACCCGCCGGCCACTCAGGAAGCACAAGGTGCCGCCTACCGCGGTCAGGCCACTCAGCACATAGAACATCGAGGCCGGCGAGGCGTTTATCAGCAGGTAGCCGCAGATCACCGGGCTCAATGCCCCGCCAAATGCCGCCAGGTTTTGTGCGCCGTAATAACTGCCGCGCAGGGCGTCCGGGGCGATGGTGTCGATAAACAGGAATTCGGAAGGGTAGATGATCATCTCCCCCAGGGTGAACACAAACATCGCGATGCACCACGACACCAGGCTGTCCGCCATGCTGAAGCCGATCAACCCGGCGATAAACAGCGAGGTGCCGAGCACGATCCAGTAACGCAGTTGTTCACGCTTGAGGAATCGGCTGATCTGGTACTGCATCAGAATTACCGTGATGGCGTTGCACGCCAGCACGGCCGAGAGAATTTTCAGCGCGCTCTCTGGCTTGTAGGCCACCAGCAGGAACTGCGACAGATACAGGGTGTAGCGCCCGTGGACAATGGTGCTCAACAGGCTGCCGCTGGTAAACAGGATCAAGGTGCGATCGCTGCGCAGCGTCCTCAGGGTGCTGAGAAAACTTAAGGGTTTGTTGCTGTCATCGCGTTGGGTCGGTGGGATGCCGATCATCAAGAACAGGCTGCCAAAGGCAATCGCGCTGGCGATCAGGAACGGCGCCAGCGGCATGTGGCCGGCGATCACCACGCCCAGCATGGGGCCGGTGGCGTAGCCCACATTGGTCAGGGTGTAGCGCAGGGAAAACACCTTGGCGCGCTGGCCCACCGGCAGGTTCTCGCTGATGATCGCCTTGGAGCCGATCAGGAACAGCGCCGACGCGGCTTCGGTGATCACCAGGGTCAGGGTGGTCAGGTACAGGTTGTTGGCAAAGGTCAGCAACAGAAAACCGATGGCGCTGGAGAGCATCGCCAGGATCAACAGTTTGCGTTTTTCCAGGCGGTCGATGATGTAGCCGCCGTACAGGCCCAGCAGCGTGGCGATGAATACGGCGATGCCCATCAGCAAGCCAATGTCTTGCTGGTTTAGACCCAGGCGGGTGCTGAGTAATAGGGCGAGCAATGGGCTGGTCATGGCGCGGCTGACGACGATGGTCACCGAGCAGATCATCAGGCGGCGGATTACCAGGGAGTAGGTGGCCACGGTGGGGCGGATGTCCTTGTCATAAATGCGTAGTCAAGCCGAGCATTGTTCTACAAATCAATGAAGATCAAATGTGGGAGCTGGCTTGCCTGCGATGGCGGTGGGTCAGCTTTTATATTCGTCGCTTGACTCACCGCCATCGCGGGCAAGCCCGGCTCCCACAGGGTTACGCGGTGTTACTGGCCAGCATTGATGCTGATTTTTTCCACCGCACCCTGTTCCAGGTCCCACTTCTGCAGAATCTTGCCGTACGTCCCATCATCAATCATGCCCTGCAGCGCTTCGCTGATGGCTGTGACCAACTCGGTATTGCTCTTCTCAATCCCCAGCCCCGTGAACTGCTTGGAAATCGCCAGGCCCACCGGCTTGTACTTACCCTTGTCCAGCGACATCAGGTAAGGAATGGTTTCACTGCCCTGCATCGCCGCATCCAGACGGTTTTGCTGCAACTGCGCACGAGCATCCGCAGAACCTTCAGTGCCAATGACTACGATCGCTGGCTTACCGGCTTTCTCGCAGTTTTCCTTGCTCCAGGCGGCAATTTCCGACGGCCAGGTAGTACGTCGGCTGGTGCCGACTTTCTTGCCGCACAGGTCAGTCAATTCCTTGAGGTCTTCACGCTTGGCCAGGGTGTACAGCTGCGGGCCGCTGGTGAAGTAATCGATAAAGGTCACCGCCTTCTGGCGCTCGGCCGTGTCGCTCATGCCCGACAGCACAATGTCCACGCGCTTGGTGGTCAGGCCGCTGAGCATCTGTTCGAAGCCGGTTTCCTGCCACTTGATCTTCACCTCCAGGCGCTCGGCCAGGGCGTTGCCCAGGTCAAAGTCCAGGCCGGTGAGTTTGTTGGTGGCGGTGTCCTTGAAATCCATCGGCGGGTAGTTCGGCACGATGGCCGCGCTGATCTCACCCTTGTCCTTGATCGCTGCCGGCAATGCCGCCAAAACCGACGTGGAGGCCATCAGGCCTACGAGCAAACTTGGAAGAAACAGATTTTTCATGGGGGCGTTCTCGTTAGTTTTTTAGTTAAGTGCGAACGGCAGAAATAAAGCTTTGGGTACGCGGGTTTTGTGGGCTTATTAGAATTTCTTCAGGGCTGCCGGCTTCCACAATCTGGCCGGCGTCCATAAACACCATGCGGTTGGACACTTCGCGCGCGAAGCCCAACTCATGGGTGACCACAATCATGGTCATGCCGGTGGTGGCCAAGTCGCGCATCACCGACAGCACTTCTCCTACCAGCTCCGGGTCGAGGGCTGACGTGGGTTCGTCAAACAACATCAGCTTGGGGCGCATCGCCAACGCGCGGGCAATTGCCACACGTTGTTGCTGCCCGCCAGACAATTCCACCGGGTAGGCATTGCGCTTGTCCGCCAGGCCGACGCGGGCCAGCAACTCCAACGCGTCTTCGGTGGCTTCCTTGGGCGAGCGCTTGAGCACCTGGCACGGGCCTTCGATGATGTTCTGCAACACGGTCATGTGCGGGAACAAATTGAAGCGCTGAAACACCATGCCGGTGGCCAAGCGCTGACGGGCGATCTGTGATTCATTCAACTCATGCAGCTTGTTGCCGACGACCCGGTAACCCACCAGTTCGCCATCGACCCACAGGCCGCCCTTGTCGATTTTTTCCAGCTGATTGACGCAGCGCAGCAGGGTACTTTTGCCGGAACCCGACGGGCCGATAATGCACAGCACTTCGCCTTGTTCGACTTCCAGGTTGATGTCCTGCAACGCGTGATACTGGTCGTAATACTTGTTCAGGTTCACGGCCTTGACGATGCTTCTCATGGGGCAAATCTCCTCAGTCAGGGCTTACGAGCGCTTGCCGGTGCCGCGGGCAAAACGACGCTCAAGGCGGCTCTGACCGAATGAAAGAACAGTCACCACCGCCAGGTACCAGATGCCGGCAACAATCAGCAGCTCCATCACCCGGGCGTTGGCGTAGTAGATGTTTTGCGCGTTGTGCAGCAGCTCCGAGTACTGGATCACACTCGCCAGGCTGGTCATTTTCACCATGCTGATGAACTCGTTGCCTACAGGCGGAATGATCACCCGCATCGCCTGGGGCAGAATCACCCTACGCAACGCCTGAAGGCTCGGCATGCCGATCGACTTGGCGGCTTCGTACTGGCCGGTGTCTACCGACAACAGGCCGGCGCGCACCACTTCAGCGGTGTAGGCGCCCTGGTTGATACTCAGGCCGAGGAGGGCGGCCACGAACGGCGTCATCAGGTCCACGGTGTCGATGCTGAACAGGCCGGGAATCGAGATCACCGGGAAAATCAGCGCCAGGTTGAACCACAACAGCAGTTGCAGAATCAGTGGCGTGCCCCGAAACAGCCAGGTGTAGGTGATGGCCACGTAGCGCAGGATCGGGTTGGCCGACATGCGCATGATCGCCGTGATCACCCCGATCACCACGCCCAGCGCCATGGCCAGGATCGACATGATGATGGTGTTCACCAAGCCCCAGATGATCGCCTCGGACGTGAGGAACTGACCGATGTAGGACCATTCGATCTGACCGTTGGCAAACGCCCGCAGCAAGGCGGCCAGGGCGACCACGATCAGGGTGGCGAACACCATCCGGCCGTAGTAGCGACGGGGCACGTGCTCGTACTTCGTGATATCGAACTGGTTTTCGGTCTGCTGGCGCTCGGCTTGCAAGCGCTCTGCCGGGGTTTGCTTCATGGTGACTCTCCGAAACTAATAAATCTCTAGCGGATGTACTCGGTCCAACTGTGGGAGCTGGCTTGCCTGCGATAGCGTCGGCACATGCACCCCAGTCCCACAGGCTTAAATCCGGAATCCTTGGTAACTCTCAGTCCACTTCTGTTGTTCTGCCAACGCCACCTTCAACCGCCCAATCTGCTCTCTTACCCGTTCCGGCGCCGTACCGCCCCAACCACTGCGCGCCGCAATCGCCGCTTCCAGGGTCAGGCACTCACGCACCTCAGGTGTCAGCCGCGTATCCACCTCCGCCAACAACGCCGGCGACGCTTCCCACAATTCAATCTCATGCTTCTCACAGGCCTGGACCAAGGCGCCGGTAATCTCATGGGCCTCCTTGAACGGCACGCCGCGGGTGGCCAACCAATCCGCCACCTCGGTTGCCAGGGTGAAACCCATTGGCGCCTGGCGCCGCAGCTCCTCCACCTGCACCTTCATCGTCGCGACCATCCCGGCCATTGCCGGCAGCACCAACAGCAACGTATCCACGCTGTCTAACACGCTGTGCTTGTCTTCACTCAAATCGCGGTTGTACGAGAGTGGCAAGGACTTGAGCGTCGACATCAACCCGGTCAGGTTGCCAATCAAGCGCCCAGCCTTGCCCCGCGCCAATTCGGCAATGTCCGGGTTCTTTTTCTGCGGCATGATCGAGCTCCCGGTGGCGTAGGCATCGTCCAACTGCACCCAGCGAAACTGCCGCGATGACCACAGGCAAAACTCCTCCGACAATCGCGAAATATTCACCCCGAGCATGCCCGCCACAAACAGAAACTCCGCCACGTGGTCACGGCTGGCTACAGCGTCGATAGAGTTTTCGCACGGCCCGGTGTAACCCATCTCCTTGGCCGAATGCTCTGGCTGGCGCGCAATCGCCGAACCCGCCATCGCCGCCGCGCCCAACGGCGACAACGCCGTGCGCGCATCCCAATCCACCAGGCGTTGCACATCCCGCAGCATCGATTGCGCGTGAGCCAGCAAGTGATGGGCGAATACAATCGGTTGCGCCTGCTGTAAGTGGGTAAAGCCCGGGCAAATGCTCTCGATATGCTGCTCGGCCTGGTCTACCAGTGCTTGCTGCAACCCCAACACCTCAGTGGTGATGGTGCGCGCGTGGTCCCGCAGGAACAGGCGCAAATCGTTGGCCGTCTGGTCATTGCGCGAACGCCCGGCGCGCAACTTGCCGCCCAAGGCGCCCAAACGCTCGGTCAACACCCGCTCGATGAAGGTGTGCACGTCCTCGTCATCCAGCGTCGGGTGCAGGCGGCCAGCGGCAAAGTCTTCGCCAATCCGATCCAGCGCTTCCAAAGTGCGCAAGGTTTCCGACTCATCCAGCAACCCGGCGCGCTGCAACTCACGGGCATGGGCCCGGGAGCCGGCCAGGTCGTAAGGCGTCAGGCGAAAGTAGCGCTCGGGGCAACGCGACAGCGCGGCCAAAGCAGCAGATGGGCCGGACTTGAAACGAGCACCCCAGAGGCGATCGGTGGGCTGAGACATGGTGTTCCTCACGCTTGTTTTTAGAAGTGACAAACCCGCTGGACGTGGCTTGGCCTTATGGATTCGGAGGGCAGTAGCAAAACGAAAAGTCCTGATCGAAGTGTCAGGTTTTCAGGGCGTTAAATCAGCCGGTAAAAGCCGTTCAACCCGCTATATTCAAGGTTGCCAAGGGCGGTTAAGTATGTTCATTATTGCCGCCCGGCGATGTTCATGGAGTAGGTCAAAGCCTGTTGAATATGGCACTTGAGGTCAACACGTATTATGGAAACCCCACTTTCCAATTCTGGAAACATACCGCCAAAACCCGGCACAAGACCGCCCCTGCAACTCAGCGGGCTGGACTTCAAATTGCTGCGGGTGTTCAAGGCTGTGGTCGAAGCGGGCGGCTTCAGCGCGGCGCAGAATGAGCTGAATGTGGGCTTGGCAGCGATCAGCAAACAGATTTCCGACCTCGAAATCCGCATCGGCATGCGCCTGTGTACGCGGGGCCGGGAAGGGTTTGGCCTGACCGAAGAAGGCAAGTTGGTCTACCAGGCGTCCATCGAATTATTCGCCTCCGTGGACAGTTTCAGAGACAAGCTTAGTTCGGCGCAGAATGAACTGATCGGCGACCTTAGTGTGGGCGTTATTGATAACACCGTGTCGGACGTTAATTCCCCGCTGATTAAAGCGCTGGGGAAATTACATACCGAATCACCAAAAATAAGATTGCGCCTACATGCCTCGCAATTGGACGAAGTTGAACGCGGCGTGGTGGAAGGGCGGCTGATTGTCGGCATCGTGCCGGTGTACCAGCGGCGAGAGGAATTCGATTATTTCCCGTTGTACGAAGAAAAGTCTCACGCCTACTGCGCCGTCGGGCATCCGCTGTTTGAAGCGAGCGAGATCAACGCAGATGTGTTGCGCCAGCATGAAGTGGTCAATCATCGGTACGCGATCCATAGCGACAAAGCCAACTTCGTCAGCTACGACAGCCAGTCCGCGTCGGCCTCACAGGTAGAAGCCGTGGCCATCCTCATCCTTACTGGCCGCTTCCTGGGCTTCCTCCCGGCACACTACGCCACGCCGCTGGTGAGGGAAGGGCGCCTGCGCGTGTTATGCCCGGAGCAGATCCACCTGAGCACCCCGTTCAACGTCATCCTCAAACACAACACCCCGCGCAGCCCGCTGGTCAAAGCCTTCGCGACGGCGCTGGGTGTGGATCTCAAAGAGCCAATCTAACGAATTCCCACCCACCTTAAGGATATACAGAGCTCACCTGTAGGAGCTGTCGAGCCCCAGCGAGGCTGCGATGGGATCAACTCGGTCTACCCGCAGACCCCATCCACCCGCATCACCGCTGCAACTTGGCCCGCTTTTTCTTCGCATGAAAATGCCGAAAATGCGCATCCTGCGCCGCCGCCAACAACTCCCGATCCCCGCGCGTATCACCCCAGGCCCTGAGCCGATACTCCCCCAGATCCCCATAAACCGCCTCAAGCCGAAGCACCTTATTCTCACATCGGCAATTATTCCCCGTGAGCTTGCCAGTCAACACCCCGTCAACCGCCTCAAGCTCAGTGCCAATCAGCTTGATCCCAAGCCGATCCGCAAACGGCTGCAACACCAACGCCGGCGACGCCGAACACAGCGTCACCACCGCCCCGGACTTCACCTCATCGGCCACCGATTGCAGCCCGGTCGGCCGCATCAACTTGTTCCAATACGCCTGGCAGTACTCTTCAGCCTTCTGCTGAACCCACGCCCTGTCCACGCCGGTCATAAAGGTGCGGATCAACTGCGCCTTGAGCTCATCACGGCTAATGACGCGCAACAGAAACTGCGCGCCAGGCACCGCCAGCTTCACCATTCTGCGCATGAACTCGCCTTTACCAAAGGCGAACTTCAGGAATGGCACGAAACTGTCGTGGTGGGTCAGGGTGCCGTCGAAGTCAAAGACGGAAAGTACTTTGGCATCCAAGGGGCCGGATTCGAGCATGTCTGGGTTCACGGGCGGGTCTCGGTCCTATCTACTATTTTTTGGAAGGTGCATCTGCTCTGACAGCAAGAGTTTACTCCGGTATCAATCTGTTGATTTTGGAGTAAAGCCCTTTGGTGAAAATATCCCGGTCGCTCGACCGATGACACCGCTGATGGCAATTGGGGCACAAGGCTACAGCATTGGTGATGCGATCCGAACCCTTCTGGGCGAGGTGCTTGACGTGATGTACTTCAAGAAATGGCTGGCCATCGACTTCGAAAGGCGCGTGTGAGCCGCAGCCTTCGCAGATGCCATTGGCTTCTTTCAGTACCCAAGCGCGTACTTTAGGATCACGAACAAAAGCCGTACCGACGATGGATACTTTCTGTGGCTTCGCAATTCCGTCCGGCACCTTTTCGATGGGCTGCTGCAGTAGCTTGGAGGCGCGGCGGACGAGGGTTTGCTCATCTGCAGTTTGGGCTGTTTCATCTGATTCAAATATACGAAGGGCAGCGAGGGCTTTGCGAATCTGTTGTTCTACTCCCGAGCCCACGTTATTTGCAGGTTTGTATCCCTTGATCCGATTCCGGCCCATTTGGACCAGAACTGCAGAAATATTCTGCATACGAAATTCGATGGAGCCTTCTGTACGCCCTGCGATTGCTCCCTGACGTAGCAAGCGGTTTTCATGGGCTTTATTAAAGTGTTGGCCGCTGTTCTCCCACGCCAACATCTTCAAGTAAGTCTCGACTGCCGCGGCTAATTCCTCGTCGCTCCAGTCAATGCTGTCTTTTGTGATATCCATACAATCGCCGAGGGTAGAAAGTCCTCGGACGATACTGAGTGGCCACTAGCACGTCCACGAAATTTCCTACAGCGGCGTAGGATTTGGCATTTTGCGTGTATAAAAAAGCCCTGAACAAGTCAGGGCTTTTTAATTAACTCAAGAATCAATCCCAGCTCAACGCCCCACCAGTCTGATACTCGATAACCCGAGTCTCAAAGAAATTCTTCTCTTTCTTCAAGTCCATAATCTCGCTCATCCAAGGGAACGGATTCGTCGTCCCCGGATACTCTTCCTTCAAACCAATCTGCGACAGACGACGGTTCGCGATGAACTTGAGGTAATCCTCCATCATCGCCGCATTCATCCCCAGCACCCCACGCGGCATGGTGTCACGCGCGTATTCAATCTCCAGCTGAGTCCCTTGCAGGATCATCTGGGTCGCTTCTTCCTTCATCTCGGCATCCCACAAATGCGGGTTTTCGATTTTGATCTGGTTGATCACATCGATACCGAAGTTCAGGTGCATCGACTCATCCCGCAGGATGTACTGGAACTGCTCCGCCACGCCGGTCATTTTGTTGCGACGGCCCATGGACAGGATCTGGGTGAAGCCGCAGTAGAAGAAGATGCCTTCCAATACGCAGTAGTAAGCGACCAGGTTGCGCAGCAGCTCTTTGTCGGTCTCAACAGTACCGGTTTCGAACTTCGGATCGGAGATCGAACGGGTGTACTTCAAGCCCCAGGCAGCCTTTTTGGCGACCGATGGAATCTCGTGGTACATGTTGAAGATCTCGCCTTCATCCATGGCCAGCGATTCGATGCAGTACTGGTAGGCGTGGGTGTGGATCGCTTCTTCGAAGGCCTGGCGCAGGATGTACTGGCGGCACTCCGGGTTGGTGATCAGGCGGTAAACAGCCAGTACCAGGTTGTTCGCGACCAACGAGTCGGCAGTGGAGAAGAAGCCGAGGTTGCGCATCACGATGCGACGTTCGTCGTCGGTCAGGCCTTCGGGGGTTTTCCACAAGGCGATGTCGGCGGTCATGTTGACCTCTTGCGGCATCCAGTGGTTGGCGCAGCCGTCGAGGTATTTCTGCCAGGCCCAGTCGTACTTGAAAGGCACGAGTTGGTTGAGGTCGGCGCGGCAGTTGATCATGCGCTTTTCGTCAACGGCGACGCGGGCGGCGGAGCCTTCCAGCTCGGCGAGGCCTTCGGCGACGTCGAGTTTGTCGAGGGCGGCCTTGGCGCGCACGATGGCGGCGGAGTCATTGGCGGTGACGGCGCGGGCTTCGATGGCGGCAGCAGCGCCGGCACCGTCGAGGCGGTCCATGTTGGCTTCGGTGGCGTGGCCGGCGTTGGCGCCTTTGGCAACTACTTCGCCGTCTTCTTCTTTGTCGAATTCGTCCCAGCTCAGCATGACGTGTCGTCTCCTGCGTGAGGGCTCTAAGGTGCCCGTGTGAAACCGGATGGTTGGGTGTTCACAAGGCCCAAAGGCCGCGGTGGATCTTAAGGAATCGTTTGTTGCAGCTAGCGCACGCATTAAACGGAATCAGGGGTTACGGGTGTTCTGCTTGAGGCTTGAGGGGCGGAGCGATGCTTGCGAGCTCCAGCGGGGGCCTCAGGTCTGGCTCTTCATCCCAGTGTAAAGGGATATTGCAGGCCCGATTTACCCGCGCATTATAGGGAAAAATTCGACTTTGTGTTGCGGCGGATGGCCTCGGTGAGCGGCCAAAATGGTGGTGTTTGCAGCCAAGGTCCGGGTTTACAAGGCTTTGCCTGGCTTGGATTTTTTTGACGGGCGGTAGGCGTTTGTTTCGATGCGCTGGCGCGGCGCTTATTCCAGCCCCAACCCTTTACGGCCCGGCGCATTCAATTGCGATTTCATGAAGCGGTCACCCCAGTCCCTTTCATAGTCCTCCCGGGCAAAGTCACCCGGCGAAACCCCTTGCTCGAACGCCCGAAGCACATCCTTGGCGTACCGCCGGTTTTTCGGGCACATGGGCGCGGCGGGCACGTACATCACGTTGCCCCAGCCCTGTTGGTTTTCGACGGGGGCGACACTGTGGATTAGGTCGCAGTGCCACCACACCGAGTCGCCGGCCTGCACGTCCGGAATCGGGGTCATGCCCTGGACCAGCAACGGGTGCCATTTTTCTGAGATGGGCAACACCTTGCCCGGCGCAACGCCACACAGTTCATCTTCGGGAGCGTCGTCCAGCAACGGGCGCAGCAGCAGGTAGGCCATGGCCTTGGGGATCGGCAGCGTATGCAGCACGCCTTGGTCGGCCTGCATGTCGCACAGCGCGGTCCAGCCCTGGAAGGTGCGGAAGGCGGAGCATTTCACCGTGTCCTTGTAGGCATATTCATCGACTTCGGTGCGATGCGCGGCGTCCCATGGGTCGTACGACTTGAAGTCGTTGCAGTAGATTTTGTCGAACACCTTGAGGTAGGCGGGGTGCAGCCAGCGTTCCAGCGCGCCGGAATCGGTGTGCGGGCCAAGCCCTTTGGAGGTGGTGCCGGGTGGGCGGCGGCGCACGCGGTCGGGGTACAGCGCATTGATGTCAGGGTCGAACCATTGCCGGCCCTGGGAGTTGATGGTCCACAGGCGGTTGAGGAATGACTGTGCGGCGCCCATGCGTTCGTGTTGGCGCACCTGCATCTGGGCGTCGGACCAATAAATGGGGAATATTTCCGGGCGTGAGGCTTCTAGGTTGCCGAAGAAGTTGTCGGCCGGGCCGCGGTAGACCTCGTCGAAATGGTTGTGGTCGAGGTAGTCCAGCAGGCTTTTGTCCCACCCGAGCACTTGCTGGCGGGGGAAGTGGTTGCGGATCACCAGGCAGCCTCGGCGTTTGATGAGGGCTCGTTGTTCTTCGGTGACCCGGCCGTTGGCGATGGTCTCAAAGTCGAGCTCGGGCCAGGCGGTAGTAGCCTTGATCGAGGCGATTTCACCGCAGATAAACTCGCTGACCTCGGCAAACAGCGCGGACACATCGCCGATTTGCGCGCGCAATGCCTTTTTCATCGCGACGATGCTGCGCTTGTAGTCGTCCGGCAGCTCGGCACATTCGAAGGCGTGGTAGTTGCTCATGGGGTGACCTGTATTGTTGTTGTGCATACAGGTATGGAACCACTCCAGCCTGCTCGGGCGGCAGCCTGATTTGGCGCGTTGAGTAATACGATTATGGCGTTCGTAATAAGGCGTGTAGAAGAATCGGCTTATTGAAAGTGATGGCCGTGCTGAACCCGAAATTGTGAAGGCGTCATGCCCTTGTGCGCCTTGAACTGCCGATTGAACAACGCCTGGGATGCATAACCAACCTGTTCGGAAATTGCGCTGACCGCCAGGTTGCCCTGCATCAACAGCGCACAGGCGTGTCCGATACGCAGCCGAACGATGTAGTCCAGTGCCGTGCAGCGTGTGTGTTTGCGGAACATTCGGTGGAAGGCGGAGACGCTGACGCAGGCCATTTGTGCCAATTCGGGAATGCCCACAGGTTGCGCATAGTGGCCGTGCAAGTGGTCCAGGACGCGGCGGATGCGTGCGTCTTCCGTGATGTGTGGCGTCGCAACTTCTATCGCAATAGGCTGCGCGGCGACGTCCCGGGACAATGTGTTGAGCACGGTGAGCAACGAGATCAGCCGCTGGGAGGCGTCTTGCTCGACCATGGCTTCGATCACCGGCCGCAGTGCCCGGGACGTAGCGTCACTGAAGCTCAGTGCCTGCCGCGCTGCAACCAACAGTGCGCGCGTCGATGCCATCTCCGGAAACAACTGCACCAGCGAATCCGCCCAGGCCTCGGAAAACCAGATGACCAAGGCAATGTGCGGTTTGGCAGGGTCGATCAGCTCGGCAGAAGACCAGCTATGCGGCACGTTCGGGCCCACCAGCACCAGGTCGCCATCATCGTACAGCGCCACATCGTTGCTGATATAGCGGTGCCCGCGGCTGTTCAGGGTGAGGGTCAGTTCGTATTCGGGATGGTGATGCCATTCAAACGGAATCGCCTCCGGTAGACGCCTGTTCAGCAGGGTCCAGGAGGTGTTCGCCTCGGTCGGAATTTTTTCGAAACTGGCTCGCATGAATGAATCCTGCTGTGCAGGTGAGGTGGCGGCGCCACAATCGTAGCATTCGATTCAAACGATGGGGGAGAAGCCAGCTCTTTGCCGCAAGAACGATTTCTTGCGGCGAATAAGATCTGAGTGAATGGCAACTAACGAAGTTATTACCCGTTAGAGCAACCGTTACCCATCACTTGATATTGAAGAATATGACGCTGACCTTGCGAGTCTTCATATTCCATTTTTACCGGTACAACTTGGCATACATCCGGAACTTCACTCATGGACAATACTTTGGCAACGTCCAGGTGGGTGCTGTAGGTGTAGTCTTCAACAATCGGAGTGCTCTGGCTGGCTACGTCAGTCGGGGCTTCGTCGGCCAGGGCGGCGGTGGCGCACAAGCTGCTAAGGGCCATAACTAATAACGCTTTCATTTGACTATTTACCTTTTGGTGGTCGAAAGGGGTCACGGGGCCCTTGTGAGGCCACGTGTGTAACTTGATTGGGAAGTTCGGATTAACGATGCCTTCGTGGGGGCTGTTACGTTGTTAATCACGGTGCCTTGATGGCGAGGTTGATTTTAGGCGTGCGGGTTATATTCATATACCCGTGCTTTTGATAAACACTATTGGTGGTTTTTGTAACAATCGCGAAATGAAGGTTTTTTCAGAAACCTGCAAAGCGCCACAGGCCGCGGGCCAGAGCGCCGCCGGGGTATAGGAGGGCAATTTGTAGGGGCTTGTTACTACCATCGTCGAATGGTTCTATAGGCCCGGCCCGGCTACAACAGGGCCATACAACAACAACTATGTCACCGAGGTAAGAAAGATGAGTGCGGCTTCTCTGTACCCCGTTCGCCCCGAAGTAGCAGCCAACACGCTGACCGATGAGGCGACCTACAAGGCCATGTACCAGCAGTCGGTGGTCAACCCCGACGGTTTCTGGCGCGAGCAAGCCAAGCGCCTTGACTGGATCAAGCCTTTCACCACGGTGAAGCAGACCTCCTTCGACGATCACCATGTCGACATCAAATGGTTTGCCGACGGCACCCTCAACGTTTCCTACAATTGCCTGGACCGTCATCTCGCCGAGCGCGGCGATCAGTCGGCAATCATCTGGGAAGGCGACGACCCGGCCGAAAGCCGCACCATCACCTACCGCGAGCTGCATGAAGAAGTCTGCAAGTTCGCCAACGCCCTGCGCGGCCAGGATGTGCACCGCGGCGACGTGGTGACTATCTATATGCCGATGATTCCCGAAGCCGTGGTCGCCATGCTGGCCTGTACCCGGATCGGTGCGATTCACTCGGTGGTGTTTGGCGGTTTCTCGCCAGAGGCCTTGGCCGGTCGGATCATTGACTGCAAATCCAAGGTGGTGATCACCGCCGACGAAGGCATTCGTGCCGGCAAGAAGATTTCCCTGAAGGCCAACGTCGACGATGCCCTGACCAACCCGGAAACCAGCAGCATCCAGAAAGTCATCGTGTGCAAGCGCACCGGCGGCAACATCAAGTGGAACCAGCATCGCGACATCTGGTACGAAGACCTGATGAAAGTGGCGGGTACCGTGTGCGCGCCGAAAGAGATGGGCGCCGAGGAAGCGCTGTTCATCCTTTACACCTCCGGCTCCACCGGCAAGCCGAAGGGCGTGCAGCACACCACCGGCGGCTACCTGTTGTACGCAGCCCTGACCCACGAGCGCGTGTTCGACTACCGCCCGGGCGAAATCTACTGGTGCACCGCCGACGTCGGCTGGGTTACTGGCCACACCTATATCGTCTACGGCCCGCTGGCCAACGGTGCGACCACGCTGCTGTTCGAAGGCGTGCCGAACTACCCGGACATCACCCGGGTGGCGAAGATCGTCGACAAGCACAAGGTCAATATCCTCTACACCGCTCCTACTGCGATCCGCGCAATGATGGCGTCCGGCAAGGCCGCCGTGGAAGGCGCCGACGGTAGCAGCTTGCGCCTGTTGGGTTCGGTGGGTGAGCCGATTAACCCGGAAGCGTGGGACTGGTACTACAAGAACGTCGGCCAATCCCGTTGCCCGATCGTGGATACCTGGTGGCAGACCGAGACCGGCGGCAACATGATGAGCCCGTTGCCCGGCGCGCATGCGCTGAAGCCGGGTTCGGCGGCACGCCCGTTCTTTGGGGTGGTGCCGGCGCTGGTGGATAACCTGGGCAACCTGATCGAGGGCGTGGCCGAGGGCAACCTGGTGATTCTCGACTCGTGGCCGGGCCAGGCGCGCACGCTGTATGGCGACCATGACCGGTTTGTGGACACCTACTTCAAGACCTTCCGTGGCATGTACTTCACCGGAGACGGTGCGCGTCGTGACGAGGATGGCTACTACTGGATCACCGGGCGGGTGGATGACGTGCTCAACGTGTCCGGCCACCGCATGGGCACTGCCGAGATTGAAAGCGCCATGGTTGCCCACCCGAAAGTCGCGGAAGCGGCGGTGGTGGGGGTGCCGCACGACATCAAGGGCCAGGGTATCTATGTGTATGTGACGCTGAAAAACGGCGAAGAGCCGAATGAAGCGTTGCGCCTGGAGCTGAAAAACTGGGTGCGTAAAGAGATCGGTCCGATTGCCTCGCCGGATGTGATCCAGTGGGCGCCGGGTTTGCCGAAGACCCGATCGGGGAAAATCATGCGCCGGATTTTGCGCAAGATTGCGACCGCTGAGTACGACGGGTTGGGGGATATCTCCACCCTGGCAGACCCGGGAGTGGTGGCGCATTTGATTGAGACGCACAAGACCATGAACGTCGCGTAAGGCGGGTTTGTGGGGCAGAGCCCCATTCGGCGTAGGCCGGGTGGGGCTTTTTTGTGCGCCCACAAAAACACCAAAAATCAACTGTGGGAGCGGGCTTGCTGTGGTGAGCAGGCTTGCTGTAATGAGCAGGCTTGCTGTAGTGAGCGGGCTTGCTGTGGTGAGCGGGCTTGCCCCGCGCTGGGCTGCGAAGCAGCCCCATCAATCTATGGTGAACCCGGCGGGGGACAAGCCCCCTCACCACAGCAAGCCCCCCCACCCCCAGCAAGCCCGCTCCCACAGCCGACTGCATTCCACCGCCGTTCATCCAATGGAGCGACTTACACAAGGCCAATAAATATCGGATTGTGTCGTAGGAAGTTTCAGAATGTTACCGACCCCTGCAAATGTGTAACCCCACGCCCAAACATGAGGCAAAGTGCTACGCCGGTGCCCCTAAAACCCGCGTTTTAGACACCCTGTAAAATTAGATCAAACGCTACACTTGCCGTGCTAGAAGGGTTTGCGAATAATAGGCCCGCAATTTGCAGCGTTAACTGGTTTAACATCTTTTGCCTCTGCATAAAATCCAGGGGCTGTCAATGTGCTGGAACCGCTTTCTCGGTGCATCTGTAAATTGTTGTCGCATTGAGGAAATATCGGCTTCCGGCCTGTCGTTAGAATGCCGATCACTCGCTCGTCGTCGCCGATGTGAAACTGGCGCAGGACGCAGCAACGCTATTCGGTTTCACTCAGTCGCATCGTGGGCTCTGGCTCATACTGCTGTTTTGCCCTATACCGATGGAGTCCCAAGATGAAGAAACTCGTGCTGTTGGGCGCCCTGGCGCTGTCCGTGCTGTCCATGCAGGCTTTCGCCGAAGGCAAGCCACTGAAGATTGGTATTGAAGCGGCTTACCCTCCGTTTGCCTCCAAGGCTCCGGATGGCAGCATCGTCGGTTTTGACTACGACATCGGCAACGCCCTGTGCGAGCAGATGCAGGTCAAGTGCACCTGGGTCGAGCAAGAATTCGACGGCCTGATCCCGGCACTCAAAGTGCGCAAGATCGACGCCATCCTGTCTTCGATGTCCATCACTGAAGACCGCAAGAAGTCCGTGGACTTCACCAACCGTTACTACCTCACCCCGGCTCGCCTGGTGTTGAAGGAAGGCACTGCGGTCACTGACAGCCTGGATGAACTGAAGGGCAAGAAGATCGGCGTGCAACGTGGTTCGATCCACGACCGTTTCGCCAAGGAAGTCCTGGCCCCTAAAGGCGCCACCATCGTTCCTTACAGCTCGCAGAACGAAATCTACCTGGACGTGGAAGCCGGTCGCCTTGATGGCACCGTAGCCGACGCTACCCTGTTGCAGGAAGGCTTCCTCGACACGCCAGCCGGTAAAGGCTACGCGTTCACCGGCCCGGCCTTCACCGACGCCAAGTACTTCGGCGACGGCATCGGCATCGCGGTACGCAAAGGCGACAAGGAAAACCTGGACCGCATCAACGCAGCCATCGCTGCGATCCGTGCCAACGGCAAGTACAAGGCCATCCAGGACAAGTACTTCAACTTCGACATTTACGGCCCGGAAACTGCCGCCAAGTAAATCGTCGCAGCTGTCTGTCCGCAATGGCGCAAGCAACAGGGTCTCTGAAGTTTGCGCCATTTTTTCATCCCCCTTTTCGAGGACCTGAATCATGTTGAAAGGCTACGGGGCTGTCATCCTCGATGGCGCATGGTTGACGCTTCAGCTCGCCTTGTCGTCCATGGCCCTGGCCATTGTTCTGGGTCTGATCGGGGTCGCGTTGCGCCTCTCGCCGGTGCGCTGGTTGGCCTGGCTGGGCGACCTGTACTCCACGGTGATCCGCGGGATCCCCGACCTGGTGCTGATCCTGCTGATTTTCTACGGCGGTCAGGACCTGCTTAACCGCGTCGCGCCCCTGCTGGGCTACGACGACTATATTGACTTGAACCCCTTGGCCGCCGGTATCGGCACCCTGGGTTTCATCTTTGGCGCCTACCTTTCGGAAACTTTCCGTGGCGCCTTCATGGCCATTCCCAAGGGCCAGGCCGAAGCCGGCATGGCTTATGGCATGAGCCCGTTCCAGGTGTTTTTCCGGGTGATGGTGCCGCAGATGATTCGGCTGGCGATCCCCGGGTTTACCAACAACTGGCTGGTACTGACCAAGGCCACCGCACTGATCTCGGTGGTGGGCCTGCAAGACATGATGTTCAAGGCCAAGCAGGCGGCAGACGCCACCCGCGAGCCTTTTACCTTCTTCCTCGCGGTGGCGGCGATGTACCTGGTGATCACCAGCGTGTCGTTACTGGCCCTGCGTCATCTTGAGAAGCGCTACTCGGTAGGCGTAAAGGCGGCTGATCTATGATCTTCGACTACAACGTCATCTGGGAGGCCATGCCGCTGTACCTCGGCGGCTTGCTGACCACCCTGAAACTGCTGGCCATTTCGCTGTTCTTCGGCTTGCTCGCAGCCTTGCCCCTGGGCCTGATGCGCGTGTCCAAGCAGCCGGTCGTCAACGGTGTGGCCTGGCTCTACACCTACGTGATTCGCGGCACGCCGATGCTGGTGCAGCTGTTTTTGATCTACTACGGCCTGGCCCAGTTCGAAGCGGTGCGTGAAAGCTTCCTGTGGCCGCTGCTGTCCAGCGCGACCTTCTGTGCGTGCCTGGCGTTTGCCGTGAACACCAGCGCCTACACCGCCGAAATCATCGCCGGCAGCCTCAAGGCCACGCCCCATGGCGAGATCGAAGCGGCCAAGGCCATGGGCATGTCGCGCTACAAGCTGTATCGCCGGATTTTGCTGCCGTCGGCCCTGCGCCGGGCGCTGCCGCAATACAGCAACGAAGTGATCATGATGCTCCAGACCACCAGCCTGGCCTCCATCGTCACCCTGATCGATATCACCGGCGCCGCGCGCACGGTGAACGCCCAGTATTACTTGCCGTTCGAAGCCTATATCACCGCCGGTGCGTTCTACCTGTGCCTGACCTTTATCCTGGTGCGCCTGTTCAAGCTGGCCGAAGGCCGCTGGTTGAGCTACCTGGCTCCACGGAAGCATTGATATGGAACGTATCGATCACCTGTTGCCCTGGGGTCACCTGGGTTGCGAGCGCCAACTGACGGTGTTCCGTTTCGGCAGCGGCGAGCGCAAGGCTTATATCCAGGCCAGCCTGCACGCCGACGAGTTGCCCGGCATGCGCGCCGCCTGGGAGCTGAAAAAACGCCTGGCCGAACTGGAGCAGCAGGGCGCCCTCAACGGCGTTATCGAGCTGGTGCCGGTCGCCAATCCGATGGGCCTGGGGCAACTGCTGCAAGGCAGTCACCAGGGCCGTTTCGAGATCGGCAGTGGCAAGAATTTCAACCGGGATTTCGTCGAGTTGAGCGAGCCGGTTGCCGAGTTGCTCAAGGATAAGCTTGGGGATGATCCCCATGCCAACGTCCGGCTGATCCGCCAGGCCATGACCGATGCGCTTAACGCCTTGCCGGCGCCAAGCAGCCAGATGCAAGGCATGCAGCGGGTGTTGCTGAACCATGCGTGCACCGCCGACGTGGTCCTCGACTTGCATTGCGATGCCGAGGCCGCGCTGCACATGTACGCGCTGCCGCAACACTGGCCGCAGTGGCGTTCGCTGTCGGCGCACCTGAATGTGAAGGTCGGCCTGCTGGCGGAAGACTCCGGCGGCAGCTCGTTTGACGAAGCCTGTTCGCTGCCGTGGTTGCGCTTGTCCCGGGCGTTCCCCGAGGCGCAGGTTCCGTTGGCATGCCTGGCCACGACGCTGGAGCTGGGCGGCCAGGCCGATACGGGGCGTGACGAAGCGATTTTCCACGCCGAGGGCATCCTGGCGTTTCTTGCCGAGCAGGGCTTGATCCGTGGTGAATGGCCCGCGCCGCAACACGAACCCTGCGAAGGCCTGCCCTTTGAAGGCACCGAATTGTTGTTTGCGCCCCACGCCGGCGTGATCAGTTACCTGCGTAAAGCCGGTGATGTGGTGGAAACCGGCGACCCGATATTTGAAGTGATCGATCCCTTGTCCGACCGCGTCAGCATTGTGTGCGCGGGTACGCCTGGGGTGTTGTTTGCCGTTGAACGGCTACGTTATGCCCAAGCGGGTTTCTGGCTGGCCAAGGTGGCGGGGCGCGACGCGCTGCGGCACGGGCGCTTGCTCAACGACTGACCAACTGTTTTTGTGAGAACCGACCGCATGTACAAACTTGAAGTCCAAGACCTGCATAAACGCTATGGCAGTCATGAAGTGCTCAAAGGTGTGTCCCTGGCCGCCGCGGCCGGTGATGTGATCAGCATCATCGGGTCCAGCGGTTCGGGCAAAAGTACCTTTTTGCGCTGCATCAACCTGCTGGAGCAACCCCACGCCGGCAAGATTCTGCTCAATAACGAAGAGCTGAAGCTGGTGGCCAACAAGGACGGCGCCATGAAGGCCGCAGACCCTAAACAGCTGCAACGCATGCGTTCGCGACTGTCGATGGTGTTCCAGCACTTCAACCTGTGGTCGCACATGACGGCTCTGGAAAACGTCATGGAAGCGCCGGTGCACGTGCTCGGTATGTCGAAAAAAGACGCCCGGGAAAAGGCCGAGCACTACCTGGCTAAAGTCGGTGTGGGCCATCGCAAGGATGCGTTCCCCGGCCATATGTCCGGCGGCGAACAGCAGCGCGTGGCGATTGCACGTGCCCTGGCGATGGAGCCTGAGGTGATGCTGTTTGACGAGCCCACCTCGGCCCTCGACCCGGAGCTGGTAGGCGAAGTGCTCAAGGTGATGCAGGACCTGGCCCAGGAAGGCCGGACCATGGTGGTGGTGACTCACGAAATGGGCTTTGCCCGTGAAGTCTCCAACCAGTTGGTGTTCCTGCACAAAGGCATTGTCGAGGAACGTGGCAACCCGCGCGAAGTGCTGGTCAACCCGCAGTCCGAGCGTTTGCAGCAGTTTCTTTCCGGCAGCTTGAAATAAACAGAACTGCTTTTATGCACTGAATTAGTGCAAGCTTCACAGCTTTAAGGCTGGCCCCGATCCCCGTGGGAGCTGGCTTGCCTGCGATGGCGGTGGGTCAGTTTGCCTCTCTGGCACAGACATGCCGCCATCGCAGGCAAGCCAGCTCCCACATTAGATCTCTATATGTTTTGAGATTTGTGTTGGTTTACGGGCTAGCATTGGCCTTTGTCTTCATTACTGTTTTTCGCTTCGGATAGCACTCCATGACTGCCCATCGAATTGGTTTCCTGATTTGGCCCAGCACTAAAGCACTGACGCTTGCGCTGGCTGAGGAGGCCTTGCGCGTTGCTCAGCGGGTGCATCCGGACGTGGTGTACGAACTGTCGTTTTTGCAGGCTGAACCGCCGATCGAAGGCGCCTGGCAACTGCCCGGTGAACCTTGGGCGGGCAAGCTGGAAGGTTTTCAAAAGCTGTTCTTGTTGGCAGATGAGCCGCCTGCCGTCATCGCTTCCCAACTCAGCACGGCGCTCAAGCAGCTTGTTCGGGCAGGTTGCGTGATTGGCGGTTTGTCAGCCGGTGTTTATCCGTTGGCGCAACTGGGTTTGCTCGACGGTTATCGCGCCGCCGTGCACTGGCGCTGGCAGGATGATTTCGCCGAGCGTTTCCCCAAGGTCATCGCCACCAGCCATCTGTTTGACTGGGACCGTGACCGCCTGACCGCCTGCGGTGGCATGTCGGTACTCGACCTGTTGCTGGCGGTGCTGGCCCGTGACCACGGCGCTGAACTGGCGGGCGCCGTCTCGGAAGAACTGGTGGTGGAGCGCATCCGTGAAGGCGGCGAGCGCCAGCGTATCCCGCTGCAAAACCGCCTGGGCTCCAGCCATCCCAAGCTGACCCAGGCCGTATTGCTGATGGAAGCCAATATCGAAGAGCCGCTGACCACCGACGAAATTGCCCAGCACGTATGCGTGTCCCGACGACAGCTCGAGCGGATCTTCAAGCAATACCTCAATCGTGTCCCCAGCCAGTATTACCTGGAACTGCGCCTGAACAAGGCCCGCCAGATGCTCATGCAAACCAGCAAGTCGATCATCCAGATCGGCCTGTCCTGCGGCTTCTCCTCGGGGCCGCACTTTTCCAGCGCCTATCGCAACTTCTTCGGCGCCACCCCTCGCGAAGACCGCAACCAGCGGCGCAGCAGCAGCCCATTCGAATTGTCGTCGGTGCCCTCCGAGCGCGGTTGAGGCCTCGGTCATTCATTTAGCGCCCGGAGCGCCGCAAACCCCGCGCCAGCGTTTAAACTGCGCCATTGCGATGCTATTTGTCGCATTGGCGTAAACCCGCGAAAATCGCGGGTTGGCGCTATAAGAAGTTGTCGCTTGGCGGCAAGGCCGCGCTGAAAACTGTCCTTACAATCCCTGCATCGCCCGCCAGTTTCAGGCAGGCGTTCCTCTTCAGGAGACTCCGATGTCCGTTGAGCAAGCCCCGGTGCAACGTGCCGATTTCGACCAGGTCATGGTTCCCAACTACGCACCTGCCGCTTTCATCCCCGTGCGTGGCGAAGGTTCGCGCGTATGGGACCAGGCGGGCCGAGAGCTGATCGACTTTGCCGGCGGCATCGCGGTCAACGTATTGGGCCACGCCCATCCGGCGCTGGTCGGTGCACTGACCGAACAGGCCAACAAGCTGTGGCACGTGTCCAACGTCTTCACCAATGAGCCGGCCTTGCGCCTGGCCCATAAGCTGATCGACGCTACCTTTGCCGAGCGCGTGTTCTTCTGCAACTCCGGCGCCGAAGCCAACGAGGCCGCCTTCAAGCTGGCCCGTCGCGTCGCGTTCGACCGTTTTGGCACCGAGAAATACGAAATCATCGCCGCGCTGAACAGCTTCCACGGCCGCACCCTGTTCACTGTGAACGTGGGTGGCCAGTCGAAGTATTCCGACGGCTTCGGTCCAAAAATCGTTGGCATCACCCACGTGCCCTTCAACGATCTGGAAGCGCTGAAAGCGGCGATTTCGGACAAGACCTGCGCCGTGGTGCTCGAGCCGATCCAGGGCGAAGGCGGCGTATTGCCGGCCGAGCTTGCATACCTGCAAGGTGCCCGCGACCTGTGCGACGCGAACAACGCGCTGCTGGTGTTCGACGAAGTGCAAACCGGCATGGGCCGCAGCGGCGAGCTGTTCGCCTACCAGCATTACGGCGTCGTGCCGGATATTCTCACCAGCGCCAAGAGCCTGGGCGGCGGTTTCCCGATCGCCGCCATGCTGACTACGGAGGCCCTGGCCAAGCATTTGGTCGTTGGCACCCACGGCACCACCTACGGCGGCAACCCGCTGGCGTGCGCGGTGGCGGAAGCGGTAATTGACGTGATCAACACCCCGCAAGTGCTGGCCGGCGTTAATGCCAAGCACGACCTGTTCGTTGCCCGCCTGGAGAAGATCGGCCAGCAATACGGCATCTTCACCCAAGTGCGTGGCCTGGGCCTGCTGCTCGGTTGCGTGTTGAGCGATGCCTGGAAAGGCAAGGCCAAGGACATCTTCAACGCCGCCGAACGCGAAGGCTTGATGATCCTGCAAGCCGGCCCGGATGTAGTGCGTTTCGCCCCGAGCCTGGTGGTGGAAGATGCCGATATCCAGGAAGGCCTGGACCGCTTCGAGCGTGCTGTTAAAAAGCTGACGCAAGCCTGATAGACCGTTTGGCGCCTGGCGATCCTGGCGTCGAACAAAAATTTCAAGGCCGGACCGGATCAAGTGTGGGAGCTGGCTTGCCTGCGATGGCGGTGCCACAGGCAACATCTGTGCTGACTGACACACCGTCATCGCGGGCAAGCCCGGCTCCCACATGGATCTGCTTACACAATAAGTCCTGTGTAGGCAGTTCCCCTGTCCGGCATTTTTTCCTGTGAGTTTTCGAGTTAAGGAGTGACACCATGCTGGTGATGCGCCCCGCGCAAATGGCTGATCTGGGCGAGGTACAGCGTCTGGCTGCGGACAGCCCGATTGGTGTCACCTCCTTGCCGGATGATGTCGAACGCTTGAGCGACAAGATCGCAGCAAGCGAAGCGTCCTTCGCGGCCGAGGTCAGCTTCAACGGTGAAGAAAGCTATTTCTTCGTCCTTGAAGACACCGACGCCGGCAAGCTGGTGGGCTGCTCGGCCATCGTCGCTTCGGCCGGCTACTCGGAACCGTTCTACAGCTTCCGCAACGAAACCTTCGTGCACGCCTCGCGCGAGCTGAAGATCCACAACAAGATCCACGTGCTTTCGCAGTGCCACGACCTGACCGGCAACAGCTTGCTGACCAGTTTCTACGTGGTGCCGGAACTGGTGGGTTCGCCGTGGTCGGAACTCAATTCCCGTGGCCGCCTGCTGTTCGTGGCCGGTCACCCGGAGCGGTTTGCCGATTCGGTGGTGACCGAGATCGTGGGCTACAGCGACGAGAACGGTGATTCGCCGTTCTGGGACGCGATTGGCCGCAACTTCTTCGACCTCAACTACGCCGCCGCCGAGCGTCTGTGCGGGTTGAAGAGCCGGACGTTCCTCGCCGAACTGATGCCGCACTATCCGATCTACGTGCCGCTGTTGCCGGACGAAGCCCAGGAGGCCATGGGCCAGGTGCATCCACGGGCGCAGATCACCTTCGACATCCTGATGCGCGAAGGCTTCGAGACCGACCATTACATCGACATTTTCGACGGCGGCCCAACGCTGCACGCGCGGGTTTCGGGCATTCGCTCGATCGCCCAAAGCCGTGTGGTGCCGGTGAAGATCGGCGAGATGGCCAAGGGTGTCGGCCGTCAGTACCTGGTCAGCAACGGCCAGTTGCAGGATTACCGTGCGGTGATGCTGGAACTGGACTACGCGCCGGGCAAGCCAGTGACCCTGGACCTGGAAACCGCCGAGGCCCTGGGCGTCGGCGAAGGTGCCAGTGTTCGTTTGGTAGCGGTTTAAGAATGAGTTTCGCGGGTGGCTGCAAAGCGGCCCGTTTGAGGAGATAGCATGATCGTTCGTCCCGTACGCAGCAGCGATTTACCGGCCCTGATTGATCTGGCGCGCAGCACCGGCACCGGCCTCACCACCTTGCCGGCCAACGAAGAGCGCCTGACCCACCGGGTCGGCTGGGCTGAGAAGACCTTTCGCGGCGAAGCCGGGCGCGGTGATGCAGACTACCTGTTCGTGCTGGAAAACGACGAAGGCCGCGTGGTCGGGATTTCCGCCATCGCCGGTGCCGTCGGCCTGCGTGAGCCCTGGTACAACTTCCGGGTGGGCCTGACGGTCAGCGCCTCCCAGGAGCTGAACATCTACCGTGAAATCCCGACGCTGTTTCTGGCCAACGACCTGACCGGCAACTCCGAGTTGTGTTCGTTGTTCCTGCACGCCGATTACCGCAACGGCCTCAACGGCCGGATGCTGGCCAAGGCGCGCATGTTGTTTATCGCAGAATTCCCGCAGCTGTTCGGCAACAAGATCATCGCCGAGATGCGTGGCATGTCCGACGAAGCCGGGCGCTCGCCGTTCTGGGAAAGCCTGGGCCGGCACTTCTTCAAGATGGAATTCAGCCAGGCCGACTACCTCACCGGCGTGGGCAACAAGGCGTTTATCGCCGAGCTGATGCCGAAGTTTCCGCTGTACACCTGCTTCCTGTCTGAAGATGCGCGCAACGTAATCGGCAAGGTCCACACCGACACCGAACCGGCCCTGAGCATGCTCAAGAGCGAAGGCTTCAGCTACCAGGGTTACGTCGACATCTTCGACGCGGGCCCGGCGGTGGAGTGCGAAACCTCCAAAATCCGCGCCGTGCGCGACAGCGAAGCGCTGGTGTTGGCCATTGGCACGCCGGGTGACGACGCCACGCCGTTTTTGATCCATAACCGCAAACGCGAAGATTGCCGTATCACCGCAGCGCCGGCGCGGTTGGCTGCGGGCACCCTGGTGGTCGATCAACAGACTGCCAAGCGCCTGCAACTGATCGCCGGTGATCAGGTGCGCGCTGTACCGTTGTCCGCTGCCCGGGAGTCGAAATAATGAATTCGTTATACATCGCAGGTGAATGGCTGGCTGGCCAGGGTGAAGTGTTTGAATCACTGAACCCGGTGACCCAGCAGGTGGTGTGGTCGGGTAACGGCGCCACCGTCGAGCAGGTTGAGTCAGCTGTCCAGGCTGCGCGCCAGGCGTTTCCTGCCTGGGCCAAGCGTTCCCTGGAAGAGCGCCTGAGCGTGCTGGAAGCTTTCGCCGCGAATCTGAAAAGCCGCGCTGACGATATCGCCCGCTGCATCGGTGAGGAAACCGGCAAGCCTTTGTGGGAATCTGCCACCGAAGTCACCAGCATGGTCAACAAGGTTGCGATCTCGGTGCAAAGCTACCGTGAACGCACCGGCGAGAAGAGCGGCCCATTGGGCGATGCCACCGCTGTGTTGCGCCACAAACCCCACGGCGTGGTGGCGGTGTTCGGCCCTTATAACTTCCCGGGTCACCTGCCCAACGGGCACATCGTGCCGGCCTTGCTGGCGGGTAATACCGTGCTGTTCAAACCCAGCGAGCTGACCCCGAAAGTCGCCGAGCTGACCGTGCAATGCTGGATCGACGCCGGCCTGCCGGCGGGCGTGTTGAACCTGCTGCAAGGCGCACGGGAAACCGGGATCGCCCTGGCGGCGAATCCGGGTATCGACGGTTTGTTCTTCACCGGCTCCAGCCGCACCGGCAACCATCTGCACCAGCAATTCGCCGGGCGCCCGGACAAGATCCTCGCGCTGGAGATGGGCGGCAACAACCCGCTGGTGGTGGACGAAGTGGCCGATGTGGATGCGGCGGTGTACACCATTATCCAGTCGGCGTTCATCTCGGCCGGCCAGCGTTGCACCTGTGCCCGGCGCTTGCTGGTGCCGGAAGGCGCCTGGGGTGATGCGTTGCTCGCACGCCTGGTAGCGGTGAGTTCGAGCATTGAAGTCGGCGCGTTCGACCAAACGCCTGCGCCGTTCATGGGCTCAGTGATTTCCCTCGGTGCCGCCAAGGCGTTGATGGATGCCCAGGAATTGCTGCTGGCCAATGGCGCCGTGGCGCTGCTGGAAATGACTCAGCCACAGGCCCAGGCTGCGTTGCTGACGCCGGGGATTATCGATGTGACCGAGGTCGCGGATCGCGCTGACGAAGAGCTGTTCGGCCCGCTGCTGCAAGTGATCCGCTACGCAGATTTCGCGGGAGCAATTGCCGAGGCCAACAACACCCAATACGGCCTGGCGGCCGGCTTGCTGTCGGACTCCGAAGCGCGTTACCAGCAGTTCTGGCTGGAGAGTCGTGCCGGGATCGTCAACTGGAACAAACAGCTGACGGGTGCCGCGAGCAGCGCACCGTTTGGCGGCGTAGGGGCTTCGGGCAACCATCGCGCCAGCGCCTATTACGCGGCGGATTATTGCGCCTACCCGGTGGCCTCGCTTGAGGCCCCAAGCCTGGTGTTGCCTGCCACATTGACGCCCGGTGTGCGGTTGTCTTAAAGGTGCAATGAAACCCTGTGGCGAGGGAGCTTGCTCCCGCCGGGGCGCGAAGCGGCCCCAAGATTTTTGGGTCTGCTGCGCAGCCCAGCGGGAGCAAGCTCCCTCGCCACAGAGAGCCATGTTATTGATGCCTATAAAAATACAGATGTTCGTGGAGCCTCGCCGATGAAATCCTGTGAAGTCAATTTTGACGGTCTCGTGGGGCCGACCCATAACTACGGCGGTTTGTCCTACGGCAACGTCGCGTCCCAGAGCAACAGCCAGCAGTCTTCCAACCCGAAGGAAGCGGCGCTGCAAGGCCTGGCGAAGATGAAAGCCCTGATGGAAATGGGCTTTGTGCAAGGGGTGCTGGCGCCCCAGGAGCGTCCGGATGTGGCCGCCTTGCGCAGCCTCGGGTTTGCCGGCACCGACGCACAGGTCATCCAGCAAGCCGCCAGGCAGGCCATGCCATTGTTGGTGGCGAGCTGCTCGGCATCGAGCATGTGGGTGGCCAACGCCGCCACCGTCAGCCCGAGCGCCGACACGGCCGATGGCCGCGTGCATTTCACCGCCGCCAACCTCAACTGCAAGTACCACCGCAGCATCGAACACCCGACCACCAGCCGCGTGCTGGGGGCGATGTTTGCCGATGGCAAGCACTTCGCCCACCACGCCGCGTTGCCGGCGGTGGCGCAGTTCGGCGACGAAGGCGCGGCCAACCACACGCGTTTCTGCCGTGACTATGGCGAGGCGGGCGTAGAGTTTTTCGTGTTCGGCCGCAGTGCGTTCGACACCCGTTACCCGGCGCCGCAAAAGTACCCGGCGCGCCAGACGTTGGAAGCCTCCCAGGCGGTCGCGCGCCTGCACGGCCTGCGGGATGACGGCGTGGTGTTCGCCCAGCAGAACCCGGCGGTGATCGATGCCGGTGTGTTCCACAACGACGTGATCGCGGTGGGCAACGGCGAAGTGCTGTTCTATCACGAGGATGCGTTCCTCAATACCGAACAGATGCTCGGCGAATTGCAGGGAAAACTCGGCAAGCTCGGCGGCAATTTCCAGTCGATCTGCGTACCTCGTGCCCAGGTTGGCGTTGAAGACGCTGTGCGCTCCTACCTGTTCAACAGCCAGTTGCTGACCCGCGCCGACGGTTCGATGCTGCTGATCGTGCCGGAAGAGTGCCGCGCCAACGAACGTGTCTGGCAGTACCTGCAAGGCCTGACGTCTTCCGGTGGGCTGATCCGCGAAGTGAAAGTCTTCGACCTCAAGCAAAGCATGCAGAACGGCGGGGGCCCGGCGTGCCTGCGCTTGCGCGTAGCCTTGAATGAAACCGAACTGGCGGCGGTCAACCCAGGGGTTATCATGACGGCGCCGTTGTACGACACGCTCACCCAATGGGTCGAGAAGCACTACCGCGACAGCCTGCGGGAAACCGACCTGGCTGACCCGCAATTGCTGCTTGAGTGCCGGACGGCACTGGATGAACTGACGCAAATCCTTAAACTGGGCTCGGTTTATCCTTTCCAGATCAATTAACGCCGCACGGCTGAGAACTATTTATGACCACCGACACCCTGAAACTGATCCTTGAAGACACCGACGGCACCCAGCTGGAAACCTCCTGCACCCGCGTCGCCGTGGTCTGGCAGGGCAAGGAGATCTGGATCCAGCACGACGGCCGTGGCCAACTGCTGATCGGCGTTGACGTGGAAGAGGGCGACTCGGAATACGCCAACCTGCTGATGCGTCCATTGGCGACCAACCTGATGAGCCTGCAACTGGAGATGGAACCAGCTGACGTTGAAGGTGATGACGACGACCACGTCCACGGTCCTGGCTGCAACCACTAAGGAAGCTGCTTATGCTCGCCCTCGGCAAACTGCTTGAACTGACCCTCGCCGGTCGCGAACCGGCGCAAAAAATTCAACTGACTGTCGATGGCGTGCAATTGCGCTGGCTCAGTGAGGGCGCGCTGGAAGTGCGCCCTCCTGAGGCGCGGGACAACGGCAGCGACGTGCTGCTGTCGTCCGGCATCCATGGCAACGAAACCGCGCCGATCGAATTGGCCGACCGCTTGCTGCAGGGCATTGCCCGTGGGGAGATCAAGCCCCGTACCCGTATTCTGTTCCTGTTCGGTAACCCCGAGGCCATGCGCCGCGGCGAGCGTTACCTCGAGCTGGACGTCAACCGGCTGTTCAACGGCCGCCACGAACAAAACATCGGCCCCGAAGCCATGCGTGCTGCCGAGCTTGAGCAGTTGGCCCGCACGTTCTTCAGCGTGCCTGGGCGTAGCCGTTTGCACTACGACCTGCACACCGCCATTCGGGGCTCGAAGATCGAGCAGTTTGCGCTGTACCCGTGGAAAGACGGTCGCCAGCATTCGCGCCATGAACTGGCGCGCCTGCGCGCCGCCGGCATGGAAGCGGTGCTGTTGCAGAACAAGACCTCGATCACCTTCACCGCGTTTACCTATGAACAACTGGAGGCCGAGTCCTTCACCCTCGAGTTGGGCAAGGCCCGCCCGTTTGGGCAGAACCAGGGCGTGGACGTGTCCCGCCTGGAAAGCCGCCTTACGCAGATCATCGAAGGCAACGAGCCGGCCACCGAGAGCCTCGACGGCCTGAAGCTGTTCAGCGTCGCCCGGGAAGTCATCAAGCACAGCGATGCCTTCGTCCTGCATTTGCCGGCCGACGTGGAAAACTTTTCGGAATTGGAAAAGGGTTATCTGCTGGCCGAGGACATTGCCAAGACCCGCTGGGTCATCGAGGAGGAGGGCGCACGCATCATCTTCCCGAACCCAAAGGTCAAGAACGGCTTGCGCGCCGGGATATTGATTGTGCCGACCACGGATGCGGGCCTGGCCTGAATCCCGAGGCCGACTCGGTCAAATGTGGGAGCTGGCTTGCCTGCGATGGCATCAACTCGGTCTGTCAGGTGCACCGAGGTGATGCCATCGCAGGCAAGCCAGCTCCTACAATGTTGCTTAAACCGCTACCGCCCGTGGCTCATTGCGACGCAGCGCGCGAACCTTGTGCAGGGTGTCGGCGCAGGTGCGTGCCGCTTCCTGGCCCTTGTGCACGAAGTGGTCGTGGAAGAACGCATGGTGCTCGCTGCCCGCGTGGAAGTGATGCGGGGTCAGGGATACCGAGAACACCGGCACTTCGGTTTCCAGCTGAACCTGCATCAGGCCGCTGACCACTGACTGGGCAACGAACTCGTGACGGTAGATCCCGCCGTCCACCACCAGGGCGGCCGCGACGATACCGGCATAACGGCCGGACTTGGCCAGCAGCTTGGCGTGCAGGGGCATTTCAAAGGCACCGCCGACTTCAAAGAAATCGATGTCCGATTCCTGGTAGCCCTGGGCGATCATTTCGGCGAGGAAACCTTTACGGCTCTGATCGACAATATCCTTGTGCCAGCAGGCCTGGATAAACGCGACGCGCTCGCCGTGATGGTTTTTGCTTTTGCTGTCGATTGCGGTGGGTTGCATGTTCTGACTCCTGTTTAAGAATAAAACAGGGCGTTATGAATCGAATGGGATTTAAGGGTGCGGACAGCCTGGTCATGCGAGCATGAAGCCCGGCGTTCGGCCCTTAGGTGCCAATCCCGTTCTCTCTTCATCCGGACTATGACCGTCGGCCCCGGGATCACACCGGGTCTGCTGACCTTGTCGCCGTCCTGCCGAGGCAGTTCGAGGCGCCAAGCGCTCGCGGGCTATGCACGTTGCGTGCAATTACCGCCGGTGGGGAATTACACCCCGCCCTGAGAACGTCGCCACCAGAACCCTGGCGGCGGAGAGTTTTTATCACGGTTTTTCAGAAACTGCACGGTTGGTTTATCGATAACCTATATCGGTTTGTTTGGTTGGTATTCGATTGTGCACGCCCGGGGCTTGATATTCCGCGGGTTTGCCCGCAGTAATCGTTAACACAAGAAATGCCCCAATCCGTTAGAGGCTAGTTTGATGACCGTGATTGACCTGCGCAGCGACACAGTGACCCAACCGACCCCAGGCATGCTCGACGCGATGGCCACTGCCGCGAGCGGCGACGATGTGTACGGCGAAGACCCAAGCGTGAATCGCCTGGAAGCCGAACTGGCCAAGCGCCTGGGGTTTGCCGCCGCGTTGTTCGTGCCCACCGGCACCATGAGCAACCTGCTGGCGTTGATGGCGCACTGCGAGCGTGGCGAGGAATACATCGTCGGCCAGCAGGCCCACACCTACAAATACGAAGGTGGCGGGGCGGCGGTACTCGGCTCGATCCAGCCGCAACCCCTGGAAGTGCAGGCCGACGGTTCCCTGAACCTTGAACACGTGCTGGCGGCGATCAAGCCGGACGACTTCCACTTCGCCCGTACCCGTTTGCTGGCGCTGGAAAACACCATGCAGGGCAAAGTCCTGCCGCTTGAGTACCTGGCGGCTGCGCGGGCGTTTACTCGCGAACACGGCCTGGCTTTGCACCTGGACGGCGCGCGTATCTACAACGCGGCGGTCAAGCTGGGTGTGGATGCCCGGGAGATTGCCCAGCACTTCGATTCGGTCTCGGTGTGCTTGTCCAAAGGCCTGGGGGCGCCGATCGGCTCGGTGTTGTGCGGCTCCCCGGCGTTGATCGCCAAGGCCCGCCGTTTGCGCAAGATGGTCGGTGGTGGCATGCGCCAGGCCGGTTCGCTGGCGGCGGCGGGGCTGTATGCGCTGGATCATCAGGTTCAGCGCCTGGCCGACGACCACGCCAACGCCCAATGGCTGGGGGATGAATTGCGCAGCGCGGGTTATACCGTGGAGCCGGTGCAGACCAACATGGTCTACGTCGACATCGGCGATCGGGCCCAGGCCTTGAAGGCGTTTGCCGCCGAGCGCGGGGTCAAGTTGAGCGCCGCGCCTCGCCTGCGCATGGTCACTCACCTGGACGTCAGCCGGGCGCAGATCGAGCAAGTGCTGGCAACATTTGTCGAGTTTTCCCGGAAATGACCGTGCAGACCGTCTAATTGACTGTTTCTATCACATAAACACGCTGTACCACGGGCAAAGGGCCGATATAATGCGGCCCTTTGCCGTCGCTCCGTCTGATGACGTTTAGCACTGGCCTTTGGCCGCAGCCTCCGTGGAAGAACCTAATGAAAAGCGCAGAAATCCGTGAAGCCTTCCTTCGCTTCTTCGAAGAGCAAGGTCACACCCGTGTCGCCTCCAGCTCCTTGATCCCAGGCAATGACCCTACCCTGCTGTTCACCAACGCGGGGATGAACCAGTTCAAGGACTGCTTCCTGGGCCAGGAAAAGCGCGCCTACACCCGCGCCACCAGCAGCCAGAAGTGCGTACGCGCCGGCGGCAAGAACAGCGACCTGGAAAACGTCGGCTACACCGCCCGCCACCACACGTTCTTCGAAATGCTCGGCAACTTCAGCTTCGGCGACTATTTCAAGAAAGATGCGATTACCTTCGCCTGGACCTTCCTGACCGGCGTGCTGAAGCTGCCGAAGGAAAAACTCTGGGTCACTGTCTACGCCACCGATGACGAAGCCTACGATATCTGGACCCAGCAAATCGGGGTGCCGGCCGAGCGCATGATTCGCATCGGCGACAACAAGGGCGCGCCTTACGCCTCCGACAACTTCTGGACCATGGGCGACACCGGCCCGTGCGGCCCATGCACCGAGATTTTCTACGACCACGGCGCCGACATCTGGGGCGGCCCACCGGGCTCGCCGGAAGAAGACGGCGACCGCTACATTGAAATCTGGAACAACGTGTTCATGCAGTTCAACCGCACCGCCGATGGCGTGTTGCACCCGTTGCCAGCCCCATCGGTCGACACCGGCATGGGCCTGGAGCGGATCAGTGCGGTGATGCAGCACGTTCACTCCAACTACGAGATCGACCTGTTCACCAACCTGCTGAGTGCGTCTGCCGCGGCCATTGGTTGCGCCAACGACAATCAGTCCTCGCTCAAGGTTGTATCGGACCACATCCGTTCCTGCGGCTTCCTGATTGCCGATGGCGTGCTGCCGTCGAACGAAGGCCGTGGCTACGTGCTGCGCCGTATCATCCGTCGCGCTTGCCGCCACGGTAACAAGCTGGGCGCTACCGGCAGCTTCTTCTACAAGATCGTTGCCGCACTGGTGGCCGAGATGGGCGAAGCCTTCCCGGAACTCAAGCAGCAGCAAGCCAACATCGAGCGCGTGCTCAAGGCCGAAGAAGAGCAGTTCTCCAAGACCCTGGAACACGGCCTGAAAATCCTCGAGCAGGACCTGGCCGAGCTTAAAGGCACCGTGGTGCCGGGTGACGTGGTGTTCAAGCTGTACGACACCTACGGTTTCCCGATGGACCTGACCGCCGACATCGCGCGCGAACGCGAGCTGACCGTCGACGAAGCAGGCTTTGAGCGTGAGATGGAAGCCCAGCGCGTCCGTGCCCGTTCCGCCAGCTCCTTTGGCCTGGACTACAACACCCTGGTAAAGGTTGATGTGGCGACTTCGTTCATTGGTTATGAAGCCACCGTTGGCTCGGCCAAGATCGTGGCTATCTATAAGGACGGCAAGTCGGTCGACGTGCTGAACGAAGGTGACGAGGCCGTTGTGGTCCTCGACCAGACTCCGTTCTACGCCGAGTCTGGTGGCCAGGTTGGCGACTGTGGTTTCCTGAGTTCGACCTCCGGCCGTTTTGAAGTGCGCGACACCACCAAGACCGGCGGTGCTTTCCTGCATCACGGCGTGCTGGTGCTGGGCAACCTGACCGTCGGCGCGCCGGTGGACACTCAGGTAGATGCCGACGTACGGCATGCAACTGCTTTGAATCATTCGGCCACTCACTTACTGCACGCCGCGTTGCGTCAGGTGTTGGGTGAGCATGTGCAGCAGAAGGGTTCGTTGGTCGATAGCCAGCGCCTGCGCTTTGACTTCAGTCATTTCGAGGCGATCAAGCCTGAGCAGTTGAAGGCCCTGGAAGACATCGTCAACGCCGAGATCCGCAAGAACACTCCGGTTGAAACCGAAGAGACCGACATCGAGACAGCCAAGCAAAAAGGCGCCATGGCGCTGTTTGGCGAGAAGTACGGCGACGAAGTGCGCGTACTGAGTATGGGCGGCAGCTTCTCGGTGGAACTGTGTGGCGGTATCCACGCCAGCCGTACCGGCGACATCGGCCTGCTGAAAATCATCAGCGAAGGCGGCGTGGCATCTGGTGTGCGTCGTATTGAAGCGGTCACCGGTGCTGCGGCCCTGGCCTACCTCAATGCGGCTGAAGAACAACTCAAGGAAGCGGCCAGCCTGGTCAAGGGCAGCCGCGACAACCTGATCGACAAGCTTGCAGGCGTACTGGAGCGCAACCGTCAGTTGGAGAAACAGCTGGAGCAGTTGCAGGCCAAGGCTGCCAGTGCGGCGGGCGACGATCTGTCGGCTTCGGCGTTGGACGTCAAGGGCGTTAAGGTCTTGGCCGTGCGTCTGGACGGTCAGGATGGCAAGGCGCTGTTGGCCTTGGTCGATCAGTTGAAGAACAAGCTCGGCCGCGCAGTGATCCTGCTCGGCAGTGTCCATGAGGATAAGGTCGTTCTGGTTGCCGGTGTAACCAAAGACCTGACTGGCCAACTCAAGGCCGGTGATTTGATGAAGCAAGCCGCCGCGGCAGTGGGCGGGAAGGGCGGTGGTCGTCCGGACATGGCGCAAGGCGGTGGTGTTGATGCCGGTGCCCTGGACGCGGCCCTGGCCCTGACCGTGCCGTTTGTCGAGGCAGGTATTTAAGACGCTGTTAATGAGCCCGTGGTCTAGTCGCGGGCTCGGTCAGTGCTGGTTGATTGAATAATAGGCGCCCCTTTACGGGCTGAGGCGGCTTAGAAATGGCTTTGATCGTACAGAAATTTGGAGGCACCTCGGTCGGCTCCGTCGAAAGAATCGAGCAGGTTGCCGACAAGGTTAAGAAATTCCGCGATGCTGGCGACGACCTGGTGGTGGTGCTGTCGGCGATGAGCGGCGAGACCAATCGCCTGATCGATCTGGCCAAGCAAATCAGTGGCGATCAACAACCGGTTCCCCGCGAGCTGGACGTAATCATCTCCACTGGTGAGCAGGTGACCATCGCGTTGCTGGCCATGGCGCTGAATAAACGTGGTGTGCCAGCGGTGTCCTACACTGGCAACCAGGTCCGCATTCTTACAGACAGCGCACACACAAAAGCGCGCATCCTGCAGATTGATGACCAGAAGATTCGCGCAGACCTGAAGGCCGGGCGTGTAGTTGTTGTCGCCGGCTTCCAGGGCGTCGACGAGCACGGCAACATCACGACCCTCGGGCGTGGCGGTTCCGACACCACCGGCGTGGCGCTGGCGGCAGCCCTGAAGGCTGACGAATGCCAGATCTACACCGATGTGGACGGCGTCTACACCACCGACCCACGGGTTGTGTCCGTGGCTCAACGCCTGGACAAGATCACCTTTGAAGAGATGCTGGAAATGGCCAGTCTCGGTTCCAAGGTGTTGCAGATCCGTGCCGTTGAGTTCGCCGGCAAGTACAACGTTCCGCTGCGCGTACTGCACAGCTTCAAGGAGGGTCCGGGCACCCTCATTACTATTGATGAAGAGGAATCCATGGAACAGCCGATCATTTCCGGCATCGCTTTTAATCGCGATGAAGCCAAGCTGACCATCCGTGGCGTGCCAGACACCCCGGGCGTGGCCTTCAAGATTCTCGGGCCAATCAGTGGCGAAAACATTGAAGTCGATATGATCGTGCAGAACGTTGCGCACGATAACACCACCGATTTCACCTTCACCGTGCACCGCAACGAGTACGATGCGGCGCAGAAGGTGTTGCTCAACACTGCGAGCGAGATTGGCGCCCGTGAAGTGGTTGGCGATACCAAGATTGCCAAGGTGTCGATCGTGGGCGTGGGTATGCGTTCCCATGCGGGCGTTGCCAGCCGCATGTTCGAAGCCCTGGCCAAGGAAAGCATCAACATCCAGATGATCTCCACGTCGGAAATCAAGGTGTCGGTGGTGATCGAAGAGAAGTACCTGGAACTGGCTGTACGCGCACTGCATACCGCTTTTGAGCTGGACGCTCCGGCCCGACAGGGCGAGTGATGCGTTACCAGGAAGGCGCGGTTAACCGCGCCTTTCATTTTTTTGTCGGGTGCGTGGTACAGGCCTGTTCTTTTGCCTGTGCTCGACAATACTTAGGCGGGTAGGGCTACGACCGTTTGGTGGTAGATCGAATGCCTTTTTTTGCAGACTGTTGTTCCCGAAATGAAATGCGTGAGGAGAAAGGTATGCTGATTCTGACTCGTCGATGCGCAGAAAGCCTGATTATTGGTGATGGCGAAATCACCGTGACCGTGCTCGGCGTCAAAGGCAATCAAGTGCGTATTGGGGTTAACGCTCCGAAAGAGGTGGCTGTCCACCGCGAGGAAATTTACCTGCGGATCAAGAAAGAGAAGGACGAAGAACCAAGCCATTAATTTTTATCGTTTTTTATGTTTGCAAACGGGGATGAAGCTGGTTAATATACGCCCCGTGTTGCGGAGAGCTGGCCGAGTGGCCGAAGGCGCTCCCCTGCTAAGGGAGTACACCTCAAAAGGGTGTCGGGGGTTCGAATCCCCCGTTCTCCGCCATTATTTGCTTAGTACGTTGCAATCTGGTTTTTTCGCTAAGTTGTTGAAACTAAACGAAAAAATAGCTTTACATAGAGATTGAACGGCCTATAATGCGCGGCAACAAATGCACTCGTAGCTCAGCTGGATAGAGTACTCGGCTACGAACCGAGCGGTCACAGGTTCGAATCCTGTCGAGTGCACCATTTAAGAGTTAGTTGCAGCAATGCAGGTAGCTTGGCTTCAACCAGTTGTGATCTGGTCTAAAAACACAATCTGCACTCGTAGCTCAGCTGGATAGAGTACTCGGCTACGAACCGAGCGGTCACAGGTTCGAATCCTGTCGAGTGCACCAAACAACAAAAAGCCCGCCTAGTGCGGGCTTTTTGCCGTCTGGGGTTTTTATTTTCCTGGGCGCCTTTTTCTCCCGTCCATGTGTTTTCCTCTCAAGCTGCGTCGTCGCAGTTCTTATGTGTGGCCACTACTCAGCTTTGTGTCGCAAGCGCTTGTTCTTTCCAGTTTTTTGACGTTAAAAGCGCCCGCCGGTGTATCATTGCGCCCGTCAGCCCCGCCGGGGCTTATGGAACACCTCCATGGACTTACCCAGTAGTGACTCAGTACCCCGTTCTACCAATCATGAATTGACTGATTGATCCTTCCGGCGTGCCCCGCTGCTGGGAGTGGAGTTCGCCTATGACCGAAGTTGAAGTAAAGAAAACACAAGAAAGCCTGCAGGATCGCCTGGCTCAAGTCGTCGAGCTGCTGCAGCGCCAGCGCGTGGTCGAAGACCTGACGCACCGCCAGGAAGGCGCGAACAATGATCGGGTCGAGAACCTGGTCCACCGGCAGAACCTCGTCGAGCTGCAACGCAAACTCGATGACCTGCACTCCGCCGACGTCGCCTATATCCTCGAAGCCTTGCCGCTGAATGACCGCCTGACGCTGTGGCAGTTGGTCAAGGCTGATCGCGACGGCGACATCCTCCTCGAAGTATCCGACTCGGTCCGTGAGACCCTGATCGCCGACATGGACGATCATGAGCTCCTGGCTGCCGCCAAGGACATGGATGCCGACGAACTCGCTGACCTGGCTTCCGAGCTGCCGCGTGACGTCGTCCATGAGCTGATGGAAACCCTCGACGGCCAACAGCGTGAGCGTGTGCGCTCGGCGTTGTCCTACGACGAGGAGCAGGTCGGTGCGTTGATGGACTTCGAGATGGTCACCATCCGCGAAGACGTCAGCCTGGAAGTGGTTCTGCGTTACCTGCGCCGCCTCAAGGAGCTGCCAGGCCACACCGACAAATTGTTCGTGGTGGATTACGAAGGCATCCTCAAGGGTGTGCTGCCGATCAAGCGCCTGTTGGTGAATGACCCGGACAAGAAAGTCGCGGACGTCATGGCCAGTGATCCGGTAAGTTTCCATCCCGACGAGGATGCTTACGACGCTGCCCAGGCGTTCGAGCGTTATGACTTGATCTCGGCCCCGGTGGTCGACAAGAACGGTAAGCTGATCGGCCGTCTGACCATCGATGAAATGGTCGACCTGATTCGTGAGGAGAGCGAAAGCGAAGTCCTCAACATGGCCGGCCTGCGCGAAGAAGAAGATATTTTTGCGTCGGTCTGGAAGTCCCTGCGTAACCGCTGGGCCTGGCTTGCGGTCAATCTGATTACTGCGTTTATTGCTTCACGGGTCATCGGCCTGTTTGAAGGCTCCATCGAGAAGCTGGTGGCCTTGGCCGCACTGATGCCGATTGTGGCGGGCATTGGGGGTAACTCGGGTAACCAGACCATCACCATGATCGTGCGCGCCATGGCGTTGGACCAGGTGGGTACCGGCCACGGTAAGCGTTTGATGCGCAAGGAGCTGGCGGTTGCGTTGATCAATGGCGTGGTGTGGGGGGGGTCATCGGTATCGTGGCGTACCTGCTGTATGGCAGTTGGTCGCTTGGGGTGGTGATGACTGCGGCCATGACACTTAACCTGCTGTTGGCGGCCCTGATGGGGGTTCTGATTCCAATGACCCTGGTGCGCCTTGGGAGAGACCCGGCCATGGGCGCCAGTGTAATGATCACGGCCATGACCGACAGTGGTGGCTTCTTTATCTTCCTTGGCCTGGCCACTATCTTCCTGCTTTGATCCTTTCTTTCGGCCAGGGGCTTTTGCCCCTTGGCTCTCTCTTTATCAAATCCCAGGCAAAAAAAAGCCAGCGCATGGCTGGCTTTCAGCTTTCGGTTGCCAATCAGTTGGCTTCTGCAGCTGCCTCAACGTCGTGTGCGATAAGCGAGACGAGAGCATTTTGCTGGCGGTGGGAAAGCTGACGAAAACGCTGCAGCAGTTCGCGTTCGTGCAGTGACAGTTCGGGGCTGTCCAGGCGCATGCTTAGCTCGTCGCCCAGCGCACCTTCCTGAATCAGGCTTTGTTCCAGGCGTGCGATGATTTCGGAGTTCATGCTGCGATGATGATTGCGAGCCACTTCGGCAATGCGTTCCCGCATTCCGTCTGGCAGACGTACGACGAACTTGTCAGCCGTACGGCTGGAATAAATTGCCTGTTTCAATGGGCGCATATATTTAACCGGTTAGTTCAGGGGAGCGGTTTTTGGAATTGGCCGCAAGATGCATGTTAGGACAAGACTTGCTGCCAAATGTTCAACCTGAATTGCAAAGAGGCCGCATCATGCCTTAGATTTGCCAGTTCCTTGGCGTCAATTCTGTGACAAATATTGAACCGGCTACCGGCTTTATGCCAGTACTCATTTCAAAATTTGCGGACTGGTTGGAAAAATTTCCGCGGGCACATCCAAATGGGTGTGGAGGCCGCAGGCCCTGGGCGAAAAAGGCTTTTCGGCGGCATATCGTATAGCAATATGGCCTTTTGCCCTTAACTTTAAGATTAGTGGCAAATTGCCAATTTACGAGGGCGAAGCGACATATGGTCAGCCGTTCGGACGGGCGTCGCGGCTATCTGCAAGGGGGGGTGACAAGCGGGGGTGGTTCAGCGCAGTACAGGATCAAACTTGATACGGCGACCAATAATGATGGCCAGTACCCACAGGCTGCCAAATACGCCGGCGGCAACAAACGAAACCGTCTGTACGTCTTGTGACAACACGTTCAAGCCGAGGCCGGCAGCGCACAGGGCCAGGGTCAACAACAGCCAGGCGGACTTGGTCATGAAATACTCCGTTAAGCGGTTCAGAAAACCCAGTGTTCAGTTGCAGGGGCGGCTTGGGTGCTCTGGGTCAGTTGCAGCGGTGATTGCATGCTCGGTTTCATGACCGCCAACTGCGGGCGTTGCTGCAGGTGGTGAGGAATCGCCTGGCTGACCTGCGCCGCATCATCCGAGTTGCTGGATTGAAAATGGAACATCACCAGCGCAGCCAATGCAACGGTATTGAGGGCTAGTAGAAGTGCGCTGTTCATGTGCATGTTCTCCGCAGGTGGCTGGGCCGGACTGTATTTGTAGGATAATGGATTGCAGGCGCCGTGCCAGTCTTTATTTGTAAATAAATCCTTTAAAATCAGCTAGTTAAATACTTACAAAACGACTGTGGTGTTGCAATTTGCAATGATGGCATTTTGGGGGAGTGCATTTTGCACGATGGGTGCAAAGCTCCCGTAATCGTTGAGTGGAACGCGACGTGCTGCCGCGGGCATGGGCCTACGCTTAAAAAGCCCACGGACGACATGACAAAATTCACCCGCGCCGTTAACATGCACGCCGTCCGTCGCGGTGCCTCTGGCCCGATGGATGTCATTAGTCCCAGTAGCTCAATTGGATAGAGCATCCCCCTCCTAAGGGGAAGGTTGGCCGTTCGAACCGGCCCTGGGACACCACATAACCGTTCCTGCCCAAGCGGGCGAGGCGCCAGGAAGCCCCGATCAGATTTATCTGGCGGGGCTTTTTTGTGGCCGGTCGCCTGGCGTAGCAGTCTTTTCAAACACCAACCGAACCTTGCCGGCGTTTGAGGTTCACACGGGAGGCAAGGGCCGGCGCAAGTATTCGTCCGCATCGTGTACCTCGCAGGTCGCTGTCGAGCGTCTGACACGTAGCCAGTTAACTTGAGCAAAATAATCCCCGGCAATCGCGTGTTTTGGCTGTCCGGACCCGACGACGCGGGACTATCATTCCGGTAGCCCTGACCCCCCACCGCAAGGAGCCGCTCGGAACGCCGATGCGCCAGATCTGGAAATCTTTTCGAGCCCTTTATTTTGCTTCCTTGATGATGCTGATCGGCTCCGGCCTGCTCAGTACTTACCTGGCCTTGCGCCTGGCGGCAGACCACGTCGACAGCCTGTGGGTCGGTGCGTTGATGGCCGCCAACTATTTTGGCCTGGTATTGGGGGGCAAGATCGGTCACCGCCTGATTGCCCGGGTCGGGCATATCCGCGCCTATGCCACCTGCGCCGGGATCGTCGGCGCCGCGGTGCTCGGGCATGGCCTGATCAATTGGCTGCCGGCCTGGATCGTGCTGCGGATGATTGTCGGCCTTGGCATGATGTGCCAGTACATGGTCATCGAGAGCTGGCTCAACGAACAGGCCGACGCCAAGCAGCGAGGTGTAGTGTTCAGCGGTTATATGATCGCGTCCTACCTGGGCCTGGTGCTGGGCCAGTTGATTCTTGTGATGCACCCCGAGTTGGGGCTTGAGTTGCTGATGCTGGTCGCGCTGTGTTTTGCGCTGTGCCTGGTGCCGGTGGCCATGACCCGGCGCATTCACCCGGCGCCGCTGCATCCGGCGCCGATGGAACCACGCTTCTTTATCAAGCGGGTGCCGCAGTCCCTCAGTACGGTGTTGGGCGCCGGGCTGATCGTGGGTTCGTTCTATGGTTTGGCGCCGCTCTACGCGTCCCAGCAGGGGCTCACCACCGAGCAGGTCGGTCTGTTCATGGGTAGCTGCATTTTTGCCGGGCTGCTGGTGCAGTGGCCGCTGGGTTGGTTGTCTGATCGTTACGACCGCGCATTGTTGATCCGCTGCTTTGCCTTGTGCCTGGCAGTGGCCGCGCTGCCGTTGGCGATCATGACCCAGGTGCCGCTGGAGGTGCTGTTTGTGGCGGGCTTCCTTTGCTCCCTGGTGCAGTTCTGCCTGTACCCGTTGGCCGTGGCGTTTTCCAACGATCACGTCGAGGGGGATCGCCGGGTGTCGCTCACGGCGATGTTGCTGGTGACCTACGGTGTGGGCGCCAGTATCGGCCCGCTGTTGGCCGGTGTGGTGATGAAGCTGTTCGGCAGCCACATGCTGTATGCGTTTTTCAGCCTGTGTGCGTTGATCCTGGTCTGGCGTATCCGGCCCAAGGCAGTCACCAATCTGCATCAGGTGGACGACGCACCGCTGCATCACGTGGCAATGCCCGACAGCATGTCCAGCTCGCCGTTGGTGGCGTGCCTCGACCCGCGCGTGGATGAGCAGGTAGTGCAGGAGCAGATGCAAACCGCCGTCCCGGATCCCGAGCCTGAGGTTGGCCCCGAAGTGGAAGAGCCAGCACCGGTCACGGAGCCCCCGGAGCATCCAGACCCGGATGATCACCCTCACGACTTGAGCAGGGCGCGCCCCTGAAAACAAAAAAACGGGCAGCTCCCTTGAGGAGCTGCCCGTTTTTTTATCGCGACCTTTTACTGCTTAAAGGTCGTCGTCCTTGTCAAACCGCCGCGCTTCACGCTGCAGCTGGTACACAAAGCGCTCGACCTGGCGCTGTACCAGCCCGCTCATGTTGTGAAAGCGTACGCCGGCAAACGTCGTATTGATCCTTTCTTCGAAGTGCAGGTAACGCAGTTCCACCGCAGTGGTCATGCTGCCGAAGGGCAGGGCGGCAATAAAGCGGTCGTAGACCTGGCCCAATTGCAGGCGCTCGGAGATATCGCCCTCAAAGCGCAATTTGCAGCCAGTGGCAGAAATGTCCAGCAGCTTGCCGCTGATCGGCGCCTTGAGTTTTTCACCACCCAGCTCGACACTGACCAGTTGCGCCAGTTTGAGGGCGGCGCGGAAGGCATTGCGGCGCTGATGGTAAATCACTTCGTCGGGCATGCTGCCGCGGTACACGCGGTGGCCATTGGCTTCATCGAGGGTCAGGTTGCCGTTGCTTTCCCAGGCCACTCGCACGCCATCATGAAAACCTTCGATGCGGAAAGCTTCGCCATTCTCAAGGTAGCGTTCGCCGTCGCGCGGAATCATTTCGTCCAGGGCCAGTGACTGGCTGTCCCGGTCGACTTCGACCAGGTAGCTTTGGAAGCGCTGGTTGCGTTCGTGGAAGGTGATGATCAGCGGGTCGTGGCTTTCTTGCAGCATCCGCAAAGTGCCGGCGATTTCCAGAGGCGTGGTGAGTACCTTGGGTGGCTGCGGAGCATCTTCCGCGTTGAGGGCGTTGAACACGGTTCTTCCATCTCCAGACAAAATACGACTACACGCAAGCGCTGTCATTTTGCCAGTATGTGGCACGCCTTGGATAGGGCGCGCTTAAACTGGTTTCAGGCTTGGCTGCGGGTGCTTGGCTTGGCCAGGCGCGAGGTGGAGCCTTGAGCGTTGTAGAGGGCCGGAGGCTCGCCGCCGTGGAGGATACGCAACTGATTGGCGGTCGTGGCTTGTTGACGCTGGATGGCCTGGCCGTTGAGGGTGTTGGTTTCCTGGCACAGGGTCAGCAACTGGTTGAGTTCTTTGCTCTGGGCCAGCAACTGGTCGCCCACTGTAGAGTGGCTGGCGAGTTGCTCCAGGCCTTTGTGGTCGGCCAGCAGGCCTAGGCTGACGAGAATCTGGCTGCGCTTCTTGCCGTGCTGTTCCAGCAGGACGATCAGCGATTGCTTGCGCGCCAGAATTTCTTCCAGCGTAAGCATGTCGCGGCCGAACAGGGCCAGGGACTCTTCCCGAAGTAACTCCAGCAAGTGCTGTGCGGGAGCCAAATCTTCAATGATCAGTTGTAGCAAGTTTTCGTCGTGCATGGCTGGCCTTGGGGTTTAAGCGTCCAAAAGCCTGGCGCAGGCCTTTGCCTAGCGCTCGGCTTCGAAGTTAAGCAGCTTGCTGGCTACACGGTTGCTGTCGACCTTATAGCTGCCATCAGCAATCGCCTGCTTCAATTCAGCCACGCGGGCTTTATTGACAACCGGTTGATCGTTCAGCGAGTCAGTGACCTTCTGCAACTGTTGAGCCTCATTGCTCAGGTGTACCGATTCCCCGCTTTGGCTGGCACCGGCCTGTTCTGTCTTGGCAGGCAGAGGCTGGGACTTGGCTTCAACGCTGTCTTTGGCACCGTTGGTGCGCGAAGAACCGGGCGTTGGCAGGGCGTTATTCAAACGACTGAAATCGATGACCATGTTAAAAAACCTCTGGGTATTTGGACGCTTGCCATGTTTTCGGCCATACCCGGACAAACTTTAGGCTCGATTGACAATAAACCTATGCGCGATGCTGCTTTGCGCACAGTGTAGGAAAAGCTGGCGTCCTATGCCAGTGATCTATAACGCCACCTCAACCTGCCCCGGTGCAGTTACCCGGGCCTTGATCACTCGGTTGGAGTTCAGGTTCTTGACGCGAATCTGTTCACTCATGCCGCCATTGGACAGGGCTTCCCCCGGCATTTTTACATTCAGGCCGCCGCTGCTGGCGGAAATCACCACCTGGTCACCTTTTCGCACCACTTCGGCCTGTTCAAGATGGACCAGGGTAATCACCTGGTCGGCCACCATTGGTCGGGTAAGTTTTTGCCCGATCGCCTGGTCAAGGGTCGTGAGGTAGCCCTGGTTGATCAGGCTGATGTCCCGCTCGCGCATCGCAACGTCTTCATAGCCAATGATCCCGGTACGTTTCAGGGGGCGGGTAACCACCACTACGTCGCGAAACAACTTGACCTGGGCCGGCACGAACACTGTCCAGGGCGATGCGCCTTCGCAGCGTACCTTTACGGTCACACGCCCGATGGGTTGGGCCGGGCTTTCCAGGCTGGCTGTCAATTCCTTGTCGCACATGGGCATGCGCAGGCGCGGATCCAGTTGGTTGACCTGGATTTCATAACGCCCGGGTGTCTGCGTGGTAGCCAGATAATCTTCTACAGTGAACTCAAGAAAGCCTTGAGTGACGCCGATAAGCAGATCAGGCAAGGTGACGTTATCGGCGCGGGTTGCTTGGCCTGTGGCCAAGACAAGCAACGCCATCGAGGCGCAGAGCAATCTGCGGTACTGTGGGGATCGGAGGCGTCGGGAAACTGTCGTTTTGATATCCATGGCCAATAAAAAAGCAAAGCTCGTGCCGTTTAGTGTTGGGTGCGCGTCGTACCCCTAAGTTTTAGCGTAGGAGTCTGGGCATGGCCGGTGTAATGGATTCAGTAAACCAGCGCACACAGCTGGTAGGGCAGAATCGCCTGGAGTTGCTGCTGTTTCGTCTGGACGGCAAGCAGCTGTACGGGATTAACGTCTTCAAGGTTCGGGAAGTGCTGCAATGTCCCAAGCTGACAATAATGCCCAAGTCCAGCCCGGTGGTGTGTGGTGTGGCCAGCATCCGTGGCGCGACGATCCCGATTCTTGACCTGGCAATGGCAACCGGTTCGGCCGGTTTGCAGGACCGTGAGAATCCGTTTGTGATCATCACCGAGTACAACACCAAGACCCAGGGTTTCCTGGTGCGCTCGGTGGAACGCATCGTCAACATGAACTGGGAAGAGATCCATCCGCCGCCCAAGGGCACGGGGCGCGATCACTACCTCACGGCGGTGACGCGAGTCGACAACCAGTTGGTGGAAATCATCGACGTAGAGAAAATCCTCGCCGAAGTGGCCCCGACCTCGGAGGCGATCTCGGTCGGCGTAGTAGACGCCGAAACCGCACACAAGGCGATCTCGCTGCGGGTGCTGACGGTGGACGACTCCTCGGTGGCGCGCAAGCAGGTGTCTCGTTGCCTGCAGACGGTGGGCGTTGAAGTGGTGGCGCTCAATGACGGGCGCCAGGCCCTGGACTACCTGCGCAAGCTGGTGGATGAGGGCAAGAAGCCGGAAGAAGAATTCCTGATGATGATCTCCGACATCGAGATGCCGGAAATGGACGGCTACACCCTCACGGCCGAGATACGCAACGACCCACGCATGCAAAAACTACATATCATCCTGCATACTTCGTTGTCGGGTGTATTCAATCAGGCGATGGTCAAGAAGGTCGGTGCCGATGACTTCCTGGCCAAGTTCCGCCCTGATGACCTGGCATCCCGGGTAGTCGACCGGATCAAGGCAGCAGATCACGGCTAGGGGCTTTTTCCCTGGCGGTCACACGATTTAAGAGGCGGTATCATTGTCTACGGGTAATTTGGATTTCGAACAGTTCCGGGTCTTCCTGGAAAAAGCCTGTGGCATATTGCTCGGTGAAAACAAGCAGTACCTGGTATCCAGCCGTCTCAACAAACTGATGGAGCAGCAAGGCATCAAGTCCCTCGGGGAGTTGGTGCAACGGATCCAGGGCCAACCGCGCAGCGGGCTCAAGGAAATGGTGGTCGATGCCATGACCACCAATGAAACCTTGTGGTTTCGTGATACCTATCCGTTTGAAGTGCTTAAGAGCAAGGTGCTGCCCGAGGCGATCAAGGCTGCGCCCGGCCAGCGCTTGCGCATTTGGTCGGCCGCGTGTTCGTCGGGGCAGGAGCCGTATTCGATTTCGATGTCCATCGATGAGTTCGAGCGGACCAACCTGGGCCAGTTAAAGGCCGGTGCGCAAATCGTGGCCACTGACTTGTCCGGCACCATGCTCACCAACTGCAAGACCGGCGAGTACGATAGCCTGGCACTGGGGCGCGGGTTGTCGCAGGAACGTCTGCAACGCTTCTTTGATCCCAAGGGCGCCGGGCGCTGGGCGGTGAAGGCACCGATCAAGAGCCGGGTTGAGTTTCGCTCGTTCAACCTGCTGGACAGCTACGCCAGCCTCGGCAAGTTCGACATGGTGTTTTGCCGCAATGTGTTGATCTACTTCTCGGCAGAAGTGAAGAAAGACATCTTGTTGCGCATCCACGGCACCCTCAAGCGTGGCGGCTATCTGTTCCTGGGCGCTTCCGAGGCGCTGAACGGTTTGCCGGATCATTACCAGATGGTGCAGTGCAGCCCCGGGATCATTTACCAGGCCAAGTGATGAATGCATGAACAGAAAGGGAGGCCCGCACAGGCCTCCCTTTTTTATGGCGGTAAAGCGGCAAGCCCTTATTGCCGCTTTACTGGCGTTTCGCGGAAGCCCTTTGCCGCTTTTCTGGCATTGCCGCCGGCAATGTCCTCGCAAAGCCTTGATTTACGGCGCTCAAGCAACTTGGCATGGCCCTTGCTAAAACCCTTGTTACGAAAAGCAGGTCAGCCTAAAGGTTTCCGCCATGAGCATCAGCTTCGATAAAGCGCTCGGTATCCACGAACAAGCCCTGGGCTTCCGCGCCCAGCGTGCCGAAGTCCTGGCCAACAACATTGCCAACGCCGACACCCCGAACTACAAGGCTCGGGACCTGGACTTCTCTGCCGTGCTCGCCGCCCAGCAAGACAAGACCAAGAACGGCACCTTCGCCCTGAACATGACCAACAGCCGTCATATCGAAGCGCAAGGCCTGGGTAATGGTGACGAGTCGCTGCTGTATCGCACGCCGATGCAACCGTCGATCGACCAGAACACCGTGGACGCCCAGCTGGAGCAATCGGCCTACGCCGAGAACTCGGTGAACTTCCAGGCCAGCTTTACCCTGCTCAACAGTAAATTCAAAGGGCTGATGTCTGCCCTGCGTGGAGAGTAAGCCATGTCCCTCGCCAGTGTTTTTAATATTGCCGGTAGTGGCATGAGCGCGCAGACCACGCGCCTCAACACCGTCGCCAGTAACATCGCCAACGCCGAGACCGTGTCGTCGAGCATTGACCAGACCTACCGCGCCCGGCACCCGGTGTTCGCCACCATGTTCCAGGGCGGCCAAGGCGGCCAGAGCGGCAGCGGCGATTCGCTGTTCCAGAACCAGGATGCCGCAGGCCAAGGTGTACAGGTGCTCGGTGTGGTCGAAGACCAAAGCAACCTCGACGCCCGCTACGAACCGAACCATCCGGCTGCCGACGCCAAAGGGTACGTTTACTACCCCAACGTCAACGTGGTCGAGGAAATGGCAGACATGATTTCCGCCAGCCGCTCGTTCCAGACCAACGCGGAAATGATGAACACCGCCAAAACCATGATGCAGAAAGTCCTGACCCTGGGTCAGTGATAAGGGGCGCCAAATAATGGCCATTGTTGATACCAGTTCGACGAACACGGCGGTCCAGGATCTTTTCAACACCAAGGTCAAGACGGCTACAGATAACACCAGCGTCGGTGACGCCGCCAAGTCGGCGACGGGCAACCAGGCGATGGGCAAGGACGCGTTCCTGCAATTGCTGGTGACCCAGCTGAAAAACCAGGACCCGCTGTCGCCCCAGGACAATGGCGCGTTCGTGGCACAACTGGCGCAGTTCAGCAGTCTGGAAGGCATCAACAACCTGAATGACTCGGTAAATGCGATTTCCAGCAACTTCAGCTCCTCCCAGGCGCTGCAGGCTTCATCGCTGGTGGGCCGCTCGGTGATCACCCAGACCGACAAGGCGATGGTCGATACCAGCAAGAGCATGACCGGTTCCGTGGCGGTGACAGCGGCGACGGGCAACGTCTCCGTCAAGATCACTGACAAGGACGGCAACGTTGTTCGCACCCTCGACATGGGCGCCCAGAGCGCCGGCAGTTCCAGCTTTGTCTGGGACGGCAAGACCGATGCGGGAGAGACGGCGCCTGCCGGCACCTACACCTTCAATGCCGCCACCAAGAATGACAAAGGCGACTCGGTGGCCCTCGCCACCTCGTTGCCGGCAACAGTGACCAGCGTAACCCTGAGCCAGACCGGCGGTGAAATGGTGCTCAACCTGGCGGGCGGCATGGGCAGTATCAAGCTGTCGCAAATTCAGACTATCGGTACATAGAGCCGGCTAAATACGGCAAAAGGAGAGAACAATGTCTTTTAATATCGGCCTTAGCGGTCTCTATGCGGCCAACAAACAACTGGACGTGACCGGCAACAACATCGCCAACGTCGCGACCACCGGCTTCAAGTCGTCCCGTGCCGAATTCTCGGATATCTACGCGGCTTCCAAACTGGGTACCGGCCAGAACAGCGTCGGCAACGGCGTAAACCTGGCGGCTGTGTCCCAGCAGTTCACCCAGGGTGACGTCAACAACAGCGGTGGCACGCTGGACATGGCGATCCAGGGCGGTGGCTTCTTCGTGCAGAAGGGCAGCGACGGTTCGCTGGAATACACCCGTAACGGTGCTTTCCGTGCAGACAAGGACGGCTACATCACCAACAACACCGGCACTTCGCGCCTGCAAGGCTACGCAGCGGATGCCGATGGCAACATCCAGAAGGGCGGCTTGACCGACCTGCAGCTCAACCTGTCGTACCTGCCGCCGCAGGCTTCGAGCAAGGTGGACTCCACCAGTAACCTGAACTCCTCCGAGACGGCGATCGACCAGACGGCGCACCCGTTTGATCCGACCAAATCGGACAGCTTCACCACTCAGTACACCACCACGCTCTACGATACGCAGGGTAACGCGCATCCGATGGTGCAGTACCTGGTGAAGACAGACTCCAACACCTGGAAGTCCTACACCCTGATCGATGGACGCAACCCTGACGGCTCGCCGATCAGTGGCTCCGGCACTGACGTCAAGGCACCTGTTGCCTCGACGCTGTCGTTTGACACTTCCGGCAAGCTCTCGGGGATCATTACCCCGCCAGCCACCGCTTCCAATACCACCCTGACCATTTCCGACTGGAAGCCGGGCGGCCTGGTCAATGGCGTCTGGACACCTAACGGCGCGGCCGCCAATACCGACGGCGTAGCCGTCAACATGGCGAGCATCACCCAGTACAACTCGGCCACCTACCGCAACCCGCCGACCACCGATGGCTACGCCACCGGCCAAATCACCGGGCTGAAAATCGACGGCAGCGGTGTACTGTTCGCCACGTTCAGCAACCAGCAGAGCAAGGCCATCGGCCAGATTTCCCTGGCCAGCTTCAACAACGAGCAGGGCCTGCAGCCAGCCGGCGGCACCACCTGGAAAGAAACCTTCGCTTCGGGCCAGCCGGGTTTTGATACCCCGCAAGTCGGTACCCTGGGTTCGATCGTGGCCAACTCCCTGGAAAACTCCAACGTCAACCTGACCAACGAGTTGGTGGACCTGATCAAGGCCCAGAGCAACTACCAGGCGAACGCCAAGACGATCTCCACCCAAAGCACCATTATGCAGACCATCATTCAGATGACCTGATGTTGTCGCGTTAAGCTGCTTCACCGGAAAGCCCCTCGATCGAGGGGCTTTTTTTTGTCTCCTGTGGAACGTGCCCTTCCTGTTCTGCCACCTATTTGGCCAAGAGTCGTTGTGCCTTGTGATCATAGGGTGGGGGAAAGGGTATGTGGAATTCGTCGGTATTGGACCGTGACGCGGTGGGAATGCGTCATGACGTTGGAAGGATTGCGCAGTACCTGAGTGACGCCGGTGGTTCGCAAGGCACAAAGGATGACCTGGCGTCTGATAAGGAAACCGTTACGCAGTTGCTCAAGCAACTTGACGACGCCGAGAAAAGCTCCAAGAGCCAGACCGCCCAGGACCTGCGTGACAAGCTTCATGAAAAACGAAAAGAGCTGGGGGAGGAGGCATTCAAGGAGATCCTTGAGCAGCTGAAAAAGCAGCTGTCCGAGCAATGGCTGGCGCTGTTGAAGGCCCTGTTTCCGGACGCGTTCCCCGATACGCCTTCCCCTGCGCCAGCACCCACGCCTTCGCCTGGTGGTGGAGGCGGCGGAGGTGGAGGTGGTCGCGGAGGTGGCGGTGGTGGTGGGTTTGGTCCCACCGAGTCTACGAGCAACAAGCCGATTACCGAAGGCGCCAAGCACTTCAACTACAAACCCGACAACAGTAACCCCGGAAAAAAGCCGGACAATATCTGGAGTGGTTTCAGTCAGGGCCCCGACGGCAACTGCATCACCGTGTCAGCGATAAAGGCCGCGATGATGCAATTTGGCCAGAAGCCCACCGACGTCTTCAAAGAGGTGAAGGAGAATGGCAATGGATTCGACGTGACCATGCGCGATGGGTTCGAGCTCTCCCTGTCGCAGGACGAATTGCAGCAGGCTGCCACGCACGCACGTTTCAAGGGCGATGATCCGGCTATGATGACCGACGCCAACTTCATGTACGCCGCGAGTGCCAAGCGGGCGCAGAAAGAGAACAACGATGGTACGGCTGGGGGTAGTTTCCAGGCGGCGATGAATAGCCTCAACGACGGGGAGTTCGCGCGCGAAGGTCTGGACCGTTTGGGCTTGAAAGGGCGTTACAGGTCCGTGAATAACGCCGATTTGAGAAACAGCAAGGTAGGGACGGTTGAATACAACGGCCATTCGATGGCCGTGATCGATGGCCGGATCGAGTTGTGGGGCAGGCGAGGCGGCGCACCTCAATCGGGTACCGCGACCGTATTGTTTTAGGCAAAAGAAAACCCCCGATACGCCTTGGGCCTATCGGGGGTTTTTCAACCTTGGGTGATTAAACCCAAGGTGGGTTCAGCTTACTGGCAAAAGCTTTATGTATGGGAGCGTATACATAGGTTTTGCGCCGTACACATAAGGGTCTTGCAGGTTTTCTGTCTAGATTCAATCTCAAAAACGTATACATTCGCAGTTTTTAGACTGCTTTTGGTGCCGAAAGTATACGCTAGAAAAGTGAGATTACGACCCCGAGAATTTTCATCATTCTGGCTGATCTTTCTCGAACGCTCACTTGCTAGCGGAGCCAAATTGGTGGTTGCCCAAGGTCATTGGGGGCGTTGCGGTTTGGGGTAAGCTCTACCCATATTGGGCAGCAATGAAGCCAAAATGTGTAATCCAGCAATAACGCTTCTTTGTATGCTGATGCTGCTGACCAAACAGATTCTCTGGGAATGAGAGCCTTTGGGAAAAGTCCTATTTACTTTCGATGATCGCCGCTCCAGGGTGCTGCCTGCGGATTACATCCTCTCACTTATTGCCATTGACCGAGGTGCATCTGGTATCTCGCTCTCGCCGAAGTGACAAGAGGACAGTAGTCCAAAGCCCCCATGGATCAGGATCATACAAATGAATGCAGTATCGCCCCTCTTGTATACCAACGAAGTCACCCCTGAGTTTCTCCGCACTCTGGACAAATCCCACTTCACAGAGCAGCAACTGGCCGGTTTCAACGAACAAGCCTTGGCGGTTGTTCATGAAAATCGAGCCTACGCTAAAGCTCATCCCCCGATCGCTATTTACCGAGTGGCCGCCGATGGCAGCCAAACCCGTGACGGCGGCGTGGTTCAACACGCGACATCGTCGATGGAATTCAAATTGGATAGCGGTCAGCAAGTACGCGCAGCACAGAAGGGCGATTACGTCGTGTATGCCGATGGCAGTAAGGCGCAAATCGTAACGACCTCAGGGGAAGAGCATTTCCATCTTGCACTGGTGGGCAGTCAGCTCAGTAATGGCGACGAGATTATCAATACGCCCCAAGGCGCCTGCGTGCTTGTGATGCGTGAGGGCGTGCAACGGGCAGAGGACTTTCTGCCCTCTATCGAGTGAGCCATGAGGTGTTGCACTGCTTGATGATTGCTCAGTGTCGCGCTGTTCGAATGATGTAGAAACTGACGATCAATTTACGCTCGGAAACAGCTTGGCTTCGACCAGGTGAAATGGAGAAAAAATCAATGACTGATGGTTATTTCATTGGCTTGGGTGACAAAACCACCTGCGGCGGCAAAGTGTTGGATGGTGATCCCAGAGTCAACATCTATGGCCTTCTTCATGCTTGCGCAGGTGATCGAGTCTCTTGCGGCAAGGACGGAAAAACTTATCGGATCGTCGGCGGCATTTCGCATATGGTGAGCCATGGCAGGCATGTGGCTGGCACGCTGGACAGCTTCAGCGATTGCCCCTGCAGAGCCCAACTGATCCCCACGGTGTTTACCGCAACCTACCGGAACGAAAAGTCTGCACCACCAGCGGCCCGAAGAACGGCTCAACCGGCCTCTTCAACGGTCACCAGCCCCTCAGTCGCACCGCGCCAATCCGCGCTTTCCCCGTCAGGCCATTCAGCTCCACCAGTATTCAGCCGCGTAGCGGCCCAGGAACCTGGTTTCTATGTGGTGCCCAAAAGCATGACCCGCGAGGCGCTGGAGGCCACGCTTTTCCCCATGCGTGATTCAACTGTGATGAGCATGTTTCGGGCGCTCAACCCTGATCTAGGTGACGTCAAAGCCGGCTCGATGATCGTCCTCAGCGATCCGAATAATTTTCAGTGCTCCCGTGAAGAAGCGTGGCTGATGGAAGCGGCGGCCAAGACCAATGACGCGCTCAAGCCGCTTAGCGCGGACGAAGCCGACTTTATGGCACGGCACCGTGACGAAATAACAAAGTTTCTTGGTTACGGATCGACCTCCATCGGTGTTGGTGAAGCCATGTTCGCCAGGAACCTGGAGGACGTTAAAACTGTTCTGCGTGATATCGAAGCGCTGCACCAACGTGCGTTCCAGGCCGATGGGCACTTGAGGTCGCCGGAGTTTTTTGCCGAACGTAAACGGCTGCTCGCAACGCTCGACACCAACCTGACGGCGATGACTCGAAAGGGCATTGGCTTCCCGGATCACCCGAACTTGAAAAGCGCACTGGGCATTTCCAGTCGCAGTTTGGTTCATAGCTGGACTCAGGCCGGTGCAGCAGGGCAAATTCCAGGCTATGCCACGCACATCGAAGGCGTCTCAAAAGCAGCGAAAATCGTCAAGTACGGTGGCTGGATCGGCACTGCTATTGGTGGCGGCGCCTCGTATATGAAGGTTCAAGATGTGTGCTCCGCAGGCTCCACAGAGGCTTGCAAAAAAGTCAAATTTACTGAGACTGGCAGCTTTGCCGGTGGCGTCGCAGGTGGTGCGGTTGCTGGTTTGGCCTTAACTGGCCCAATGGTTGCAGCTATGTGTGTCGCACTCGGTGTTCCGACTGGCGGTTTAGCCCCTTTGGTTTGTGGCGTTGTGGTGGTCGGCGCTGGTTCTTTGGCTTCCGGTGCAATTGGTGGAGCATTTGGTGAAGAGATGGCTGAAGTTGTTTATGAGGCTGTTAAATGACTGTGAGCGTTGCTGACAAAGTATTCCTGGTCGCAGGGTTACTCGATTTTGGTGGGATACTTGCTTGCATCGGGGTCGCGCTTCATATGGCGTATACCAGGATGGACTTGATGCTGGAGCATTTAAAGAATTGTTCTGCCGTCATGGTTCAGGCCCCGCTTAAGGATGGTGGGCCTTGGGGAAAGCTCCTGCTGGTCGGCTGGATAGCTGGGGTTGTTACGTTTCCAGGGTATTACCTAAAACATGGCGGCGCCAGTATCGAAGATTTGAACAGTTTTCCGGCACCTCTGAGGCGAAAGCTACTAGCGATCAAATGGGCTGCAATAGTGCTTTTAGCTGCGTTGATCTTACTTTTCGTTCTTAGAAAGTCAGGGATACTCAAATAGTCTCTCGTTCGCCTCGACTCGACCGGAGGGCCATTAGGCACCCTTTGCTCGAAAGCCCTCCGCGTCGGTACCTATGGGCCAAAAAATCCCAGTGTTCTTGAGAACACTGGGATTTTTCTTCGTGCTCAAAACGCCCGTAGCTCCGACACAGCATCCTGCTGCCTATCGAATCTCTTTGGGTTTGGCGTAAGGCAAGGGTCGGTCGAGGTCATCCAGAGTGAGGCCTCCCCGGACAGCGTTGTGGCTCCAGCGCACAAACTGCTCCAGCAGGCCGTTATTTTCACGAGTGAGGCGTTCTACGCGGGTCTCTAGCAGTCGAATGCGCTCAAGAGCTTTCTCCGTCTCAATCGCGCTACGTGAGCCGCTAGCCCCGTCGCTTTCCTTTGCCTGCTCTTTGGCGTGATCCCAGGCAGCTTTGATCCGGGGATGTCTGAGCATTGCCGCCTTGGTGTACTTGTGCCCAATCTCGACCTCTAACATGGCGAGGTAGCGATCCCAAGTTAGTTTTCCGGCCCAGCCATCCAGGAGGCGGACTGCCTTTTCGATTCCGGTATCGTTTAGCTTTGGTGCGCCCATTTAGAAGAACCCCATTCACGAGCTTTGGTTAGCTCCTTTCGAGGTTTTTGAGATGCTTTCGGCTTGACCCGGTCGTGGTTGAACCCCAAGAAGTTCGCGACTGTTCGGATTCGATAGCCACCCTCGACTGCCGAGATCATTGTCCGAGGTGCGCTTGTAGTGGTCACCCGACGCACCTGCTCAAGGCGCACGATTCGTCGCGGAGTTGGAGTCAGTGACTCTTGCACTATTTGATCTTGAGCACCCCGGTCGAGCCGGAGGAAGAAAGCTAGATCCTCGCATTGCTCAATCGAGAGGAAGGACTCGGAGCAGAGAGCTTGGTTGAGATCAATTTTCCGCGAGGCCGCCCACAGATAAGCCATCCCCACCGAGCGGAGCACCTTCTCAATGGTGGTTGCTGCGAAACCTACATCGCGGTATCGGAGGGTTGCGTAAACATTGGGGAGGAAGAGGGGGCGCCCTTCTTGGTCGATCAGCACCACCATGGGAAGGTCGTCTGTCGCCGTAAAGGATTTGATGGAGAAACTGATCAATGTATACGCTTCCGGCGTGTGAACTAGATTGGCCGGGGAGTATAGGGAGGGGTATACAGCAAGTAAACTCTCCTTCCCCTTATGACTCAAGGGGTTGGAGGGTTTATCTATTTACAAAGTATACGTTTTAAATCTTATGATTCCTATTGGCAAGCTTCGCAATCCGGCTCGTCGATCGCGCAGGCTTTAGGCACTGGGGCCGGGCCGGCTGGTGCGGCGAGCACCGAATCATCACCGTGGTTGCCGCTGGAAACAGCGTTCAGCTTACCGGTGTTGATGGTCGACTTCTCGGTGCTGGTCGCGGCCAGGGCACGGAGGTAGTAAGTGGTTTTCAGGCCACGGTACCAGGCCATGCGATAGGTCACGTCGAGCTTCTTGCCCGATGCGCCGGCGATGTACAGGTTCAGCGACTGAGCCTGGTCGATCCACTTCTGGCGACGGCTGGCTGCGTCAACGATCCACTTGGTGTCCACTTCGAAGGCAGTCGCGTAGAGCTCTTTGAGTTCTTGCGGGATGCGCTCGATCTGCTGCACCGAACCGTCGTAGTACTTCAGGTCGTTGATCATCACCGAGTCCCACAGGCCGCGGGCTTTCAGGTCGCGAACCAGGTACGGGTTGATCACGGTGAATTCGCCCGACAGGTTCGATTTCACATACAGGTTCTGGTAGGTCGGTTCGATCGACTGCGATACGCCGGTGATGTTGGCGATGGTGGCGGTCGGTGCGATGGCCATGATGTTGGAGTTACGAATGCCTTTCTGCACACGGGCACGTACCGGCGCCCAGTCCAGGGATTCGTTCAGGTCAACGTCGATGTACTTCTGGCCACGTTGTTCGATCAGGATCTGTTGCGAATCCAGCGGCAGGATGCCCTTGGACCACAGCGAACCCTGGAACGTCTCGTAGGCACCGCGCTCGTCGGCCAGGTCGCAGGAAGCCTGGATCGCGTAGTAGCTGACCGCTTCCATGGACTTGTCGGCGAACTCGACCGCAGCGTCCGAACCGTAAGGAATGTGCTGCAGGTACAAAGCGTCCTGGAAGCCCATGATCCCCAGGCCAACCGGACGGTGCTTGAAGTTGGAGTTCTGCGCCTGTGGCACCGAGTAGTAGTTGATGTCGATAACGTTATCGAGCATGCGAACGGCGGTGTTCACGGTACGTGCAAGCTTTACGGTGTCCAGCTTGCCGTTGGTGATGTGGTTCGGCAGGTTGATCGAGCCCAGGTTGCAAACGGCGATCTCGTCCTTGTTGGTGTTCAAGGTGATCTCGGTGCACAGGTTCGAGCTGTGGACCACGCCCACGTGCTGCTGCGGGCTGCGCAGGTTGCACGGGTCTTTGAAGGTCAGCCATGGGTGGCCGGTTTCGAACAGCATGGACAGCATCTTGCGCCACAGGTCTTTGGCCTGGATGGTCTTGAACAGCTTGATCTTGCCCGGGTACTGGGACAGGGCTTCGTAGTACTCGTAGCGCTCTTCGAAGGCCTTGCCGGTCAGGTCGTGCAGGTCTGGCACTTCGGATGGCGAGAACAGGGTCCACGGGCCGTCATCGAAGACGCGCTTCATGAACAGGTCCGGGATCCAGTTGGCAGTGTTCATGTCGTGGGTGCGACGACGGTCATCACCGGTGTTCTTGCGCAGCTCGATGAACTCTTCAATGTCCATGTGCCAGGTTTCCAGGTAGGCACATACAGCGCCTTTGCGCTTGCCACCCTGGTTCACGGCCACAGCGGTGTCGTTCACTACTTTGAGGAACGGTACAACGCCTTGCGACTTGCCGTTGGTGCCCTTGATGTACGAACCCAGTGCACGCACCGGCGTCCAGTCGTTGCCCAGGCCGCCTGCGAATTTGGACAGCATGGCGTTGTCGTGGATCGCGTGGTAGATGCCCGACAGGTCATCCGGCACGGTGGTCAGGTAGCAGCTCGACAGCTGTGGACGCAGGGTGCCGGCGTTGAACAGGGTCGGAGTGGACGACATGTAGTCGAAGGACGACAACAGGTTGTAGAACTCGATCGCACGGTCTTCCTTGTGCTTCTCTTCGATCGCCAGGCCCATGGCCACGCGCATGAAGAACACTTGCGGCAGTTCGAAGCGGATACCGTCCTTGTGGATGAAGTAACGGTCGTACAGGGTTTGCAGGCCCAGGTAGGTGAACTGCTGGTCGCGCTCGTGGTTGATCGCCTTGCCGAGTTTTTCCAGGTCGAAGGTGGCCAGGATCGGGTTCAGCAATTCGAATTCGATGCCCTTGGCGATGTAGGCAGGCAGGGCCTTGGCGTACAGGTCGGCCATCTCGTGGTGAGTGGCGCTGTCGGCGACGCCGAGGAAGCCCAGGCCTTCGGCGCGCAGGGTGTCCATCAGCAGGCGCGCGGTCACGAACGAGTAGTTCGGCTCACGTTCAACCAGGGTACGGGCGGTCATCACCAGGGCGGTGTTGACGTCGGTCAGGGCCACGCCGTCGTACAGGTTCTTCAGGGTTTCGCGTTGGATCAGGTCGCCGTCGACTTCTTCCAGGCCTTCGCAGGCCTCGGTGATGATGGTGTTCAGGCGGCCCAGGTCCAGCGGTGCAAACGTACCGTCGGCCAGGGTAATACGGATCGAGGGGTGAGCTTGCACGGCGGCTTCTTCGGCCGGGGTGCGTACAGCACGTTCCTTGGAACGGGCGTCACGGTAGATCACGTAGTCGCGTGCAACCTTCTGCTCGCCGGCACGCATCAGGGCCAGTTCAACCTGGTCCTGGATTTCTTCGATGTGGATGGTGCCGCCCGATGGCATGCGACGCTTGAACGTTGCGCTGACCTGTTCGGTGAGGCGGGCAACGGTGTCGTGGATGCGCGACGAGGCGGCAGCGGTGCCGCCTTCAACTGCAAGAAACGCTTTGGTGATGGCGACGGTGATTTTGTCATCGGTATAAGGAACGACAGTGCCGTTACGCTTGATCACACGCAGTTGGCCCGGCGCGGTGGCAGACAGATCCATATTCGAATCAGCGGCCTGCGGCACGGAGCCTTGCGGGTTCTCGCGAGTTGTGTCGGTTTGCATGGGGGGTTGTCTCCACATTCTATATTTATTTGGGCACCATCACGGTGCCCACCGTTCCGTCCTGAAGCACTTACAACAGGCCAAGGGCCTGGCATAACAACTTCGGGACAGGAGGAAGGGAGCTGTTCGCGCCGCTTCCATGCCGAAGTCTTCGGTTACAAGCCTTGGGGGCTCTTTACCGTATTCCTGGTGGGTGACAGTTTCGTACTGCAACACCCGTACCGTTTTTGCCTGATCGGGGCTAAAAACGGCTGCCATCCGCGTACGCGGTTTGGTCTTGTGAAAAAGGCTTAAGTTCAACCAAGCAGGAGCAAGAAAGGACTTGAGTTTCTTGTCTGATTTGTGTTTGGTCTTTTCGCTGAAAACCCTACATGTAGGGTTTTTTTGCGACGACCTACAAGATAATGCGTTTTGGGGGGTATGGCAACGCACTACCTGTGGATAACGCTGTGGGTAAAATGTGTATGAAACGTGGAACTGGCGTGTAGGCCGCATTACTGCTGCATTGCACCGTTTGTCACTGAATATTCCGAGGTGAAACCCCCCGGTTGGATTTTTGCGGGCGCGAACCCTATCACAAAAAAACACCATGTCCGAACGCATTTGCGCGCTTGTGCTAGAGGGCTGGCCCGTTGCTACAATCGCCCCTTAATTCACGCGATATCTTGTTCACTCCACATGACAACCGTAGGAGTGAGCTTGCTCGCGAACGACGTCAACGATAACGCTGGAAACTTGAATAAACGCGGTGCCCTTGAGTTTTCGCGGGCAAGCCCGCTCCTACAATAATGAGAACCGAGGTAGCGCATGGAGCATGAAGCCTGGCAGGTATTGATTGTCGAGGACGACGAACGACTGGCTGAGTTGACCCGTGATTACCTGGAGGGCAACGGCCTTCAGGTATCGGTGGAAGGCAACGGCGCCCTGGCAGCGGCGCGAATCATCGCCGAACAGCCCGACCTGGTGATCCTCGACCTGATGTTGCCCGGCGAAGACGGCCTGAGCATTTGCCGCAAGGTGCGCGAGCGTTACGACGGTGTAATCCTGATGCTCACCGCGCGTACCGACGACATGGACCAGGTGCTGGGCCTGGACATGGGCGCCGACGACTACGTGTGCAAACCCGTACGCCCACGCCTGCTGCTGGCGCGCATCCAGGCATTGCTGCGGCGCAGCGAAAGTGTCGAACCGGCCAGCCCCGAAAAACAGCGACGCCTGCAATTTGGCCCGCTGGTGGTGGACAACGCCTTGCGCGAAGCCTGGCTGCACGAAGGCGGCATCGAACTGACCAGCGCCGAGTTCGACCTGCTGTGGCTGCTGGTGGCGAATGCCGGGCGGATCCTGTCCCGGGAGGAAATCTTCACCGCCTTGCGCGGCATTGGCTATGACGGCCAGGACCGCTCCATCGACGTGCGTATTTCGCGAATCCGTCCGAAAATCGGTGACGACCCGATCCACCCGCGCCTGATCAAGACCATTCGCAGCAAAGGCTACCTGTTCGTCCCCGAAGCTGCCGCTGACCTTACGCCGTGAACTCGATCTTCCTGCGCATTTACGGCGGCATGTGCGCGGCACTGATTCTGGTGGCGTTGCTCGGCGTACTGGCCTTGCACCTGCTCAATGAAGTGCGCAGTGGCCAGTACCGCGAGCGCCTGGCCCATGGCACCTTCGCGCTGATGGGCGACAACCTGCAACCCATGAGCGCCATCGAACGCCGCCGAGCGCTGGCGGTGTGGGAGCGCTTGTTGGGCATCCCGCTGCAATTGCAAACCGTGGCCGAGGCGCACCTGGACCTGAGCCAGCGTACCCGCCTGCAACGCGGGCAGGTGCTGGTGGAGCAAACCGGCCCTCACGCGGCCAGGGTGCTGAGGCTGGTCAGTGATCAGGAGCAACTGCTGCTTACCGGTGAAGTGCAGCAAATCAGTGAACAGCTGGCCCGGGCGACCATTTACCTGTTGGCCGATGAACTGGTGCGTTTCCCGGTGGCCGAGCAACCGCAAAAGCTTGCAGACCTCAAGCAGGCCAAGGGTTTTGGCTTCGAGATGCACCTGATGATGCTCGACCAGGCTGATATGGACGACGACCAGCGCCGTCGCGTGTCCGAGGGCGACACGGTGATGGCCCTGGGCAAGGGCGGCGATTCGATCCGGGTGTTTGCCGGCATGGTCGGCACGCCGTGGGTGTTGGAAATCGGCCCGCTGTACCAGATGAACCCATACCCGCCGCAATGGCTGATTTTGATTGCACTGATCAGCCTGACCCTGATCGGCTTGATCGTCTATCTATTGGTGCGCCAGCTGGAGCGGCGCTTGAGTGGCCTGGAAGCCGCCGCCACGCGCATCGCCAAAGGCAGCCTGGAAGTACGTGTGCCGGCCCGCGGTGCTGATTCGGTGGGGCGCCTGGCAGCAGCGTTCAATGGCATGGCCGAACACCTGCAACGCCTGTTGGCGATCCAGCGCGAATTGGTGCGCGCGGTGTCTCACGAGCTGCGCACGCCGGTGGCGCGCCTGCGGTTCGGCCTGGAGATGATCAGCGACGCGGCCACGCCTGAGGCGCGGCGCAAGTACATGGAAGGCATGGACAGCGACATCCAGGACCTCGATGGCCTGGTGGACGAGATGCTCACCTACGCACGGCTGGAGCAGGGTTCGCCGGCACTGAACTTCCAGCGGGTCGACCTCAGCGCGTTGCTCGACCAAGTGATTGATGAACTCTCCCCGCTACGCCCGCAAATAACCGTAGCGCGGGGCATCTGCCTGTCTTCAGCCCATTGGGACGACGCATGGGTGGAGGCCGAGCCGCGCTACTTGCACCGTGCCCTGCAAAACCTGGTGAGCAACGCCATGCGCCATGCCCAGGGCCAGGTACTGATCAGTTACCAGGTGGGCCAGGTGCGTTGCCGCATCGACGTGGAAGACGACGGGCCGGGAGTACCGGAAAGTGCCTGGGAGCGCATCTTCACCCCGTTCCTGCGCCTGGATGACAGCCGCACCCGTGCGTCGGGCGGGCACGGGTTGGGGTTGTCGATTGTCCGGCGGATCATTCATTGGCACGGCGGGCGGGCGTTGATCAGCAAGAGCAACAACCTGGGGGGTGCGTGTTTCAGCCTGAGCTGGCCAAGAGACCAAGAGAAACCCCGCCCGTAGCAGCTGTCGAGCCCTGGCGAGGCTGCGTTGGACCCAACTCGGTTTCGCGCCTGGCTCAACATCGGCGGCGCTCCCGACGCAGCCTCGCTAAGGCTCGACAGCTGCTACGGCCACCAGGCTCAACAACTGCCCGTCATCCACCGCAAACTGCGCTTGCAGCTCCTTGCCATGGCACCACTCTGCAGACAAATCCGTCAGCAACCGCAGCCGCGCATGGCCGGTATCCGACCATTCCAGCAACTCGGCATGCTCAAAATAAAAGCGCTTGTGCACAATCGGGTAGAGCGCCTTGAACAGGCTTTCCTTCGCCGAAAACGTCAACGTCACCAACTGCGCAATTTGCTCCCGCGGCCCGGCGGCCATGCGCTGCAATTCATCTGCGGTCAAAATTTCCCCGGCCAGGCGTTCCGCCCGCTCCAGGGTCAGCAGGTTCTCAAGGTCCATCCCCAACCCGCGCCACTGGGCCTTGTGCGCGACGATGGCTGCCGCATGCCCGGTGCTGTGGGTGATCGAACCGCTGATGTGTGCTGGCCAGACCGGTGCGCGGTCCTCGCCAATCGCCGGCACGCAATCGAGCCCATCCAGTAGTTGCAACGCTGCGCGGGCACACAGGCGACCGGCAAGAAACTCCGCCTGCCGCTTGGCCACCGAACGCTGGATGCTCGCGGGTGGCGGCACGGCGCTGCGCTGGAAGTCGCCGTTGGCCAGCAAGGCCGGGTCAAAACGGGTACGCAGCAATACCGTGCCGGGCAAGGCGACGGGCAACGGCCAATGGGCGTCAAGTGGGGTGCAGCAGGCGGGTAGGGAATTCATGCCGGGTATTTTGCCGAGTTGCAGGGCTGCTGGATAGCCTGCGTCCAGGGGCACGTAAATAACTTGTTACACAGTAGCCGGCTTCGGTTCAGCCCAGGTTCAGAGAGTGTTCAGGGGGAGTTCAGGGGCGTCTGCGTAGTCTGGCCCTGTACCCAAAGCCAACGCGTGTGAGGTAGCACCATGACTGCGATCAAGAAGCTGATGTTGGCGTTAACCATGCTCAGCGCCACTGCTGGTGTCCAGGCCTCTGACGCGAGTTTCGCGGGTTTCACTAAAGAGAAGAGCAAAAAGCCCTACAGCCTGCTTCAGCGGGTGAGCTTCGAGGATGCGGGGGAACAGGCCGCGCCTTGGGGCGAATCCCTGGGTCAGCGAACCCCGCAGTCGGACTATCGCGTGGGCAATGAAAACCTGTCAGGTCACTTCAACGGCAGTAAACTGCGCCAGCAAGACCTGCAAGGCCGCTATGATATACCCCAGTCGGAAAGTTGATTTGCCGTGGAGAGCTTTATGAAATTGCTGGTTGTCGAAGATGAGGCGTTGCTGCGTCATCACCTGTTGACCCGCCTTACCGACAGCGGTCACGTGGTCGAGGCCGTGGGCAATGCCGAAGAGGCGCTGTACCAGACCGGGCAATTCAACCACGACCTGGCGATCATCGACCTGGGCCTGCCCGGCATGGGCGGCCTGGACCTGATCCGCCAACTGCGCGCCCAGGCCAAGACGTTCCCTATCCTGATCCTGACCGCCCGCGGCAATTGGCAGGACAAGGTCGAAGGCCTGGCCGCGGGTGCCGATGACTACGTGGTCAAGCCGTTCCAGTTCGAAGAGCTGGAAGCGCGGATGAACGCACTGCTGCGCCGCTCCAGCGGTTTCACCCAATCGACCATCGTCGCCGGGCCTTTGTTGCTGGACCTCAATCGCAAGCAGGCGTCGCTTGACGAGCAGCCGTTGGCGCTGACCGCCTACGAATACCGCATCCTCGAATACCTGATGCGTCACCACCAGCAAGTGGTCGCCAAGGACCGCCTGATGGAACAGCTCTACCCCGACGACGACGAGCGCGATCCGAACGTCATCGAAGTGCTGGTAGGCCGCCTGCGCCGCAAGCTGGAAGGCCCGGCGGGGTTCAAGCCGATCGACACCGTGCGTGGCCTGGGCTATCTGTTCAATGAGCGCTGCCGTTGATTCGCTCGTTACGTGTGCGTTTGATGCTCGCGGCCACCACCCTGGCCGTGCTGTTTATGCTGGCCTTGTTGCCGGCCATGCAGGGCGCCTTCAGCCTGGCCCTGCAGGACTCCATCGAGCAGCGCCTGGCGTCGGATGTCACCACGCTGATTTCGGCTGCCCGGGTTGAAAACAATCGCCTGCTGATGCCTGCGCAGTTGCCGGATGAGCGCTTCAACCTCACCGACAGCCGCCTGCTGGGCTACATCTATGACCGCGAAGGCCACCTGGTATGGCGTTCGCGCGCGACCCAGGAAGAGAACATCAACTACAAACCGCGCTATGACGGGCGTGGCAACGAATTTGCGCGAATTCGTGAGGCCAACGGCCAGGAATTCTTCGTCTATGACGTCGAGGTCAAGCTGCTGGGCGGCAAGAGCGCGGCGTTCAGTATTGTTGCCCTGCAACCGGTGCGTGAATACCAACTGACCCTCGAAGGCCTGCGCGAAAACCTCTACCTGGGCTTTGGCGCCGCATTGCTGGTGTTGCTGACCCTGTTGTGGCTGGGCCTGACCTGGGGCTTGCAAGCGCTGCGCCGCCTGAGCCAGGAACTGGATGAAATCGAAGGCGGCACCCGGGAAAGCCTCAGCGAGCAACACCCCCGCGAACTGCTGCGCCTGACCGGCTCCCTCAACCGGTTGCTCCATAGCGAACGCGAGCAACGTACCCGTTACCGTGACTCCCTGGACGACCTGGCCCACAGCCTGAAAACCCCGTTGGCGGTGCTCCAGGGCGTGAGCGAAGACATGGCGCAGCGCCCCGAAGACCGCGACCAGGCCTGGGTGCTGCAATCGCAGATCGAACGCATGAGCCAGCAGATCAGCTACCAGTTGCAGCGCGCCAGCCTGCGTAAAAGCGGCCTGGTGCGTCACCAGGTGCGGCTGGAGCCGGTGCTGCAAAGTTTGTGCGACACCCTGGACAAGGTCTACCGCGACAAAGGCGTGAAGGTCGCCTTCGATTTGCCGGACGAGTGCGACGTACCGATCGAGAAGGGCGCCTTGCTCGAGTTGCTCGGCAACCTGCTGGAAAACGCCTACCGCCTGTGCCTGAGCAAAGTGCGCATTACCTTGCAGGAAAGCCTGGAAGGCACCGAACTGTGCATCGAAGACGACGGCCCCGGCGTGCCACCAGACCAGCGTGCGCGCATCCTGCAACGGGGCGAGCGGCTGGACCGCCAGCACCCGGGGCAGGGGATTGGCCTGGCGGTGGTCAAGGACATCATTGAAAGCTACGGCGCACGGCTGACCCTGGGGGATTCACCGCTGGGTGGTGCCGCGTTCAAGATCCATTTCCCGGCTGTCTGATTCCGCTATCTCCCCGTAGCAGCTGTCGAGCTTTAGCGAGGCTGCGTAGGGCCCCCACTCGGCCTTGCGCCTGGCTCGATATTGGCGGCGCCCCCAACGCAGCCTCGCCAAGGCTCGACAGCTGCTACGGTTAGGTTTCTTGTGCTCTATAGGCCCCCGGCGTCAACCCGGTCCACTTCTTGAACGCCCGATGAAACGCCGACGGTTCGGAAAACCCCAACTGCTCGGCGATCTCCTGCAACGACAAATCCGCCCGCCCCAGATGATAAATCGCAATGTCCCGGCGTAATTCATCCTTGAGCGCCTGAAAGCTGGTGCCTTCCTCCCGCAAATGCCGACGCAGGGTCTGCGGGCTGATATGCAAGTGCTGGGCGACGGCTTCCAGGTCGGGCCAGGGCGTGCGGTCGCGGCTCAATAAACGGCGCAGCTGGCTGCTCAAACTGTCGCCTTCATCTGGCCGCGACAACAGGTCGGCCGGTGAGCGTTCGAGAAAGTGCTTGAGTGTGCGCTCGTCCTGCAACAGCGGCAGGCTCAGGTAGCGGCTGGGAAACACCAGGCTGCTGGAAGGCGCGGCGAATACCTGCGGGCAGGGGAACAGCAAGTCATATTCAGCGGCGTGGGGCGGCATCGGGTAGCTGAACGTGGCCTGGTCCAGGCGGATACGCTGGCCGACCAGCCAACTGCCGAGGCGATGCCAGATCACCAGCAGGCATTCACTGAGGAAGTGATCCGGGTCCCAGAGCTGCGAATCGTCCAGGCTCAGGCGGGCCATTTCCCCTTCGCGTGTCAGGCGCCAGCGCGGACCCTGCGGGAATAGGCTATAAAATAATAAGCCGCGTTCCAGCGCTTTCTCCAGGGTGCGGCAGTGAATCAGCGCGTGGCACATCATGGCGAAGGTGCCGCGCTTGCTCGGGCCTTCGGCGAAGCCCAGGTATTCGTCATCCAGCGCGAGCCAGAGCATTTGCAGCAGCCGGGTGAATTGCTCCGGGGCGATACGGGCGCGGGGTTCGTTCAGCAGTTCGGGGGTGATGCCCACTTGCTGCAGCAGGCCTGAATAATCGTAGCCGGCCCGGCGCGCACCGCCAAGGGCGGCCCGGGCGTAATGACTGGCGATGGTACGTTCGCGCATGAGGGGCCTCGTCCATTGAGTGGCGGATGGTAGCCACCCTGAGTGGGTGCGACAAGGCGGATATCCGCCAAATTGTAGGACGGAATCAGAGAGGGTGGCGGAAAGTCGCCACCTTGTGCAGGCGCAGTCTGAGGCCGAAAGCTACCCCGAAGGCTGATGTCTAAAGGCCTTCAGCGGTTTTCGGCAAAAGTGGCACGACGCTTGCGATACAGAGCGCAGGGAGACCGGCCTTGAGCAGGCTCTCAAACAACAAATCCCTCCAGTGCAGGAGGGTTCGCAATTCAAGTGTCGTGGGCAATGGCGGATATTTGCCACACGGGACGATTGAGGAACTTTGCAATGACGACTCGTCAGCCACTGTACAAATCCCTGTATTTCCAGGTGATCGTTGCAATCGTTATCGGTATTTTGCTCGGTCACTTCTACCCGCAGACCGGCGTGGCCCTCAAGCCACTGGGTGACGGCTTTATCAAGCTGATCAAAATGGTCATCGCCCCGATCATCTTCTGCACCGTTGTCAGCGGTATCGCTGGCATGCAAAGCATGAAATCGGTCGGCAAAACCGGCGGCTACGCGCTGCTGTACTTCGAAGTCGTCTCCACCATCGCCCTGCTGATCGGCCTGATCGTGGTCAACGTTGTGCAACCGGGCGCCGGCATGCACATCGACGTGGCTACCCTGGACGCCTCTAAAGTAGCTGCCTACGTGACTGCCGGTGCAGACCAGAGCATCGTTGGCTTCCTGCTGAACGTGATCCCCAACACCATCGTTGGCGCGTTCGCTACCGGTGACATCCTGCAAGTGCTGATGTTCTCGGTGATCTTCGGTTTCGCCCTGCATCGCCTGGGTGCCTACGGCAAGCCGGTGCTGGACTTCATCGATCGCTTCGCCCACGTGATGTTCAACATCATCAACATGATCATGAAGCTCGCGCCACTCGGTGCCCTGGGCGCCATGGCGTTCACCATCGGTGCCTACGGCGTAGGTTCGCTGGTGCAGTTGGGCCAGTTGATGATCTGCTTCTACATCACCTGCATCCTGTTCGTGGTGCTGGTGCTGGGCGCCATCTGCCGCGCACACGGCTTCAGCGTGCTGAAACTGATTCGCTACATCCGTGAAGAGCTGCTGATCGTACTGGGTACTTCCTCGTCCGAATCCGCACTGCCGCGCATGCTGATCAAGATGGAACGCCTGGGCGCCAAGAAGTCGGTAGTCGGCCTGGTTATCCCGACTGGCTACTCCTTCAACCTGGACGGTACTTCGATCTACCTGACCATGGCTGCCGTGTTCATCGCCCAGGCGACTGACACCCACATGGACATCACCCACCAGATCACCCTGTTGCTGGTACTGCTGCTGTCCTCCAAGGGCGCTGCTGGTGTGACGGGTAGTGGCTTCATCGTACTGGCCGCTACCCTGTCGGCTGTTGGCCACCTGCCGGTTGCCGGCCTGGCGCTGATCCTGGGTATCGACCGCTTCATGTCTGAAGCCCGCGCACTGACTAACCTGGTAGGCAACGCTGTTGCTACCCTGGTTGTGGCCAAGTGGGTCAAGGAACTGGACGAAGACAAGCTGCAAGTCGAACTGGCTTCCGGTGGTCGCGGTATCTCCGAGACCCGTGAAGAAGACGACCTGGGCGTGGCTGAAGGCCCGGCGCCAACCGCCGTCAAGTAAGGCTGCACCGTTTGTGAAAAACCCATCTCCGGATGGGTTTTTTTATACCTGCGGGAAGCATCAGTCACTGCAGATGATGCTTTATGTGATTGCCGCTTGCGGCCAGGTTTGCCTACTCTGTGGCCAATCGAATCGGAATCGGAGTTTGCATGTCAGGCCCCTTGGCGTCCCTCAAAGTACTGGATTTCTCTACCTTGCTGCCGGGGCCGTTCGCCTCGTTGCTGCTGGCCGACATGGGCGCCGAGGTGTTGCGCATCGAGTCCCCCACGCGCATGGACCTGCTGCGGGTGCTGCCGCCCCATGACCAGGGTGTATCGGCCAGCCATGCCTACCTCAACCGCAATAAACGCAGCCTGGCGCTCGACCTCAAGCAGGCCGAGGCGGTGGCGATCGTGCGGCAGTTGGTGGCGGACTACGACATCGTGCTGGAGCAGTTCCGCCCCGGGGTGATGGAGCGCCTGGGCCTGGGTTACGAGGCCTTGAAGGCGATCAACCCGAAGTTGATCTACGTCTCCATCACCGGCTACGGCCAGACCGGCCCCTACAGGGACCGCGCCGGCCACGACATCAACTACCTGGCCTTGGCGGGCATTGCCAGTTACACCGGGCGCCAGGACAGCGGGCCGTTACCTTTGGGCGTGCAGTTGGCGGACGTGGGCGGTGGCTCGTTGCACGCGGTGATCGGCTTGCTGGCGGCGGTGATCGCCCGGCAGCACAGCGGCGTGGGGCAATACCTGGATGTGAGCATGACTGACTGCGCCTTCAGCCTGAATGCGATGGCCGGCGCGGGTTACCTGGCGTGTGGCGTGGAACCTGCGTGGGAGAACCAGGTGCTCAATGGTGGCAGCTTCTATGACTATTACCGCTCTCGGGAGGGGCGGTGGTTGTCGGTAGGAAGCCTGGAGCCCGCCTTTATGCAGCAGTTGTGTGCAGCGCTTGGGCGCCCCGAGTTGGCGGCGCAGGGTTTGTCGCCCAAGCCCGAGCAGCAGAAAGCCCTCAAGCTGGCGTTGCAGGTCGAGTTCGAGAAGCGCAGCTTTGATGAGCTGTGTGCGTTGTTTGCCGGGATCGATGCGTGTGTCGAGCCGGTGCTGAATCTGAGCGAGGCGGTTGAACACCCGCAGTTGAAAGCCCGGGAGCTGGTCAGCCAGGTGCCGCGGGGCGATGGTTCGGCCCAGGCGCAGATCGCTTGCCCGTTGAAGTTTTCCGAGGGTTTGCCGGCGGCCAGGCACATCGGCGCGGCGGTGGGCGCCCACACGGATGAGGTGTTGGCGGGGTTAGGCTTCAGTCCTCAACAAATAGATGATTTGCGGCGTGCCAAGGTGATTCAGTAGCGCTTGGGCTGACGCTATCGCAGGCAAGCCAGCTCCCACAGGGGAATGCATTTCAACTGTGGGAGCTGGCTTGCCTGCGATGAGGCCCTCACTCCACCCGGGTTTCCCCGGTAAATACCAATGTCTGCCGGCACCTGCGGCACAAATACCGCCGCCCCTGGCTCACCAACCCGTGACGCTGGGGCGAAAACGGGAAGTCGCTGTCGGCACACGGGCAGCGGTAGATATACCGGGTTACGCGCCGCCGCTGGATTTCATAGGTGTGGCAGCGATCCGGCGGCAGTTCGTAAACCCCACGCATGATCAACTGCCACTCCTCGCCATGGGGCTGGATGCGCTCGCCGAACAATTGGTGGGCTATCAGGTGCGCCACTTCATGGGCGACCGTCTGTTTAAGGAAGTGTTGGCTGTTTTCACGGTACAACTGCGGGTTGAAGCGCAGCAGGTTCTCGTGCAAATGCGCGACACCGGCCTTCTGGCCCCGCAGCTTGAGGCTGACCTGGGGGCGTTTGAAGCTTCGTTTGAAAAAGGATTCGGCTTGTTGGAAACAATCTTCGACGCGGGTATTGAGTTGCTCGGGCATGCTGTACATATCTCCAGAGATGTCCAGTATGCCGCAAGCAACGGTGTATCCGAATCTGTCAGGCGCCGAATGGTCATGCATAACGCACAAAGCCACCGTGCGGTGGCTTTTCCTGCGGGTAAACCGCGTCAGTTGGTGTAGATCGGGCCTACGCCCAGCCCCCAGACGATCACGGTAAAGGCCATGATCGCCACCAGCACCACCAGGCCTACCGCCAGCACCGAGCTGGAGAACAGGAAGCCCTCGTCCGGGTTGATGTTCATGAAGGTCGGCAGGCCTACGTACAGCAAGTACACCGTGTAGCAGATGGCGGCCGTACCGACGACCATGCCCAGCCACATATGCGGGTAAAGTGCGGCCAGCCCGCCGACAAACAGCGGCGTCGCGGTGTAGGTGGCAAACGCCACGCAGCGCGCCATGCTGGGGTTGGCGTCATAGGTACGGGCCATCCAGTGAATGAACGCGCCCATCACCGCCACGCCGCCGAGCATCGCGGCGTAAGACATGATGGTCATCCACAACGCGCTTTCCACCGTGAGCATCACCGGGGCGCGGCTGCCGATTACCCAGCCCACCTGCGTGGTCCCGATAAAGGCTGATACCGCGGGGATCGCTGCGAGAATCAGTGTGTGGGTGAGGTACATGTGGCTGATGCTTTCTTCTTTATCGCCACGAATTTCCCGCCATTCCTGATCGGGGTGGGTGAAAAGTCCCACGACGTGATGGATCATGCCAGTCACTCCTGTTGTTATTACCATCGCCCCCCAGCGGAGCGCCCACGGGCCAATTGGCCTGAAAGGTCTGGATATATGTGCGACCTTATGTCGCAGTATAGAAAGTGATGACCGGAAAAACTGTAGGGCTTTAGAGCAAATTGCGCTGTAAACATTGGGCTTAATCGCGGCGGGGTCTGTTAATTGAAACTCGGTCGTCCATCCCGCTAAAATGCCCGGCTTTTCGTCACACACCTTTCGCGGATCCAAGCGCCATGGGCACTCTTACGGTCAACCAGAACAAACTGCAAAAACGCCTGCGTCGCCAGGCGGGTGAGGCAGTCGCCGATTTCAACATGATCGAGGAGGGCGACAAGGTCATGGTCTGCCTGTCTGGCGGCAAAGACAGCTACACCCTGCTTGACGTACTGATGCACCTGCAAAAGGTCGCGCCGATCAAGTTCGAGATTGTCGCCGTGAACATGGACCAGAAGCAGCCGGGTTTCCCCGAGCACGTGCTGCCGGCCTACCTCAAGGCATTGGGGGTCGAGTACCGCATCGTCGAAAAAGACACCTATTCGGTGGTCAAGGAGCTAATCCCGGAAGGCAAGACCACCTGCTCGCTGTGCTCGCGCTTGCGCCGAGGTACGCTCTACACCTTTGCCGATGAAATCGGCGCAACCAAGATGGCCCTCGGTCACCACCGCGATGACATCGTCGAAACCTTCTTCCTCAACATGTTTTTCAACGGCAGCCTAAAGGCCATGCCGCCCAAGCTGCGGGCCGACGACGGGCGCAACGTGGTGATTCGCCCATTGGCGTACTGCCACGAGAAGGACATCCAGGCGTACGCCGACCTCAAGCAATTCCCGATCATCCCGTGCAACCTCTGTGGCTCCCAGGAAAACCTGCAACGCCAGGTGGTCAAGGACATGCTCCAGGACTGGGACCGCAAGACCCCGGGCCGCGTCGACAGCATCTTCCGCAGCTTGCAGAACGTGCAGCCGTCGCAGTTGGCCGACCGTAACCTGTTCGACTTCACCAGCCTGCGTATCGACGAAACCGCGGCATCGCGCTTCGTCAACGTAGTGAACCTCTGAGCACTTTCACCGCTCTGACAGACGGCGCTCCTGGGCGCCGTTTTCATTTCAATCCTTAGGAGAGGGCATGCGCGATTACAAGTGGCTGCACGAATATTGTCTGAACCGGTTTGGTTCAGCGGCCGAGCTGGAAGCCCACCTGCCTGTGCCCCTGACCCCGGCGAAACTGCGCAAGATCAGTGATGATCGCTACTTGTCGACCCTGTCACTGCGGGTGTTTCGCGCAGGCCTCAAACACAGCGTGGTGGACGCCAAGTGGCCGGCCTTCGAGCAAGTGTTCTTTGGGTTTGACCCGGAAAAAGTCGTGCTGATGGGCGCCGAGCACCTGGAGCGGCTGATGCAGGACACACGCATCATTCGCCACCTGGGCAAGCTCAAAAGCGTGCCGCGCAATGCGCAGATGATTCTGGATATCGAGCAGGAAAAGGGTAGCTTCGCGGCGTTTATTGCCGACTGGCCAGTGACGGATATCGTTGGCTTGTGGAAATACCTGAGCAAGCACGGTCACCAGTTGGGCGGGCTGTCGGCGCCGCGTTTTTTGCGCATGGTGGGCAAGGATACGTTTGTGCCGAGCTATGACGTGGTGGCGGCGCTGAATGCGCAGAAGATTGTCGACAAGGTGCCCACCAGCCTGCGGGACCTGGCCACGGTGCAGGGCGCGTTCAACCAGTGGCATGCCGAGAGCGGGCGGCCGATGTGCCAGTTGTCGATGATGCTGGCGTATACCGTGAATCATTGATACCGGGTTGATGCTATCGCAGGCAAGCCAGCTCCCACACTTGGAATGCATTCCTCTGTGGGAGCTGGCTTGCCTGCGATAACGACAGGTCAGGCACTACAAAAGCATCAAGCAGGCAAACCTTCCCCCGCCAACCGCCGATTCAGCTGATGCCGGTACCGCACATACATCAACGCGGTGCAGAACACAGCCAGGCTTGCCAGCATCTCCAGCACCCCAAACCACTGGCGGTTCGGGTCATACGCCGCCAGCGCACCCTTGATGAAGTACAAATTCACCACAAAGCACATCCATGAATGCCCGCGCGCGCTGCCCAGGATCATCCCCGGTGCCAGCAACAGCAGCGGCACCAACTCGATCAGCAGAATCACCCACGGCCGCGCGCCGTGCAGGTCGGCGAACACCAGGTAGTAGGCACACAGCAGTCCCACCAAGCCCAAAAACGCCAGCAGGCTCAACACCCGCGCCGTCTTGACCCGTGGCTCCAGCCACGCCCGGGGCGGCAGTACCTTAGGCTTTCTGGCCACGGCCGTTCTCCAGTAGCGCGGCGGTCTTCGCCAGGCGCAGGCCGAGGGCGCGGCACAGGGCGATCTCATGTTGGTCCAGTGCGCGCTTGCCGTCGGCACCGGAATGGTGGCTGGCGCCGTAGGGCGTACCGCCGCCCTTGGTGTCCAGCAGCGCCTGCTCACTGTAGGGCAGGCCGGTGATCAGCATGCCGTGGTGCAGCAACGGCAGCAGCATCGACATCAGCGTGGTTTCCTGGCCACCGTGCAGGCTGGCAGTGGAGGTGAACACACCTGCCGGCTTGCCGACCAGGGCACCGGTGAGCCACAGGTTGCTGGTGCCGTCGAGAAAGTACTTGAGCGGCGCGGCCATGTTGCCGAACCGGGTCGGGCTGCCCAGCGCCAGGCCGCAGCAGTTCTTCAGGTCGTCGAGGCTGCAATACAGCGGGCCGTCGACCGGAATGCTTGGCGCCACGGCTTCGCACTCGCTGGAGATGGCCGGCACGGTGCGCAGCCGCGCCTCAAGCCCGGCTTGCTCGACGCCTCGGGCAATTTGCCGGGCCATTTCGCTGACCGAGCCGTTGCGGCTGTAATAAAGCACCAGCACATACGGCGCACTCACGAAAGAAGCTCCAGGATGTTTTCTGGCGGGCGGCCGATCACAGCCTTGTCGGCGGTCGCGAGGATCGGGCGTTCCATCAGTTTCGGATGAGCGGCGATGGCGGCGATCAACTGCGCTTCACTGAGGCTGGCGTCGGCCAGGTTTAGGGTTTTGTATTCGTCCTCGCCGGTGCGCAGCAATTGCCGCGCGCTGATGTTCAGCTTGCCCAGCAAGGCCTGCAATTGCGCGGCGTCGAGCGGGGTTTCCAGGTAGCGCACCACCGTTGGTGTGAGGCCACGGGCTTCCAGCAGCTCGAGCGCACCGCGGGATTTCGAGCAGCGCGGGTTGTGATAAAGCGTCAGATCGGTCATGTGCGGGTCGCATCTTGCGTAAGGTGGCGGGTATTCTACCCGCGCTGCGCCATGTCCTTAAACCATGAGAGGCGATAGGCCGCAGCCAACGTTCATTTTTACGAAGGATTACCCCATGACGAGGCGACTGTTAGGCGCAATGGCAATCATCGGTACACTGCTGCTCAGTGGCTGTGGCAATGATTATGGCGTTGACCAATACGGTCAGAAAGTGGCCGCCGAACGCCTGGACAAGCAATGGCTGGTGGTCAACTACTGGGCCGAGTGGTGTGGCCCTTGCCGCACCGAAATCCCCGAACTCAACGCCTTGGCCGACCAACTCAAGGGCCAGTCGGTAGGTGTGTTCGGCGTGAACTTCGACAATGCCCAGGGTGAGGAACTCAAGAGCGCCAGCGACAAGCTGGGCATCAAGTTCACCGTATTGGCGCAGAACCCGGACGGGATCTTCGACATTCCCCGCAGCGAAGCCTTGCCGGTGACGTACATCATTGATGACAAGGGCAAGGTGCGCGAACAACTGATGGGCGAGCAGACGGCCGAAGGCGTGCTGGCCAAGCTCAAGGCGCTGCGCGGTTAAGTGTAGGAGCTGGCTTGCCAGCGATGCAGGCAACTCGGCCTGTCAGCCAGGCCGAGGTGACGCCATCGCAGGCAAGCCAGCTCCCACAGAAGCGCGGAATCAGCCTTCTTCCAGCCACAACCGCAACGGTTTGCCATCCGCCGGCCAGAAACGGGTCTGTTCGATCGGCGAGATGTCCCAGCGCTGCACGCCTTGCAGGGCCTGGAAGAAGCGGTGCTCCTGCTCCATCAGCGCTTCACCGCAAAGTTTGCGGGTGCTGCCGACCTTGCCGAAGCTCAGTTTGTCACCGTCCAGGGTGTAGGGCGCGAACCAATGGTTGCAGCCGCCGTTGCCGTAGGCCCGGCCATCGGCGCCGAGGGTCACGGTCAGGTGCGCGTAATCCATCAAAGGCCGCTCACCGATCCATTCCACCACGTAGCTGTGATCCTGCTTGAGCTTGACCTCATCACTGGCGCAGCCCGCAAGGCCTGCACCCAGCACGGCCAGCATCAGCACGGCTTTCATTGCGCGGCCTTCTGGCATTTCGGGCAGCGGTGCTTGTCACCCAGGGTGGCCCAGCCCAACTCGGTGACCCGCGCGGTGGCGGCCGGTTGCAGCGGTTGCTTGGTCAGCTTGGTTTCCACCGCGAATTCAAACTCCAGCACGTTGTCGCAGCTGTCGCAGTTGACCTTCCAGGTGTGAATTTCCAGTTCGCCGAACTTCGGCCCCTGGGCCATGGCAACCCACTGGCCTGCCGGGCGGATGGAGTAGCGCGCATCGCCTTCGACGGTCAGGCGCATCGACAGGGTTTTACTGCCGCGCAGGGTGACGATCAAAACGTCGCCGTGCTTGATCGAGCCACCGTTGCCGGTGACCTGATAACGGCCCGGCACCAGGGCGCGGCATTCGATCAGGGTGTGTTGCGGGTTCAGCAAGCTGAAGCGGAAATCGTGTTCGGCCATGGATCCTCCAAATAGGCGCGGCATCCTATCACGGGCCGCCACCCATCATGGCGCGGCGATGTGACCGCTGATCATCCTTCGACGAGGTTTTGTGCCCGCCCGCCCGCCCACGCAGCGATGTTGTCCAGGGTGGTGCCGGCAATTGCCCCCAGCGCCTCACGGGTCAGGAAGGCCTGGTGCGCGGTGATGATCACATTGGGGAAGGTCAGCAGGCGCGCCAGCACGTCGTCTTGCAGGGGCAGGTCGGAGCGGTCTTCGAAAAACAACTGGGCCTCTTCTTCATACACATCCAGGCCCAAATAACCGAGCTGGCCGCCCTTGAGCGCGTCGATCAGCGCCGGGGTGTCCACCAGGCCGCCGCGCCCGGTGTTGATCAGCATCGCGCCGGGCTGCATATGGGCCAGGCTTTGGGCGTTGATCAAATGTTTGCTGTCTGCCGTCAGCGGGCAATGCAGGCTGATGATCTGCGCCTCGGCGAGCAATTGCGGCAGGCTCACGTAGCGGGCGCCGAGGGCTTTGACCTGCGGGTTGGGGTAAGGGTCATACGCCAGCAACTGGCAGCCGAACCCGGCCATGATCCTGGCGAATGTGGCGCCGATCTGCCCGGTGCCGACCACGCCTACGGTCTTGCCCACCAGGTCGAAACCGGTCAGGCCATGCAGGCTGAAGTCACCGTCGCGGGTGCGGTTGTAGGCGCGGTGCAGGCGGCGGTTGAGGGCCAGGATCAGCGCGACTGCGTGCTCGGCCACCGCATGGGGCGAGTAGGCGGGCACGCGCACGATGGTAAGGCCCAGCCGCTTGGCGGCGGGCAGGTCGACATGGTTGTAACCGGCCGAGCGCAGGGCGATCAGGCGGGTGCCACCGTGGGCCAGTTGCTCCAGCACCGGGGCGCTGAGGTCGTCATTGATAAAGGCGCAGACCACTTCGTGGTGTTCGGCCAGGGCCACGGTTTCCAGATTCAGCCGGGCCGGCTGGAATTGCAGCTGCATGCCTTCGGGCAACGGTTGGGCGAGAAAGCTGTCACGGTCGTAGGTTTGGCTGCTGAAAAGGATGATGCGCATCAAATATTCCTTCTTGATGATGGAAAGCTGATTTGTGGCGAGGGAGCTGCTGTGGCGAGGGAGCTTGCTGTGGCGAGGGAGCTTGCTCCCGCTGGGCTGCGCAGCGGCCCCAAAATCCTGGGAGCGCTTCGCACTCCAGCGGGAGCAAGCTCCCTCGCCACAGCAGCTCCCTCGCCACATTGCCCCGAAGTTTTACGCGCTCACCCGCGCCTCGCTGGCCAGCCGGGCAATCGCCATGTCCAGTTCGTCCAGGGCCGGCATGGCCTTGGCGTCGTCCTGTTTGAGCAGGGTTTCGGCCCGCTGGCAGGCCGCGCGCAGTTGCGGCACGCCGCAATATCGGGTGGCGCCGTGCAAGCGGTGAACCCGCTCGATCAGGGCGTTACGGTCGTTGGCGTCACGGGCCACGCGAATCGCTTCACGGTCGGCCTCAAGCGATGCCAGCAACATCGCCAGCATGTCCGCCGCCAGGTCGGCCTTGCCGGCCGCCAGGCGCAAACCTTCCTCGTGGTCCAGCACGGGCAACTGCGTGGCTTGCCCAATGGTTTCGGCGCCGCGTTCCGGGCCCTGATTGCGCAGGGCCAGCCCGGTCCATTTCAATACCACCTGGGCCAGTTGCCGTTCGCTGATGGGTTTGGTCAGGTAGTCATCCATGCCGCTTTGCAGCAGTGCGCGTTTTTCGTTGGCCATGGCATGGGCGGTCAGGGCGACGATGGGCAGCGGGGTGCCATGGCGTTCGCTTTCCCAGGTGCGGATCGCCTCGGTGCTCTGGCGGCCATCCATGCCGGGCATTTGTACGTCCATCAGCACCAGGTCGAAGGCTTCTTGCTTCACCGCTTCGATGGCCGAGTAACCGCTTTCTACCGCCTGGACCTTGGCGCCCATGTCTTCCAGCAGGGTTTGCACCAGCAGCAGGTTGGCCGGGTTGTCGTCGACACACAGCACCCGTGGCGCGCGGCTGGACAGCGGCTCGCCGGGTTCGCTGCGCAGCGGGCGCGGGCTGATCAGGTCGGCCAGGGCGCGGCGCAGTTTGCGCGTACAGGCGGGTTTGGCCTGCAATTGGCTGTTGGGGTTGGGCACCGAGGGGTTGAACAGCAGCTGCTCGGTGGTGGGGCACAGCACCAGCACCTTGCAGCCCAGGTGTTCGAGGTCCCACAGGTGTTGGTTCAAACGCTCCGGCGGAATGTCGTTGGCGGTGATGCCCAGTACCGCCAGGTCAATCGCCTGTTCGGTCTGGTGGGCGCTGGTGATGCCATTGGTCAGGCTTTCCAGGCTGTTGAACGGCGTGACTTGCAGGCCGCAGTCTTCCAACTGGTGTTGCAGGGCCTGACGCGCCAGCTCGTGGTTTTCCAGCACGGCCACGCGCCGGCCCAGCAACGGCGCGCAAGGCAGGTCTTCGATATCGTCGCGGGTTTTCGGCAGGTTCAGGCTGATCCAGAATTCCGAGCCTTCGCCCGGCGTGCTGTCGACGCCGATTTCGCCGCCCATCTGTTCGATCAAGCGCTTGGAAATCACCAGTCCCAGGCCAGTGCCACCGGGTTGCCGTGACAGCGAATTGTCCGCCTGGCTGAAGGCCTGGAACAGCGCCCGCACATCCTGGTTCGACAGGCCGATACCGGTGTCCTGCACGCTGATGCGCAGTTGCACGCTGTCTTCCTGCTCGTCTTCAATCATGGCACGGGCGACGATGGTGCCTTCGCGGGTGAACTTGATCGCGTTGCTCACCAGGTTAGTCAGGATCTGCTTGAGTCGCAGCGGGTCGCCCACCAACGACAGCGGCGTGTCGCGGTAGACCAGGCTCACCAGTTCCAGCTGTTTGGCATGGGCGGCCGGGGCGAGGATGGTCAAGGTGTCTTGCAGCAAGTCCCGCAGGTTGAACGGGATGCTGTCGAGTACCAGCTTGCCGGCCTCGATCTTCGAGAAGTCGAGGATCTCGTTGATGATGCCCAGCAGGTTGTCGGCGGACTTTTCGATGGTGCCCAGGTAATCCAGCTGACGGGGCGACAGCTCGCTTTTTTGCAGCAAGTGCGTAAAGCCGAGGATGCCGTTCAGCGGCGTACGGATTTCATGGCTCATGTTGGCCAAAAACTCCGACTTGATGCGGCTGGCTTCCAGCGCTTCCTTGCGGGCCAGGTCCAGCTCGATGTTCTGGATCTCGATGGTTTCCAGGTTTTGCCGCACGTCTTCGGTGGCCTGGTCGATGCTGTGTTGCAATTCTTCCTGGGCATTTTGCAGGGTCTCGGCCATGCGGTTGATGCCCGAGGCCAGGTGGTCCAGTTCCTGGCTGCCCAGCGGTGGCAGGCGGGTTTCGAGGTTGCCATCCTTGAGTTGCGCCACCGCCTGCTTGATCAGGCCAATCGGCGAGTTGATCGTACGGCTGATGCGCAAGGCCAGGGCCGCGGTGCAGATCAGGCCGATGGCGATCAGCAGCAGGCTGGCGAACAGGCTGCGGTAGCCACGCAGCAACATGCCGTTGTGGGACAGTTCCAGCTCGACCCAGCCCAGCAGGCGGTCGGATTCGTCCGGGATCAGCTCACCGGCAAGGTTGCGATGGCGGCCGAACACCGGTAGCAGATAGCGGGTTGCGTCGTTGCCGGTGCGCTGCAACAGGTGCGAGCTGTTGCCGATCGGCGGCTGGTTGAGCATGGTCGGGCCGGCGTGGGCCAGGGGCGTGCGGTCGGGCCCGAGGAACGACACGGCGCGCACGTCGGTTTGTTCCAGGGACTGGGTGGCGATGCGCTCCAGCAGGTCGGTGTTTTTGGTGCCCAGTGCTGGCGCCACCAGCGGTGCCAACTGCTCGGCGATCATCTCGCCCCGTTGCAGCAATTGCGACTGCAATTCTGAAAGCTGCATCCACGTGAAATACCCGCCCAGCAGCAATGCCATCAGGCTGGTAGGCAATAAGGTCAGCAACAGTACGCGGCCTTTTATTCCCATTCTCGTAAGCACGCCACTCTCCTGCTACCACACTGTTGTCGAATTTCACGCCGGCATCCGGCCCGCGCCACCCGCGCAGTGTAGCCATTTGCGCGGTGTGGAATCTTGCAAATTAATGACCTGACGCAAACCTTGGACCCTTGGATGCCCGGCGGCGGTTGCTGTTGGGGGGCCAATCTTGAATAATCAGTCATTGAGAATGACTTGCAGACGCTAATGAATCCCGTAGCACTTGGCTTACCCAGTATCCTGGCGATTGAAGACGACCCTGTACTTGGCGCCTATGTCCATGAGCAGTTGGGCCGCTGTGGCTTCCAGGTGACCTGGTGCCAGAACGGCCAGCAGGGCCTGCAAATGGCCCGCGATCAAAGCTTCGACGTGGTGTTGATGGACATCCTGTTGCCGGGCATGGACGGATTGTCGGTGCTTACGCACTTGCGCCAGAGCCATTCGATCCCGGTAATCCTTATGTCGGCCCTGGGTGCCGAAGCCGACCGCATCAGCGGTTTTCGCCTGGGGGCAGACGATTACCTGCCCAAGCCGTTCAGCATGGCCGAGTTGCGGGTGCGCATCGAGGCGATCCTGCGCCGGGTTGCCCTGGACCGGCGACCTTTGCCGGCCCTGGCAGCGGTGCGCGACGATGCCCGCAGCCTGCGTTTCGATGACGAGTTGTGTGATGTTTTCCACCGGGAACAATGGGCCGGCCTGACCCGCAGCGAATACCGCCTGCTGGAAACCCTGCACCGCAACGGCGACGAAGTCCTCAGCAAAGCCTTCCTTTACCAGCATGTATTCCAGCGCGGCTATGCGCCCCATGACCGCAGCCTGGACATGCACATCAGCCAGATCCGTCGCAAGCTCAAGGCCATTGGCTACAGCGAGCGGGAAGTACGCACGGTGTGGGGCAAGGGCTACGTGTTGAGCGGTCACGATGACGGGCTTTAACGCCACGCTCAAACGGCTGCCGGGCAAGCATTCGTTATTCTGGAAACTGGCCTGCCTGCTGATCGCCTTCTGCTTGCTGATGATCTGGCTCAGTTGGTCGTGGGGCCGGTATATGGAAGAGCAGAATGCCTTTTTGTCCAGCGAGGCGCGCGCCACCCTGAGCGGTTATGCAGCCGGCGCGGAACTGGCGTGGAACAAGGGTGGCAACGCCGGGGTGGACGCGTGGCTGCACACCTTGGGCCAGCGCGAGCGCACGTGGGTGGGCGTCATCGGTAACGACCTGCAATCCCTGAGCAGCTACCCGCTGACCGACAAGGAAAGCCAGCGCCTGACATTTTTGCGCGGCCTGGACTGGCCTGTCAGCCGGCATGCCAAGGGGCTTCCATGGTTGAAAATCCCGTTCCCGCTGGACCCGGGGGCGGGCTCCCTGGTGATCGAATTGCCACGGCGCTTCATGCCCGGGCAAAACCAGTTGTTCTGGCGAATCGTCACCAATGGCGTGATCCCCGGCCTGTTCACCCTGTTGCTGTGCATCGGCCTCTACCGTTTATTGATCATGCCGCTCAACCACCTGCGCGAGCAGGCCAACGCCTGGCGTGCCGATCAACTGAGTACCCGGCTGTCCCACGACACCACCAGCCGTCAGGATGAACTGGGGGAGTTGGGCCGCGCCTTCGACCAGATGTCTGAACGCCTGCAAGGCACGGTGGCCCTGCAACAGCAACTGCTGCGGGACTTGTCTCATGAGTTGCGCACACCGTTGAGCCGCTTGCGCGTGGCCAGCGACAGCGAGCAAGACCTGACCCGGCTGCGCGAGCGCCTGGGCAGGGAAATCGACGGCATGCAGCGCCTGGTGGAAGACACCCTGCAACTGGCCTGGCTCGACACCGAACGCGCGCCGCTGCCCAAGGAAGACATCCAGGTGCAGGCGCTGTGGGACATGCTCCGGGAAAACGCCTGTTTTGAAAGTGGCTGGTCGCCTTCACGCTTGCAGTGCGGGCTGGGGGCTGATTGTTGGGTGCGCGGCCATCTGAACCTGCTGGCCCAGGCGTTGGAGAACATCCTGCGCAATGCCATCCGGCATTCCCCGCACAACGGCACGGTGCAATTGGGCGGGCAGCGCGAAGGTGATCACTGGCATTTGTGGCTGGAAGACCAGGGCGGCGGAATTGACGAGTTGGAGTTGGAGCGGATTTTTGCGCCATTCACTCGGCTGGACGGTTCACGGCCCGGCGACGGCGGTTTTGGCCTGGGCTTGAGCATTGCGCGCAATGCCGTGCAGCGCCAGGACGGCAGCCTGTGGGCGGAAAACACCGGCCAGGGCTTGCGCGTGCATATGCGTTTGCTGGCCCGCTAGCGCTTACAGCCTGCGCTGCTTGCGTTTTTTCCACTGGCGCGCCACCCACCAGCGCCAGTAGCCCATAGTCAGGCAATACCCCAACGCCGCCATTACCACCCCCAATACCACCGAGCCCAGCAAGAAGGGTTGCCACAGCGTCGACAGCTGCCCGCTGATCCATTCCCAGGTCAGTTCGTCGGGCATGCTGCGAGGCGGTAAGTTCATCAACCAGGCACCGGTCATGTAGGTGCAGAAGAACACCGGCGGCATGGTGATCGGGTTGGTCAGCCACACCAGGCTGACGGCAATCGGCATGTTGCCGCGCACGCTGATGGCGAGGACCGCCGCCAGCAACATCTGCAAGGGAATCGGGATAAAGGCTGCGAACAGGCCAACCGCCATGGCCCGCGCGACCGAGTGCCGATTGAGGTGCCAGAGGTTCGGGTCATGCAGCAGCTTGCCCAGAAAGCGTAAGGACTTGTGTTCCCTGATGCTGGTCGGGTCGGGCATGTACCGTTTGAATAAGCGCCGTGGCATAAGGGGTCCAGGTCAGTTCGAGGGGCAAGTATGCCCGCATTCCAGGAACGGGAAATTCAGACTTTGTGACAAATAATAATAGGCCGCATCGCTGGCCCGGCTAAGACTCAATGGGTCGCTTCCAAGGAAAGATCCATGAGAACAGGGATGTTCACACTCGCGCTGGGGCTGCTCGCCTTGCGCTTTTTACCGGTGTTGCCACCCGGCGGCTGGCTGCTGTTGATGCCGGTGCTGGCCCTGATGCTGTTGCCTTTTCGCACCTATCCGCTGGGGTTTTTCCTGCTCGGGTTGGGCTGGGCCTGCCTCAGTGCACAGTGGGCGCTGGATGATCGGCTGGCCCCGCGGCTGGACGGCCAGACTCGCTGGGTGGAAGGGCGTATTACCGGGTTAGCGCAGCAGACGGGCGACGGTGTGCGCTTCGAACTGGCCGACAGCCGGTCACGCAAGGACCTGCTTCCCAAGCGTATCCGGGTGTCATGGCGTGGCGGCCCGCCGGTTCAGAGTGGTGAGCGCTGGCGGTTGGCGGTGACGCTCAAGAGTCCCTCGGGTTTACTCAATGCCGAGGGCTTTGACTATGAGGCCTGGTTGCTGGCCCAGCGGATTGGTGCCACCGGTTCGGTCAAAGACGGGCAACGGCTGGCGCCTGCACGGCATGCCTGGCGCGACGGAATTCGCCAGCGGCTGTTGGCGGTGGATGCCCAAGGGCGCGAGGCCGGCCTGGCCGCGCTGGTGCTTGGGGATGGTTCCGGCTTGGCCGCCGAGGATTGGCAGGTTCTGCAAGCGACCGGCACCGTGCATTTATTGGTGATTTCCGGCCAGCACATCGGGCTGCTGGCGGGGTTGATCTATGGCCTGGTCGCTGGCTTGGCGCGCTTTGGGTGTTGGCCCAAACCCTTGCCGTGGCTGCCCTGGGCCTGCGGCTTGGCGTTTGCCGCAGCGCTGGGCTACGGCTTGCTGGCGGGTTTCGAGGTGCCGGTGCAAAGGGCCTGCGTAATGCTGGGGTTGGTGTTGCTGTGGCGCCTGCGGTTTCGACACCTGGGGATATGGTGGCCGTTGTTGCTGGCACTGAATGCGGTGCTGGTCCTCGAACCGTTGGCCAGCCTGCAACCGGGGTTCTGGCTGTCGTTTGCGGCTGTGGCGGTGCTGATCCTGGCGTTCAGTGGTCGGCTGGGCCCCTGGAGCGTCTGGCAGGCCTGGACCCGGGCCCAATGGTTGATTGCCATTGGGCTGTTTCCGCTGCTGCTGGTGCTCGGTCTGCCCGTCAGCCTGAGCGGGCCGCTGGCCAATTTGGTGGCCGTACCGTGGATCAGCCTGGTGGTGTTGCCCCTGGCCTTGCTGGGGACAGCTTTATTGCCGCTGCCTTATATAGGTGAGGGTTTGTTATGGCTGGCGGGCGGCACGCTGGATTGGTTGTTCAAGGCACTGGCGCTGCTGGCGCAGTACTTGCCGGCCTGGATACCAGCGCAAGTACCCATTGGCTTTTGGCTGGTGAGCCTGCTGGGGGCGGTGCTGTTGCTGCTGCCCAAGGGCGTTCCGTTTCGGCTGCTGGGTTGGCCAATGTTGCTGCTGGCGGTGTTTCCACCTCGGGAATCAGTGCCTCATGGGCGGGTGGAGGTGGTGCAACTGGATGTCGGCCAAGGGCTGTCCATGATCCTGCGCACCCGCAACCATGTGTTGCTGTATGACGCAGGGCCACGCGCCGGCGAGCTCGATCTTGGCGCTCGCGTGGTGCTGCCTGCATTGCGCAGGCTGGGGGTCGCGGCGCTGGACCTGATGCTGCTCAGTCATGCCGACGCCGATCATGCCGGCGGCGCGTTGGCCGTCGCCCAAGGGTTGCCGGTCAAGCGTGTGGTGGGCGGTGAGACAGCACGGCTGCCAGCGGTGCTCGGTACTCAAGCGTGTGTCAGTGGGGAGCAGTGGGAATGGGACGGCGTGACGTTCGAACTGTGGCAATGGCCTGATGCGACGGACGGTAATCAGATGTCCTGTGTGTTGCGGGTGCAGGCCAATGGCGAGCGGTTGTTGCTGACCGGCGATATTGACCGTCAAGCCGAGCGGGCATTGCTGGCCACGCCCTTGGGCGCGCCTGTCGATTGGCTGCAAGCGCCTCACCATGGCAGCCGCAGTTCGTCTTCATGGCCGTTTCTACAGCGCCTTGTGCCCAAGGCCGTTTTGATTTCCCGTGGTCGCAACAATGGGTTTGGTCATCCACATCCCCAGGTACTGGAGCGTTACCGGGCCGTGGGCAGCACAATTTATGACAGTGCCGAACAAGGTGCGCTTCGCCTGCAACTGGGCGCCTTCCAGCCGCCGGTGGCTGCGCGCAGCCAGCGCCGCTTCTGGCGCGAGCCCCCGCCGTAAAACAGCGTTACCAAAGACCGGCCCCTGCGACAGCATGCTCTGGGGCAGGCCAGCCCTTCCACCGGACCCTTATGGTAAAGTGGCGCACTTTTTCGAGGGGGCATTCACTGTGTGGGAATTGGTCAAATCCGGCGGCTGGATGATGTTGCCGATCATTTTGAGTTCCATCGCCGCACTCGGCATCATCGCCGAACGCCTGTGGACCCTGCGTGCCAGCCGTGTAACACCCGACCACCTGCTGGGCCAGGTCTGGGGCTGGATCAAGAACAAGCAACTCGACAAGGCAAAACTCAAGGAACTACGGGCCAACTCGCCCCTGGGTGAAATCCTTGCCGCCGGCCTTGCCAACTCCAAGCATGGTCGCGAGATCATGAAGGAATGCATCGAGGAGGCCGCTGCCCGGGTCATCCATGAGCTGGAGCGCTACATCAATGCCCTGGGCACCATTGCCGCCATGGCGCCGTTGCTCGGCCTGCTGGGCACGGTGCTGGGCATGATTGATATCTTCAGTTCCTTCATGGGCTCGGGCATGACCACCAATGCCGCCGTTCTGGCCGGTGGTATTTCCAAGGCCTTGATCACCACGGCGGCGGGCCTGATGGTCGGTATTCCTTCGGTGTTCTTCCACCGTTTCCTGCAACGACGTATCGACGAGTTGGTCGTCGGCATGGAGCAGGAAGCCATCAAGCTGGTGGAAGTGGTGCAGGGCGATCGTGACGTGGACCTGGTTGAGGGCAACGCGTGAAATTTCGCCGCAAGCGACGGGAAAACGTCGATATCAACCTGGCGTCGTTGATCGACGTTGTGTTTATCCTGCTGCTGTTTTTTGTCGTCACCACCACCTTTACCCGGGAAACCCAACTGCGCGTCGACCTGCCCGAAGCCGTCAGCGGCTCACCGGCGGACGACCAGCAGGCAAAACAATTGGATATAGCCATCAGCGCCGACGGCGTGTTCTCGGTGAATAACCAGTTGCTGGAAAAAAACGACCTGGCCAGCCTGATGGATGCATTGCAGAAAGAGTCCGGTGGCGACACTAACTTGCCACTGTCGATCAGCGCCGATGGCAACACCAAGCACCAGGCCGTGATCACCGCGATGGACGCTGCCGGCAAGCTCGGCTTCAGCCATTTGCGCATGACCACGGTCGAGGCGGCGAGCCAACCCTGATGGCCATGACCGATCGTTTGCTCAAGGCCTGGTACGAAGGCCATCCGGCGCTCGCGTTGTTGCAGCCGCTGGAGTCGCTCTATCGTCGGGTGGTACGGCGCAAACGCGCACGGTTCCTGGCGGGCGAGGGCGAGATCTATCAGTCGCCGGTGCCGGTCGTGGTGGTCGGCAATATCACAGTGGGTGGCACCGGCAAGACCCCCTTGATTCTCTGGCTGATCGACCATTGCCAGCGCAGCGGTTTGCGCGTCGGTGTGGTGAGTCGGGGTTATGGCGCCAAACCGCCACAGCTTCCATGGCGCGTACAGGCCGATCAAACCGCAGCGCTGGCGGGGGATGAACCCCTGCTGATCGTGCAACGCAGCGGCGTACCGCTGATGATCGACCCTGACCGCAGCCGTGCCGTACAGGCGCTGTTGGCCAGCGAAACCCTGGACCTGATCCTCTCCGACGATGGCCTGCAACATTATCGCCTGGCCCGTGACCTGGAACTGGTATTGATTGATGCCGCCCGTGGGCTGGGCAACCGCCGCTGCCTGCCGGCGGGCCCGTTGCGCGAGCCGGTCGAGCGTTTGCAAAGCGTCGATGCGCTGCTTTATAACGGCGCGGGTGCCGATCGTGACGACGGGTTTGCCTTCCGCCTGCTGCCCACAGCGCTGGTCAACCTGCACACCGGCGAGCGCAAACCCATCGATTACTTCCCGGTGGGGCAGCAGGTGCATGCGGTAGCCGGCATCGGCAACCCGCAACGTTTCTTCAATACCCTTGAAACGCTACACTGGCGGCCGATACCCCATGCTTTTGCCGACCACGCGCCCTACAGCGCCGAGGTCTTGAATTTTACACCGGCACTGCCGTTGGTCATGACTGAAAAGGACGCGGTGAAGTGCCGCGCCTTTGCCAGGCCCGACTGGTGGTACCTTGCGGTGGACGCGGTACCGTCACCGGCGTTTATCGCCTGGTTTGACACGCAGTTGATGCGCTTGCTGCCCGCTCGCCTTTTGCCTTAAAACGTTGCTCTCCAGGACCTACTCATGGACACCAAACTGCTCGATATCCTTGCTTGCCCGATCTGCAAAGGTCCGCTCAAGCTCAGTGCCGACAAAACCGAGCTGATCAGCAAGGGCGCCGGCCTGGCGTACCCGATCCGTGATGGCATTCCGGTAATGCTCGAAAGCGAAGCCCGTACCCTGAACACCGATGAGCGCCTGGATAAATGACCACCGCCTTCACCGTTGTCATCCCGTCCCGCTACGCCTCCACCCGCCTGCCCGGCAAACCGCTGCAGCTGATCGGCAACAAGCCGATGATCCAGCTGGTGTGGGAGCAAGCCTGCAAAAGCAGCGCCGAGCGGGTGGTGGTTGCCACCGATGATCCGCGCATCATCGAGGCCTGCAAACGCTTTGGCGCCGAAGCGGTGCTGACCCGTGAAGACCACAACTCCGGCACCGACCGCCTGGCCGAAGTGGCCACCCAGTTGGGTTTGGCGGCAGATGCCATCGTGGTCAACGTGCAAGGCGACGAGCCGTTGATTCCGCCCAGCGTGATCGACCAGGTTGCCGCCAACCTGGCAGCCCATGGTGAAGCGCGCATGGCGACCCTGGCCGAGCCGATTGAAGACATCCAGACGCTGTTCAACCCCAACGTGGTGAAAGTGGTCAGCGACATCAACGGCCTGGCGCTGACCTTCAGCCGCTCCACCTTGCCGTGGGCGCGGGATGCGTTCGCCAAACAACCGGACGTGCTGCCTGCCGGCGTGCCTTACCGTCGCCACATCGGAATCTACGCCTACCGCGCCGGGTTCCTGCATGACTTCGTCAGTTGGGGCCCGTGCTGGCTGGAAAACACCGAATCCCTGGAACAACTGCGTGCCCTGTGGCACGGCGTACGCATCCACGTGGGCGATGCCCTGGAAGCGCCACCGGCGGGTGTCGACACGCCGGAAGACCTCGAGCGCGTCCGTCGCCTGCTGGGGGCCTGATGCAGGTTCTGTTCGTCTGCCTGGGCAACATCTGCCGTTCACCGACGGCAGAAGGCGTGTTGCGCCACAAATTGCGCGAAGCCGGCCTGGTTGGTCAGGTTGACGTGGCCTCCGCCGGCACGGGTGAATGGCACGTCGGCAACCCACCCGACAAGCGCAGCCAGGGTGCAGCGCTGCAGCGTGGCTACGACTTGTCGGCCCAGCGTGCACAACAGGTGTCGCGTGCCGACTTTTCCCGCTACGACCTGATCCTGGCCATGGACCAGAGCAACCTGCGCAACCTCAAGGCCATGCAGCCGGCCCAGGGCAAGGCGGAGCTGGACCTGTTCCTGCGCCGTTACGACTCGGTGGTGGATGAAGTGCCAGACCCGTACTACGAAGGCGACCAGGGCTTCGAAACCGTCCTGGACCTGATCGAGCGCGCCTGCGATCTGTTGGTGATTGAATTGAAGGGCCGGTTATGACGTTGCAGGTACAGGCGCAGGTTTCGCTCAAGCCGTTCAACAGCTTTGGTATCGACGTGCGTGCCCGGCTGTTTGCCGAGGCCCGCACCGACGCTGACGTGCGTGAAGCCTTGGCCTATGCGGCCGGGCAACAACTGCCGTTACTGGTGATTGGCGGCGGCAGCAATTTGCTGCTGACCCAGGATATCGACGCGCTGGTGCTGCGCATGGCCAGCCAGGGCATCCGGGTATTGCACGACGACGGCGTGCACGTCGTGGTGGAAGCGGAGGCCGGTGAAGCCTGGCATCCGTTTGTGCTGTGGACGTTGGCCCAGGGCTTTTCCGGCCTGGAAAACCTTAGCCTGATCCCGGGCACCGTCGGCGCCGCACCCATGCAAAACATCGGCGCCTACGGTGTAGAGATCAAGGACGTGTTCGCCGGCCTGACCGCCCTCGACCGCCACACCGGCGAGCTTCGGGACTTCAGCCTGGGCGAATGCAACTTTGCCTACCGTGACAGCTTGTTCAAACACGAAGCGGGGCGCTGGCTGATCCTGCGGGTGCGATTTGCCTTGAGTCGCGCCGTGCACCTGAAGCTTGAGTACGGGCCGGTGCAGCAGCGCCTGGCCGAGCAAGGCATTACGCAGGCCACTCCCAGCGACGTCAGCCGCGCCATTTGCAGCATTCGCAGCGAGAAACTGCCGGACCCGGCGGTACTCGGCAATGCCGGCAGCTTCTTCAAGAACCCGCTGGTGTCCCAGGCGCTGGCTGGCGAATTGCAGCTTCAATACCCGGACCTGGTGGCTTATCCCCAGGCTGACGGGCAAATGAAACTGGCCGCCGGCTGGTTGATCGACAAGGCCGGATGGAAGGGTTTTCGCGAGGGTGATGCCGGCGTACATCGCTTGCAGGCGCTGGTGCTGGTGAACTACGGCGCGGCCACGGGCCAGGACATTGCCTGCCTGGCGCTCCGTATCCAGCAGGACATCGAAAAACGTTTCAAGGTTGTGCTGGAAATGGAGCCCAACCGCTATTGAACTAAGCTTGTTTTCTGACGCACCAAGCCCTGCATTGCAGGGCTTTTTTATTGCGGCTGAGTTAACTTAGCTGACTATCGATGTTTTTTATCAGTTCATAGACGCTGTTTATCAAAGGCCCGGTGAAGATTCGTTTTCACAAGAGAGCCGATTAGCCTGAGCCATCTGCGTGAACCGACCCGCTTGGCACCCAAGCGACAGATTGCTCGACCCCATAACCTTTTCACTATGCGGGCGTGCCCATGATTACCCTCAAACTTAACGGTCAAGACCATCAACTGGATGTCACCGAAGATATGCCCCTGCTGTGGGCGATCCGCGACGTGGCCGGTTACAACGGCACCAAATTCGGTTGCGGCATGGGCCTGTGCGGCGCGTGCACCATTCATATCGACGGCTCGCCGGCACGCAGTTGCATCACCCCGATTGGCTCGGTCAAGGGCCAGGATGTCAGCACCATCGATAACCTGCACACCGACCCGGTCGGCCAGGTGGTACAGCAAGCCTGGCTCGAAACGGCCGTGGCCCAGTGCGGTTACTGCCAGGGCGGGCAGATCATGTCCGCCACTGCATTGCTGAAAACCAACCCGAATCCCAGCGACGCGCAGATTGAGGAAGCCATGATCGGCAATATCTGCCGCTGTGGCACCTACAACCGGATCAAGACCGCGATCCGCCAGGCCGCCACTCACCTGCAGGGGACCAAGGCATGAGCCGGTTACCCGCTGATTTCGTCCTGAACAACCTCAGTCGTCGAGGTTTCCTCAAAGGTGTGGGTGTCACGGGGGCGTTGGTCATTGCCGCCAGTTGGGGCTTGCCGGACGCGTTTGCCGCCGACGCGGCGAAGAAGTACGGCGGTGACGCCATGCCCCATGGTGTGATCGACGATCCCAAGGTCTACGTAAGCATTGCCACCGACGGCAGCGTGACGGTGATCTGCAACCGCTCTGAAATGGGCCAGGGGGTACGCACCAGCCTGAGCATGGTAGTGGCCGATGAGCTGGATGCCGATTGGGCGCAGGTGAAAGTCCAGCAGGCACAGGGTGATGAAGTGCGTTTTGGCAACCAGGACACTGATGGTTCCCGCAGCATGCGTCATTGGTATGAGCCGATGCGCCGTTGTGGCGCCGCCGCCCGTACGATGTTGGAACAAGCCGCTGCCGAGCAATGGAAAGTCCCGGTAGGCGAATGCCATGCTCAGTTGCACAAAGTGGTTCACCAACCGAGCGGGCGCGAGTTGGGCTACGGCGCCCTGGCTGCTACTGCCGGTGCGCTGGCGGTACCGGCACGGGACTGCGTGAAGCTCAAGCAGCCGTCGGAATTTCGCTATATCGGCAAGGAAGGCATCAAGGCTATCGACGGTGCCGACATCGTCAACGGTCGGGCGGTCTACGGTGCCGATGTGCATTTTGAAGGCATGCTTTACGCCACCATCGCCCGGCCGAAGGTGTATGGCGGCAAGGTAAAATCCTTCGATGCCAGTGCGGCGTTGAAAGTCCCCGGGGTGATCAAGGTGCTGCAAATCGAGAGCCGGCCCTTGCCCTCGGAGTTCCAGCCGCTGGGCGGTGTGGCAGTTGTTGCGAGCAACACGTGGGCGGCTATCAAGGGCCGCGACGCCTTGAACATCGTCTGGGATGACGGCGTCAACGCCAGCTACAACTCGATCGACTACCGCAAGGCGCTGGAAGCTGCTGCGTTGAAACCGGGCAAAGTGGTGCGCAATACCGGCACCATCGACCAGGCCCTGAGCGATGCCGACAGCACCCTGGAAGCCGCGTATTACCTGCCGCACCTGTCCCAGTCGCCGATGGAGCCGATGGTCGCCGTCGCCCGCTACGACAAGGGCCAGTGCGAAGCGTGGGCGCCCAGCCAGGCGCCGCAGGTGAGCCGCGAACGCATTGCCGAGCGCCTGGGCCTGCCGTTCGACAACGTCACCTTCAATGTCACGCTGCTGGGTGGCGGTTTTGGTCGCAAGTCCAAGCCGGACTTTATCGTCGAAGCCGCCGTGCTCGCCAAGGAATTCCCCGGCAAGGCGGTGCGGGTGCAATGGACCCGTGAAGACGATATCCATAACTCTTATTTCCATACCGTGTCCGCCGAGTACCTCAAGGCCGGCCTGAACAAGGATGGCCTGCCCAGCGCCTGGTTGCACCGCACTGTGGCGCCGAGCATTACCGCGTTGTTTGCGCCGAACATGGTCCATGAGGCGCCGTTCGAACTGGGCATGGGCTTTACCAACATGGCTTACGCCATTCCCAACGTGCGCTTGGAAAATCCGGAAGCGGCGGCCCATACGCGGGTCGGCTGGTACCGCTCGGTGTCGAACATTCCTCATGGTTTCGCGATTCAGAGCTTTGTCGATGAACTGGCGCACAAGGCCGGCGAGGATCCGCTCAAGTATCAACTCAAGCTGCTCGGGCCCGACCGTCAGATCGATCCCAGGACGTTGAGCGATGAGTGGAACTACGGCGAATCTCCAGAGCGCTATCCCATTGATACCGCACGTTTGCGTGGGGTGCTGGAAACCGCTGCCAAGGCCGCCGGTTGGGGCCGCACCTTGCCCAAGGGCCGCGGCTTGGGCTTGGCGGTGCACTACAGCTTCGTCACTTACGTGGCAGCGGTGATCGAGGTGGAAGTCAAAGATGACGGCACCTTGATCGTGCACAAGGCCGACATTGCCGTGGATTGCGGCCCGCAGATCAACCCGGAGCGCATTCGCTCGCAGTTCGAAGGTGCCTGCGTGATGGGCCTGGGCAATGCGGTGCTGGGTGAAATCAGCTTCAAGGACGGCAAGGTGCAGCAGGACAACTTCCATATGTATGAAGTAGCGCGCATGTCTTTGGCGCCCAAGGAGGTTGCGGTGCACCTGGTCACGCCAAAAGGCGACGTGCCGTTGGGCGGTGTGGGTGAGCCGGGCGTGCCGCCGATTGCGCCGGCACTGTGCAATGCGATCTTTGCCGCCACCGGCAAGCGCATTCGCAATCTGCCGGTTCGCTATCAGTTGCAGGGTTGGCAGGAGGCGAAGGCCTGATGGACAGTGTCGATCTGAATGTATTGCGCAGCGTGCTGGAATGGCGCCGCGCCGGGCAGCCGGTGATGCTGTACAGCGTGGTCCAGACTTGGGGCAGCGCGCCGCGTCCACCGGGGGCGATGCTGGCCCTGCGCGGTGACGGAGTGGTGATCGGCTCGGTATCTGGTGGCTGTATTGAGGACGACTTGATCGCCCGTTTGCAGGATGGCCGGCTGCCTGAAGACGGGCCGCCGGTGCAGCTTGTCACCTACGGCGTCACGCGGGATGAGGCGGCGCGTTTTGGCCTGCCTTGTGGCGGCACGCTGCGCCTGACCGAAGAGCGGGTGGGCGATCCAGCGTGGGTCGCAGAACTACTGGCGCGCTGCGAGGCGCACGAGATTGTCGCCCGTGAATTGAACCTGGCCACCGGGGCAGTGGTGTTGAATGCAGCGAGCAAGACCGATACGGTCAGTTTCGACGGCGAGCGGCTACGCGCGATTTATGGTCCGCGCTGGCGCTTGTTGCTGATCGGCGCGGGGCAGCTGTCGCGCTATGTGGCGGAAATGGCGCGGTTGCTGGATTTCGAAGTGCTGATCTGTGACCCGCGCCAGGAGTTTGTCTATGGCTGGGAGGAGCAGCACGGGCGTTTTGTGCCGGGCATGCCTGATGAAGCGGTGCTGAATATCCAGACCGACGAACGCACGGCTATCGTCGCGCTCACCCATGATCCGCGCCTGGACGATATGGCGCTGCTGACCGCGCTGAATTCCAAGGCGTTCTACATTGGCGCCCTGGGTTCGCGGGTCAACAGCCAGAAGCGCCGGGAAAACCTCGCGGCGCTGGGGTTGAGTGCGGACGCGATTGCACGGCTGCATGGCCCGATTGGCCTGCATATTGGCAGCCATACGCCGGCGGAGATCGCGTTGTCGTTGATGGCGGAAATTGTTGCTATCAAGAACGGGATTGATCTGTTGCAGAAAAAACCGTTGCAGGCTGCGGTCAGTTGACGGGCATCACCGCGGTCATCCTGGCAGCGGGGCAGGGCAGTCGTTTCCGGGCCGAGGCAGGTGCGGACAAGGACAAGTTGCTGGCGCCCTGTGTGGGTCGTGATGGCATTACACGATCGGTGATTGAGCAGGTATTGGTGAACTTGCCACCGGCGGTTGCCAGGCGTTGGCTGGTAACGTCGCCAGATCGCATCGAAGTCATTCGGCTGGCAAAGCAGTATGGTTGTGAAGTGCTGCTGTTGCGCTCGCCGGGCATGGGCGACAGCATCGCGGCGGCAGTGGCGGCAGGTGGTACGTCTGCTGGTTGGCTGGTGGTGCTGGGGGATATGCCGTTTATCTTGCCGACGAGTATCGGGCAGGTGATTGCAGGCCTTGAGGACGACAGTATCAGTGTCCCGGTGCATGCAGGTCAGTATGGGCACCCGGTAGGGTTTGGCCGTTCATTCGCAGCGGCATTAATGGCGCTGACGGGCGACCGTGGGGCAAAGCCGTTGTTCGCCCAGGCGACTGTACAGGAAGTAGCAGTCGATGATCCCGGTGTGTTGTGGGATGTGGATGTGCCGGCTTTGCTGAACTATCGCTAGCTGAAATGCAGACATAAAAAAGCCCCGCCTGATCACTCAGGCGGGGCTTTTTAGTGGCCGATGGAATCAGACGAGGGGTTTAGGCTCGTGTTCTTCTTCCAGGGCTTTAGGGCTGTGCTCTGCCACTTCCTCAACGGAACGTGGGTTCTCGTCGACAGCAGGGGCAGTGTGCTCAACCACGGCTTCAGTGACCGGCGCAGGGGTTGCTTCGACCACGTCAGCGACAACCGGTGCAGCTTCAACAGGCGCCGAAGCAGCAGCGGCAGCCGCCAGTTCAGCTTCCTTGCGACGACGACGCACTTCACGTGGGTCGTTCGGCGCACGGCCGTTTTCGGTCAGGGCGTTGGCCGGAGCGGCTTCAACCACCGGAGCGGCAACTTCGGCAACCACGGGCGCTTCAACCACTGGAGCAGGCTCGGCAACAACGGCGACCGGTTCAGCGGCGACAACTACTTCAGCTTCAGCGACGGGCGCTGGAGCTTCTTCGACCACTGGCGCAGGCGCTGGTGCTTCAACCGCTTCAACCACTACGGCAGGCTCGGCAGTCCACTGGAACGCGGTCTGTTCTTCGCGAACTTCACGCACTTCAGGGGTTGGCTCGGCAACCGGTGCTTCAACGGCCGCTTCAACCACGGGCTGTTGTTCAACAACAACCGCTGGCTCGGCGACCACTTCAGCTTCAGGCTGAGGCTCGCGAACTTCACGAACTTCACGAACTTCACGAACGTGACGAGCCGGCGCTACTTCCACTTCCGGAACAGCTGGCGCTTCGACAGGCGTCGTTGCTTCAACCACCGGTGCTTCGACGACTGGCGTCTCAACAACCGTGTGTTCCTGGATGGCAGCGGTGGCGGCTTCAGCTTGCTCGTTGGCCTGGGCTTCAGCAGGTGCGCTGATGACCGAGCTGGCAACAGCAGCGGTAACGGCCAGGCCGGCAGCCAGTTCGGCGCCAGTCGGTTCGTCGGTAGCGCTTGCTTCGCCGGTCTCTTCCGAGCCTTCGATCTCATTGCCGTTGGCATCACGCTGACGCTCACGACGGTTGCTGCGACGACGCTGGCCACGGGAGCGGCGGCGTGGACGATCGCCTTCGGCGTTGTCCTGGCCGTCTTCCTGTTGCTGATCTTCGTTGGACAGCAGTTCTTCTTCTTCACCGACCGGAGCAGCCTGCTCGGCACGTGGTTGACGCTCTTCACGAGGAGGGCGTGGCGCACGTTCTTCACGCGGCTGACGAGCTGGACGCTCTTCAGCAGTGGCAGCGGTGACGGCAGCAGTGGCTACCGCTGGGACTGCGTCCAACGGCTCACGCAGTTCACGCACGCGTTCTTCACGCTCGCCACGTGGCTTGCGGTCTTCACGAGGAGCGCGTGGCGCGCGCGGTGCACGTTCTTCGCGTGGTGCACGCTCTTCACGGGCTACGGCTGGGGTTTCTTCACGGGCTTCGCGCGGGGCGCGCTCTTCACGTGGGGCGCGTTCTTCGCGGGGTGCACGTTCTTCACGAGGCTTGCGCTCTTCGTCACGGCGACCGTTGCGATTGCGGCTCTGCTGGCGACCGTTACGACGCTCTTCATTGCGTGCAGGGCGTTCGGCGGCAGGCTTCTCGACCACAACGGGAGCCACTGGCTCTTCCTTGGTGGCGAACAGGCTGACCAGCGACTTCACCAGGCCCTTGAACAGGCTTGGCTCAGGCAGGGCGGCTGGCGCTGCAACCGGAGCAGGCGCTTCAACCGGAACCGGTGCGTTGGCACGGGCTGGTGCGGTCTTGACGGCGGCTTCCTGGCGAACCAGGGTGCGGGTCGCAGCGGCTGGCTGGACTTCTTCCACTTCGGCAGCGGCAGCAGCGATTTCGTAGCTGGACTGGTTGACGTGGGCTTCCGGGCTGTCATCACGCAGGCGCTGCACTTCGAAGTGCGGCGTCTCGAGGTGATCGTTCGGCAGGATGACGATACGAGCACGGGTGCGCAGTTCGATCTTGGTGATCGAGTTGCGTTTTTCGTTGAGCAGGAACGCAGCAACCGGGATCGGCACCTGGGCGCGGACTTCGGCAGTGCGGTCTTTCAGGGCTTCTTCTTCGATCAGGCGCAGGATCGCCAGCGACAGCGATTCAACGTCACGGATGATGCCGGTGCCGTTGCAACGCGGGCAGACGATGCCGCTGCTTTCGCCAAGCGATGGACGCAGGCGCTGACGGGACATTTCCAGCAGGCCGAAGCGCGAGATACGACCGACCTGTACGCGGGCACGGTCAGCTTCCAGGCATTCGCGGACTTTCTCTTCCACGGCGCGCTGGTTCTTGGCTGGAGTCATGTCGATGAAGTCGATCACGATCAGGCCGCCGATATCACGCAGGCGCAACTGGCGGGCGATTTCTTCAGCCGCTTCCAGGTTGGTCTGCAGGGCGGTTTCTTCGATGTCGCTGCCTTTGGTAGCGCGTGCCGAGTTGATGTCGATGGACACCAGGGCTTCGGTCGGGTCGATCACGATGGAGCCGCCGGAAGGCAGTTCGACGACGCGCTGGAAAGCGGTCTCGATCTGGCTTTCGATCTGGAAACGGTTGAACAGCGGAACGCTGTCTTCGTACAGCTTGATCTTGCTGGCGTACTGCGGCATCACCTGGCGGATGAAGGTCAGGGCTTCGTCCTGGGCTTCAACGCTGTCGATCAGCACTTCGCCGATGTCCTGGCGCAGGTAATCGCGGATGGCGCGGATGATCACGTTGCTTTCCTGGTAGATCAGGAACGGCGCGGAACGGTCCAGGGACGCTTCTTTGATAGCGGTCCAGAGTTGCAGCAGGTAGTCGAGGTCCCACTGCATTTCTTCGCTGCTGCGACCAAGGCCGGCAGTGCGCACGATCAGGCCCATGTCGGCCGGAGCGATCAAACCGTTCAGCGCTTCACGCAGTTCGTTGCGCTCTTCGCCTTCGATGCGACGGGAGATACCGCCGGCACGCGGGTTGTTTGGCATCAGGACCAGATAGCGGCCAGCCAGGCTGATGAAGGTGGTCAGGGCGGCGCCCTTGTTGCCACGTTCTTCTTTTTCTACCTGAACGATGACTTCCTGGCCTTCGCTCAGGACGTCCTTGATGTTCACGCGGCCTTCGGGGGCTTTCTTGAAGTATTCGCGGGAGATTTCTTTGAGGGGCAGGAAGCCATGGCGCTCGGAGCCGAAATCGACAAAGGCAGCCTCAAGGCTTGGTTCGATACGAGTAATCCGGCCTTTATAGATGTTGGCCTTCTTTTGCTCGCGTGCACCGGACTCGATGTCCAGGTCGTAGAGGCGTTGGCCGTCTACCAGTGCAACACGCAACTCTTCGGGTTGAGTTGCGTTAATCAGCATTCTTTTCATGTTGTACCGTCGGTTTCCGGGCTGCCGGAAACGGCGTTCGGCACACACGACTTCTCACGGTCGGTGTCAGGTGCGTCAAGAGTGGTTGGCCACTCCAGTGTCCAGCAATACCCGCCAAAATGGGCGGTATCGCGACGTACGCTTCCTGCTTGCTGTGGTGACTTAAGCACTCAGTCAGGAGGAGGAATCAACCGGCGACTGTGGACGAGATGAAGCGTCTAAATATAAGCCTAGTGCTACACAGTCCGACGGTTGTGCATCTCCACCCTACACGTATCCCTGATAATTCGGGTGCTGCCGCGCGCAGAATCCGCAGCGGGTTGGCATTTACCGTGTTCTCCAATGGGGGGAACACGCTCATGGCTAAACAAGACCGGGTGTGGGCGACTGTGCTCTCACTCAGCTCGTAACAGGCGTTGTTTCCGAAGCATTCGCCGTGGTCTGGCTCAAGATTGACTGCACTTTGTGAACTGGCCGTAAATATCGGCGCAAAAGGCGAGTAATCACTCTGCTTTTTGCACTCGCTTCAGGCCTCATGTCACCTGCGCTTGTTACAATCTCGAGCCTTCCAAAGTGGCGAAAGCCCCGTAGGACGGCCTCGCGTCCTGATGAATTGCGATGGTCAGGGCCGGCAGTTTGCCGCTAGTCCTCTGTCCAGGCCGCTTTTGGCGGCGTTCGCGACTATAGCAGCAATGATTAAGTGCTTCAATTCCATAAAAAATTGTTATCATCGCCGCCATGACGACTACCGCCCCCCAGACCCCCAGCGTCCAGCTGCTTGAGGTCTCGCCGGAATATGCCGGCCAACGCATCGACAACTTTCTTCTTGCCAGGCTCAAAGGCGTGCCCAAGACCTTGATTTACCGCATTTTGCGTAAAGGCGAAGTGCGCGTGAACAAGGGGCGGATCAAGCCCGAGTACAAGCTGCAGGCGGGCGACATCATCCGTGTGCCGCCGGTGCGCGTGCCTGAGCGGGACGAGCCGGTCCCTCTGGCTCAAGGCCTGCTGCAGCGCCTTGAAGCCTCGATTGTGTTCGAAGACAACAAGCTGATCGTGATCAACAAGCCTTGCGGTATCGCCGTGCATGGCGGCAGCGGCCTCAACTACGGGGTGATCGAAGCCTTTCGTCAGTTGCGCCCGGATGCCAAGGAGCTGGAACTGGTCCACCGTCTGGACCGTGACACCTCCGGCCTGCTGATGATCGCCAAGAAGCGCAGCATGTTGCGTCACCTGCACGCTGCCCTGCGCGGTGACGGCGTGGACAAGCGCTACATGGCGCTGGTGCGCGGCAACTGGGCGACCTCGATCAAAAGCGTTCGTGCGCCGTTGCAGAAGAGCAACCTGCGTTCCGGCGAGCGCATGGTCGAAGTGGACGAGGAGGGCAAGGAGGCGCTGACCCTGTTCAAGGTGCTGCGCCGTTTCGGTGACTTCGCGACCATGGTCGAGGCCAAGCCGGTCACCGGCCGCACCCACCAGATTCGTGTGCATACCCTGCACGCAGGCCACTGTATTGCCGGTGATACCAAGTACGGTGACGAGGATTTCTCCAGGGAGATCCGCGACCTGGGCGGCAAACGCCTGTTCCTGCACGCCTACATGCTGACCGTGCCGCTGCCGGATGGCGGCGAATTGAAGCTGCAGGCGCCTGTCGATGAAATGTGGGCCAAGACCGTGGAGCGCCTGAGTGTCGCACCCTGACTACAAGCTGCTGATCTTTGATTGGGATGGCACCCTGTGCGATTCCATTGGTCGGATTGTCGAGTCGATGCACGCAGCGTCGACACGTTCCGGTTATGCGTTGTGCGACGACCTGGCGGTCAAGGGCATTATCGGCCTGGGCTTGCCGGAAGCGATCCGCACCCTGTACCCGGAGATTGGCGACGACGAGTTGATCGCCTTTCGTCAGCACTACGCCGATTACTACATGGCCCTCGATGCCCGGCCTTCGCCGCTGTTTGAAGGCGTAGCGCAGGCCATGGAAGCGTTTCGCGCCGACGGGTATCACCTTGCGGTGGCGACCGGCAAGGCCCGTCGCGGCCTGGATCGGGTGCTCAAGGCCCACGGCTGGGAAGATTATTTCGACGCGACCCGCGCGGCGGATGAAACCGCCAGCAAACCTCACCCTCTGATGCTTGAGCAGATCCTTGCTCAATGTGGCGTGTCGCCTCGGCAGGCGTTGATGGTGGGTGATGCGTCGTTCGATTTGATGATGGCGCGCAATGCTGGCATGGACTCCGTGGCGGTCAGCTACGGCGCCCAGGCCGCCGAGGCGTTGCAGGTGTACGAGCCGAGACTGACGATTGACCGTTTTTCTGAATTGCAGGCCTGGCTCAGTCGGGCCTATTAAGTCTTTGCTGGGGCAGATGGCATGACCGATGAGTGGAAAGCGCCTGAGAAGGCCAACGCTGATAACAATGGCGATGACAAAAGCTGGAAGTTGCTGGAAAAGACCCTGCTGGCCAGTGTGCAGGAGCAACGTCGCTCGCGGCGTTGGGGGATCTTTTTCAAGCTTCTGACCTTTATTTATCTGTTGGGCATGCTGGCACTGTTCAGCCCGCTGATGGACATGGAGAAGAGCGCCACCCGCAGCGGCAACTACACGGCATTGATCGAAGTACGCGGGGTGATTGCCGACAAGGAGTCCGCCAGTGCCGACAATATCGTCAGCAGCCTGCGGGCCGCCTTCGAGGACTCCAAGGTCAAGGCCGTGATCCTGCGCATCAACAGCCCCGGCGGCAGCCCGGTGCAGTCGGGTTATGTGTATGACGAGATTCGTCGCCTGCGTGCCTTGCATCCGGACATCAAACTGTATGCGGTGATTTCCGACCTGGGTGCCTCGGGTGCCTATTACATTGCCAGCGCCGCCGACCAGATCTACGCCGACAAGGCCAGCCTGGTGGGGTCCATTGGTGTGACGGCAGCCGGTTACGGCTTTGTCGGCACCATGGAGAAGCTGGGGGTTGAGCGGCGTACCTATACGTCGGGCGAGCACAAGTCGTTCCTGGATCCGTTCCAGCCGCAAAAGGCCGATGAAACCCAGTTCTGGCAGGGCGTGCTGGACACTACTCACCGGCAGTTCATCGCCAGCGTGAAGCAAGGGCGCGGTGATCGGCTCAAGGATAAAGAGCATCCGGAGCTGTTCTCCGGGCTGGTCTGGTCTGGCGAGCAGGCGCTGCCGCTGGGCTTGATCGACGGCCTGGGCAGTGCCAGTTCGGTGGCGCGCGATGTGGTTGGCGAGAAAGAACTGGTGGACTTCACCGTTCAGGAATCGCCGTTTGACCGTTTCTCGAAAAAGCTCGGTGCCAGTGTGGCCGAGAAGCTGGCGCTGTACATGGGTTTCCAGGGGCCGACCCTGCGCTGAGATCTTGAGCGCGACATGGCTTAAAATGTGGGAGCTGGCTTGCCTGCGATAGCATCACCTCGGTGCGACTGATGTACCGAGGTGTCTGCTTCGCAGGCAAGCCAGCTCCCACATTTGTTTGTGGTGTCCTCAGGGAATCTGTACGCCTTCGGCCAGCAGCATGCCTACCAGTCGAATCAGTGGCAGACCGACCAGGCTGGTAGCGTCCGGCCCTTCGGTGCTTTGAAACAGGCTCACCCCCAAGCCCTCGGCCTTGAAGCTGCCAGCGCAGTCATAGGGCTGCTCGAGGCGCAGGTAGCGCTCGATGCGGGCGGCGTCCAGCGTGCGCATATGTACGGTGAACGGAATGCAGTCGACCTGGCAGCGCCCGGTGGCGCTGTTCAGTACGGCCAGGCCTGTGAGGAAGCTGACGCGCTTGCCGCTCGCCGCCAGCAACTGCTCACGGGCCTTCTCGAAGGTATGGGGCTTGCCGATGATCTGGCCGTCGAGCGCGGCGACCTGATCCGAGCCGATAATCAGGTGGCCGGGATGGCTGCTGGCCAAGGCGCGGGCCTTCTCTTCAGCCAGGCGCTTGACCAGCTCCACGGCGGACTCGTCCGGGCGGTGGCTTTCGTCGATATCCGGCGAGCTGCAGATGAATGGCAGGCGCAGACGATTCAGCAATTCGCGGCGATAAACCGAGCTGGAAGCGAGTAATAAAGGCAGCATGGGCGTCTCCTTAAGGCAGTCGCGGATTCTAGCGGGAGGGCCCGACGACGGACAGGGTCTAATTTCCTTTGACATGGCTGGGTGCATCCCTATAATGCTGCGCCTATGTTGAATGACCCGATTCCACCTCACGTTGACCCGCGCAAATTGGCTGATCGTGGCACTACCCTTCAAGGTGAAGTGCTGCTGGCCGATTTGAAGAGACTCTGCGACCCGCTTTCCGACACTGTCGGTACGGTGCAGGCTAAATTCGTTTTTGAACGAGATGAACGTAAGTCTGTGGTAATCCACAGCTTTATCGACACCGAGGTCAAAATGGTTTGCCAGCGTTGTCTTGAGCTGGTCACCCTGCCGATCCACAGCGAATGCAGTTATGCTGTGGTGAAAGAGGGTGCGAATACCCAGTCGTTGCCGAAAGGTTATGACGTGCTGGAACTGGGCGAAGATCCTTTGGATCTGCAGTCACTGATCGAGGAGGAGCTTTTGCTCGCCTTGCCCATTGTGCCTGCTCATCATCCGGAAGAATGCCAGCAGCCGGCGGGTCTCGATGAGCCCGAACCGAGCGAGGACGAGGTAACGCGGTCCAACCCGTTCAGTGTATTGGCGCAGTTAAAGCGTGACCCAAACGTTTAGGAGTTAATCAATTATGGCTGTTCAGCAGAACAAAAAATCCCGCTCTGCCCGTGACATGCGTCGTTCGCACGACGCCCTGACGGCAAGCACTCTGTCTGTAGAAAAAACCACTGGTGAAGTTCACCTGCGTCACCACGTATCGCCAGAAGGCGTATACCGTGGCCGTAAAGTGATCGACAAGGGCGCTGACGAGTAATCACTTGTCTGCTCAAGTCATCGCGATTGACGCAATGGGCGGGGACTTCGGTCCCCGCAGCATTGTTCAGGCCTGCATTGCTTGCCTGTCTGCTACGCCCTCGCTGCACCTGACCCTCGTCGGTCAACCCTCCTTACTTGAAGAACTGATTGCCAGCCATCCGGCGGTGGATCGTGTGCGCCTGACTGTTACACCGGCCAGCGAAACCATCACCATGGATGAAAAGCCTGCGCAGGCCTTGCGCGGCAAGCCTGATTCTTCGATGCGGGTGGCCCTTGAGTTGGTGCGCGATGGCAAGGCCCAGGCCTGTGTCAGTGCAGGCAATACAGGTGCTTTAATGGCGTTGTCCCGGCATGTGCTCAAAACCCTGCCAGGGATTGACCGGCCGGCGATGGTCGCGGCCATCCCCACCCAGCAAGGCTATTGCCAGTTGCTGGACCTGGGGGCGAACGTCGATTGCAGCGCCGAGCATCTGTTGCACTTTGCGTTGATGGGCTCGGTGGCGGCCGAAGCGCTGGGCGTGGCCCGGCCTCGGGTGGCGTTGCTGAATATCGGCACCGAAGACATCAAGGGCAATCAGCAGGTCAAGCTGGCGGCGACGCTGTTGCAAGGCGCGCGAGGCTTGAACTACATCGGTTTTGTCGAGGGTGACGGTTTGTACCGTGGCGAAGCTGACGTGGTGGTGTGCGACGGATTTGTCGGCAATATCCTGCTCAAGTCCAGCGAAGGCCTGGCGACGATGATTGCCGCGCGCATTGAGGCCTTGTTCAAGCGCAACCTTGCCTCGCGCGTGGTGGGCGCCCTGGCGCTGCCCTTGATGCGGCGCCTGCAGGCTGACCTGGCGCCGGCGCGGCATAATGGCGCGAGTTTCCTGGGGTTGCAGGGCATCGTGGTGAAAAGTCACGGCTCGGCGGGGGTACAGGGTTTTCAAAGTGCCATCCAGCGTGCCTTGATCGAGATCCAGGAAAACCTGCCGCAACGCTTGCACAGCCGCCTTGAGGATCTGTTGCCTTAGGCGAATGGCGCCGGAAATGCTTAAATGTGACCGGCCAGTTCAATTGACCATCCAATCTGTCAGTTTCTTGCGCTCCCACGTTTGGAGCGCCAATTTCCGACGACCAGATCATTAGGGGCTTGTTACATGTCTACATCCCTCGCATTCGTCTTTCCAGGGCAGGGTTCGCAGTCCCTCGGCATGTTGGCCGAGCTGGGCGCGGAATATCCGCAGGTCCTGGACACTTTCAAGGAAGCTTCCGATGCCCTGGGTTACGACCTGTGGGCACTGACCCAGCAAGGTCCGGAAGAGCTGCTTAACCAAACCGACAAGACCCAACCGGCTATCCTGACCGCTTCCATCGCCCTGTGGCGCCTGTGGCTGGCTGAAGGCGGTGCGCGCCCGGCCTATGTCGCCGGTCACAGCCTGGGCGAATACAGCGCCCTGGTGGCCGCTGGCAGCCTGACCCTCGGTGAAGCGGTCAAGCTGGTCGAGCGTCGTGGCCAGTTGATGCAGGAAGCGGTTCCAGCGGGGCAGGGCGGCATGGCTGCCATTCTCGGCCTGGCAGATGCTGACGTGATTGCGGCCTGTGCCGAAGCGGCCCAGGGCGAAGTGGTCAGCGCCGTCAACTTCAATTCCCCTGGCCAGGTGGTGATCGCCGGTGCCAAGGCGGCTGTCGAGCGTGCAATTGAAGGTTGCAAGGCCCGTGGCGCCAAGCGTGCGTTGCCGCTGCCGGTCAGCGTGCCGTCCCACTGCGAACTGATGCGCCCGGCTGCCGAGCGTTTCGCCGAGTCCGTTGCGGCGATCAACTGGCAAACGCCAAAGATTGCGTTGGTACAAAACGTCAGCGCTGCAGTTGCCCCAGACCTGGAAACCCTCAGGCGCGACCTGCTCGAGCAGCTCTACAAGCCGGTTCGCTGGGTTGAGTCGGTGCAGGCCCTGGCCGCCAACGGCGCTACCCAATTGGTCGAGTGCGGCCCAGGCAAAGTCCTGGCCGGCCTGAACAAACGTTGCGCCGAAGGCGTGTCGACCGCCAACCTCAATACCCCGGATGCCTTCGCTGCCGCTCGCGCAGCCCTGGCCTGACATAAGGAGAAGCCTGCATGAGTCTGCAAGGTAAAGTTGCACTGGTTACCGGCGCAAGCCGTGGCATTGGCCAGGCGATCGCCCTGGAGCTGGGCCGTCTGGGCGCTGTAGTCATCGGCACTGCCACCTCCGCCGCCGGCGCTGAACGTATTGCTGCGACGTTGAAGGAAAACGGCGTTCAGGGCACCGGTCTTGAGCTTAATGTGACCAGCGATGAATCCGTTGCTGCTGTATTGGCTGAAATTGCAGCGCAATTCGGTGCACCGGCTATTCTGGTGAACAATGCCGGTATTACCCGCGATAACCTGATGATGCGCATGAAAGACGACGAGTGGCATGACGTCGTTGATACCAACCTGAACAGTCTGTTTCGCCTGTCCAAGGGTGTTTTGCGCGGCATGACCAAGGCCCGTTGGGGGCGAATTATCAATATTGGCTCCGTAGTGGGTGCCATGGGCAACGCAGGCCAAGTAAACTACGCAGCCGCCAAGGCCGGCCTGGAAGGTTTCAGCCGTGCACTGGCGCGTGAAGTGGGCTCGCGGTCGATTACGGTCAACTCGGTGGCCCCTGGGTTCATCGACACCGATATGACCCGCGAACTGCCTGAAGCGCAGCGTGAAGCGTTGCTGACGCAGATTCCGCTGGGCCGTCTGGGCCAGGCTCAAGAGATCGCGAATGTGGTCGCTTTCCTGGCATCCGACGGTGCGGCATACGTGACTGGGGCTACAATCCCGGTTAACGGCGGGATGTACATGAGTTAAATTGTGACGGATCGCTTCAAAAAAATGTCATACGAGCTGTCTAAAATCCGTTATAAAGCTGCAATCTATTTATAGGCAGATGGCCAATAGGGTACGAGGGTGAAGCTTTCAGTTGAAAAGCTGAAAAGTCTTTCTATACACTTACCCACTGGCCAGCTGCCTGAATTTGTCCATTAGGAGTGAAAACAAGGTATGAGCACCATCGAAGAGCGCGTCAAGAAAATCGTTGCCGAGCAACTGGGCGTTAAAGAAGAAGAAGTGACCAACAGCGCTTCCTTCGTTGAAGACCTGGGTGCCGACTCCCTTGACACCGTTGAGCTGGTGATGGCTCTGGAAGAGGAATTCGAGACCGAAATCCCGGACGAAGAAGCTGAAAAAATCACCACCGTTCAAGCCGCTATCGACTACGTTACTGCCCACCAGGCGTAATAGTTTGTAATCGTCGCTTGCTGTGATGGAAAAACCGCACTGCCCTATGGCGTGCGGTTTTTTCCTTTAAGCCTGATGCAAAGTGTCGTCATTAGAAAAAGGAGAGTGCTGTGTCGCGTAGACGCGTCGTAGTCACCGGTATGGGTATGTTATCGCCACTGGGTACGGATGTGCCGAGCAGTTGGCAGGGCATTCTGGCTGGCCGCAGTGGTATTGGTCTGATCGAACACACGGACCTTTCTGCCTATTCCACCCGTTTTGGCGGCTCGGTAAAGGACTTCAATGTCGAGGAATATCTCTCGGTCAAAGAGTCCCGCAAACTCGACCTGTTCATTCAATACGGCCTGGCAGCCGGTTTTCAGGCGGTGCGTAATGCCGGCCTGGAAGTCACCGACGCCAACCGTGAGCGCATCGGCGTGGCCATGGGTTCGGGTATTGGCGGCCTGACCAATATCGAAGAAACCAGCCGCACGCTGCACGATTCCGGCCCGCGTCGAATTTCGCCGTTCTTCGTGCCTGGTTCGATCATCAATATGATTTCCGGTTTCCTGTCCATCCACTTGGGTGCCCAGGGGCCTAACTACGCCATCTCCACGGCGTGCACCACCGGCACGCACTGCATTGGCATGGCGGCGCGCAATATCGCCTATGACGAAGCTGACGTGATGATCGCCGGCGGCGCCGAGATGGCTGCCTGTGGCCTGGGCATGGGCGGCTTCGGCGCGTCCCGTGCGCTGTCGACCCGCAATGACGAGCCGACCCGTGCCAGCCGTCCGTGGGACAAGGGCCGTGACGGCTTTGTATTGGCCGACGGTGCCGGTGCGTTGGTACTCGAAGAGCTGGAACACGCGAAGGCCCGTGGCGCCACTATCTACGCCGAGCTGATTGGCTTCGGCATGAGCGGTGACGCGTACCACATGACCTCGCCACCGTCTGACGGCGCAGGCGCTGCACGCTGTATCACCAACGCGTTGCGTGATGCCAAGGTCAACATTGACCAGGTGCAGTACATCAACGCCCATGGCACTTCCACCCCGACGGGCGACCTGGCGGAAGCCGAGGCCATCAAGTCGGTGTTCGGCGAGCACGCCTACAAACTGGCGGTCAGTTCCACCAAGTCCATGACCGGCCACCTGTTGGGTGCGGCCGGCGCGGTCGAGGCGATCTTCAGTGTGCTGGCCATCAAGGATCAGGTCGCTCCGCCGACCATCAACCTTGACGAGCCGGATGTTGGGTGTGATTTGAACTTCGTGCCTCACGAGCCGCAGAAGATGCCGATCGACGTGGTGTTGTCCAACTCGTTCGGCTTTGGTGGCACCAACGGTTCCCTGGTGTTCCGCCGGTTCGCCGAGTGATGCAAAGCTGGGTCGACGGTCAACCGGCGGGCGCAGTGCCCCTGAAAGACCGTGGCCTTGCGTACGGTGATGGTCTGTTCGAGACCATTGCCGTCAAGGCCGGGCAGCCTGTATTGCTCGACCGCCACCTGCAGCGCCTCGATGAGGGCTGCAGGCGGTTGGCGATTGTTGCGGATCAACCGCTGATCCGCAGCGAATTGCTGGCCTATGCCGCCGCCCTCGGTGACGGTGTACTCAAGTTGATCCTGACCCGTGGCGATAGCCAGCGCGGTTATGGCATCAGCGCTGACGCCCCGGCGCGGCGCATTCTGCAAGGCAGCCCGCCTGCCACTTATCCCCCGGAACATGCAGCCTCAGGCATTCGCCTGTTTGCGTGTACCACGCGTTTGTCCGAGCAACCGTTGCTCGCCGGTCTCAAGCACCTCAATCGGCTGGAGCAGGTGTTCGCCCGCAACGAATGGCAGGATGCCGATCACGCCGAAGGTTTGATGCTGGATATGTCCGGTCGAGTCGTCGAAGGCGTCTTCAGCAACCTGTTTCTGGTGCGTGACGGCGTGTTGCTGACCGCTGATCTGAATCGCTGTGGCGTCGCCGGCGTCATGCGGGCCGAGCTGTTGGCCCAGGCGCAGGCGTTGGGCATCCCGACGCGCGTGGCTGATATCAGCCTTGAGCAGTTGCAAAAGGCCGACGAAGTCTTTGTGTGCAACAGCGTATATGGCCTTTGGCCGGTGCGCGGATGTGCTGCGATGAGCTGGCCGGTTGGGCCGCTCACCCGTAAACTGCAGGGCATTGTTCGCGCACTATTGGGTATTTGATTTGAGACGTAAATTTGTATTGTTGCTGGAGATCGGTCTGGTCCTGGCGGGTTTGCTGCTGGGCGCTTCGGCCTGGAAGCTGAACTCGGCCCTGGAGCAGCCCCTGAATCTGACCCAGGAGCAATTGCTGGACGTACCGGCCGGCGCGACGCCCACCGGCACCTTCAATCGCTTGGAAAATGACGGCGTGCTCAACGATGCGTTCTGGTTGCGTCTCTACTGGCGCTTCAACCTCGACGGCCAGCCGCTGCACAGCGGCGAATACCGCATGACCCCGGGCCTCACCGCCGAGGGCCTGATCGGTCTGTGGCAGCGTGGCGAAGTGGTGCAGTACAGCATCACGCTGGTGGAAGGCTGGAACTTTCGCCAGGTGCGCGCGGCCCTGGCCAAGCATGAAAAAATCGAGCAAACCCTGTCGGGCCTGAGCGACAGCGAAGTCATGGAGAAACTCGGCCACCCAGGCATGTTCCCCGAAGGTCGCTTCTTCCCCGACACCTACCGGTTTGTGCGCGGGATGAGCGACGTCGAGTTGCTGAAGAAATCCTACAACCGTCTGGACGATGTCCTCGCCCAAGAGTGGGCCAAGCGCGCGGCCGACGCGCCGTACACCGAGCCCTATCAAGCGCTGATCATGGCCTCGCTGGTCGAGAAAGAAACCGGCGTACCGCAAGAGCGCGGCCAGATTGCCGGGGTGTTTGTGCGGCGCATGCAGATCGGCATGCTGCTGCAAACCGACCCGACCGTGATCTACGGCCTCGGCGAGCGCTACACCGGCAAGCTGACCCGCGCGCACCTCAAGGAAGCCACACCCTACAACACCTACGTGATCGCCGGCCTGCCGCCGACGCCGATTGCCATGGTCGGGCGTGAGGCGATTCATGCCGCACTGAACCCGGTGGCGGGCAGCAGCCTGTATTTTGTCGCCCGCGGTGATGGCAGCCATATTTTCTCGGATAACCTGGATGCACATAACGCTGCGGTGCGTGAGTTCCAGATGAAGCGTCGCGCCGATTACCGTTCCAGCCCCGCGCCTGCGCCAGCGGCGAAACCTGCGGACGCGCCGGTGGATACGCCTGCCGAAGTGTCTCCGGCACCCGACGATGCCGCGCCGCAAAGCCCGCAATGACTCTGACTAAGGACTGCCTGTGACTGGCTTGTTTATTACCCTGGAAGGCCCTGAAGGCGCCGGCAAAAGCACTAACCGCGAATACCTGGCCGAGCGCCTGCGCGCCGAAGGTATCGAGGTGCTGCTGACCCGCGAGCCCGGCGGTACACCACTGGCCGAGCGCATCCGTGAAGTGCTGCTGACCCCGGGCGACGAACAGATGAACCCGGACACCGAGCTGCTGTTGGTGTTTGCCGCCCGCGCCCAGCACCTGGCCGAAGTCATTCGTCCGGCGCTGGCCCGTGGCGCCGTGGTGATTTGTGACCGGTTTACCGATTCGACCTACGCCTATCAGGGTGGCGGTCGTGGCTTGTCCCTGGAGCGCATTGCGACCCTGGAAACCTTCGTTCAGGGCGATTTACGTCCCGACCTGACCCTGGTGTTCGATCTGCCGGTTGAAGTCGGCATGGCCCGCGCTACCGCACGCGGTCGACTCGACCGTTTCGAACTGGAAACCCGGGTGTTTTTCGAGGCTGTGCGCAGCGCGTTTCTCAAGCGCGCCGAAGCCGATCCCGCCCGTTATTACCTGCTGGACGCCGCGCAGCCCCTGACCCAAGTGCAGCAGGCGATTGACGCCCTGTTGCCGAAACTCGTGGAGCGTGTCCGTGGCTGAAGCCTACCCGTGGCAGGACAGCCTCTGGCAGCAACTGGCAGGCCGTGCCCAGCACGCCCACGCCTACCTGCTTCACGGCCCGGTGGGCATCGGCAAACGGGCCCTGGCCGAGCGGCTGATGGCCAGCTTGTTGTGCCAGCGCCCCAACGGCCTGGAAGCTTGCGGGGAATGTAAATCCTGCATGCTGCTCAGGGCTGGCAGCCACCCGGACAACTACTTGCTGGAACCGGAAGAAGCCGACAAGGCGATCAAGGTCGACCAGGTGCGTGACCTGGTCAGCTTCGTGGTGCAGACCGCGCAGATGGGCGGGCGCAAGGTGGTGCTGATCGAGCCGGTAGAGTCGATGAACATCAACGCCGCCAACGCCTTGCTTAAAAGCCTGGAAGAACCCTCCGGCGATACCGTGCTGCTGCTGGTCAGCCACCAGTCCAGCCGCCTGCTGCCGACCATCCGCAGCCGCTGCGTGCAACAGGCTTGCCCGTTGCCCAGCGAAGCCATGAGCCTGCAGTGGCTGGCCCAGGCGTTGCCGGAGTGCGGCGAGGCAGAGCGCGTCGAGTTGCTGACCCTGGCGGCGGGTTCGCCGTTGGCGGCGGTCAAACTCCAGGCCCAGGGCGTGCGGGAACAGCGCGCACTGGTGGTGGACGGGGTGAAGAAGCTGCTCAAGCAAGAAGTATCGGCCACGCAATTGGCTGAAAGCGCCTGGAAAGACATTCCGTTGCTGCTGCTGTTCGACTGGTTCTGCGACTGGTCGAGCCTGGTCCTGCGCTACCAACTGACCCAGGACGAAAACGGCCTGGGCCTTGCGGACATGCGCAAGGTGGTGCAATACCTGGCGCAGAAGAGTGCCCAGGACAAGGTCCTGACTATTCAGGACTGGATCCTCGCCCAACGCCAGAAGGTACTGGGCAAGGCCAACCTCAACCGCGTGCTGTTGCTTGAGGCCTTGCTGGTGCAGTGGGTCGGTTTGCTCGGCCGGCGTTAATTTCAGTGGCCGACGGGTGTATCGTTGGCCAGACACTTTCCGTGACTCAAGTTGTAGATCCTTATGCTCGTAGATTCCCATTGCCACCTTGATCGCCTCGACCTGGCCCAGCACGGCGGCTCCCTCGATGCCGCCCTTGAAGCCGCGCGCCAGCGTGGAGTCGGGCACTTCCTGTGCATCGGCGTCAGCGCGCAAAACGCCGCCGATGTCAAAGCCCTGGCCGATCGATATGCCGACGTCGACTGCTCGGTGGGCATTCACCCGCTGGACCTGAAGCCCGGCGAAGCCCCAGCCCTCGACTGGTTGCTCGGCGAACTCAATCACCCGCGCGTAGTGGCCATCGGCGAGACCGGCCTGGATTACCACTACGAACCGCAAGCCGCCGAGTTGCAGCAGGCGTCGTTCCGTTTGCACCTGCAAGCTGCGCAGCAGACCGGCAAGCCGGTGATTGTCCACACCCGTGGCGCCCGTGCCGACACCCTGACCCTGCTGCGCGAAGCCGCGCTGCCCCAGGCCGGTGTACTGCACTGCTTTACTGAAGACTGGGACATGGCCAAGGCCGCCCTCGACCTGGGCTTCTACATTTCCCTGTCGGGCATCGTCACCTTTCGCAATGCCGACGCCCTGCGCGATGTCGCACGCCAGGTGCCAGCAGACCGGCTGCTGGTGGAGACCGATTCGCCGTACCTGGCGCCGATTCCCCATCGCGGCAAACCCAACCTGCCGGAATACGTACGGGATGTTGCGGATTACCTGGCGATGCTGCGGGGCGAGTCTTACGAGCGTTTTGCCGAACAGACCACCGACAACTTCAAGCGCCTGTTCCCGCTGGCCCACGTGGCCGGCTAAATCGCAGGCAAAAAAAACCCGGGTTCTGGGGGGTGAATCCGGGTTAAGACCATTAGGAGTAAAACAAGGGCACACAGTCCGTCGGTACCCAGGTCGACGTGTCACTTGGGGGAGATGTCACGCCGACATTTCAAGTATTGATCAGTATCCGATTCAGTCCAGCCGCATCTGATCGTTTTTTAAACAGATTTGGAATACGCCCGCTTCGGTTGAGTTCTCATTGATCGCGATGCACGTGCAGCAATGTCGTGTTTTATTTCTGACTCAAATCGGCTTATTCGTTGGCGCGCTGTAAGTTAAGTGCAAAGGTTGTTCATATAGGCGTTGCCCAACGACCGTTCAGTCGGGATAATCCCGCGCACCGGGTAAAACGTTCCGACAAGCGCCGCTTGGGGCACGCCACCCTCCCAATCTCCATCTCTGCAGACCTTTTTCTTATGCACAAAGAACCCCGCAAGGTCCGTGAGTTTCGCCGCCGCGAGCAGGAAATTCTCGACACCGCACTCAAGTTGTTCCTCGACCAGGGCGAAGACAGCGTCACCGTCGAGATGATTGCGGATGCCGTGGGTATCGGCAAAGGCACCATCTACAAGCACTTCAAGTCCAAGGCCGAGATCTACCTGCGCCTGATGCTCGACTACGAGCGCGATTTGAACGAGCTGCTGCACTCGGCCGATGTCGACAAGGACAAGGAAGCGCTGTCGCGCGCCTACTTCGAGTTCCGCATGCGTGACCCGCAGCGCTACCGCCTGTTTGATCGCCTCGAAGAAAAAGTCGTGAAAGGCCACCAAGTGCCGGAAATGGTCGAGGAGCTGCACAAGATCCGTGCCTCGAACTTCGAACGCCTGACCCTGCTGATCAAGGGCCGCATCAGCGAAGGCAAGCTCGAAGACGTGCCGCCGTATTTTCACTACTGCGCGGCCTGGGCGTTGGTGCATGGCGCGGTAGCGTTGTACCACTCGCCGTTCTGGAGCAATGTGCTGGAAGACCAGGAAGGTTTCTTCCAGTTCCTGATGGACATCGGCGTGCGCATGGGCAACAAGCGCAAGCACAGTACCGATTTGCCGAACGCCGAAACGCCGGCCACTTGAGTCATTCGCCAGCGTGATGGCGATATGATTTCCTGCCCAGCGCAGTAACCCAGGAATATACTCAGGCAAGGACCTTGCTAAAACTTGATTTTTCAGTCAGGTTTTAGTGCGCCCGAATTATCCTCTGCCGGAGTGATCCATGATCGTTGATCGTCAAGGCAGGCGATTCCGCAATTTGCGGATCAGCCTGACCTCAGCCTGCAATTACGCCTGTACCTACTGCGTGCCCAACGGCAAGCGGCTGGTGGCTGCGCAGGATGAACTGTCTGCCGAGGCGATGGCGCGCGGCGTTGAATACTTGATCGAGGCCGCCGGCATCGAGCGCCTGCGCATTACCGGCGGTGAGCCGCTGGTCAGCCCCAAGCTGGAAGCCTTCATGGGCGCGGTGGGGCAGATGGGCCTGAGCGACATCAGCCTGACCACCAACGGCCAACTGCTGGCGCGCAAACTGCCACTGCTGGTAAACGCCGGGATCCGCCGCATCAACGTTTCCCTCGACACCCTGGACGCCGACGCCTTCCGCAGTATCGCTCGCGGTGGCGACCTGGCCACCGTGCTCGATGGCATGGACCAGGCCAGTGCCGCCGGCATCAAGATCAAGGTCAATATGGTGCCGTTGCGCGGCCAGAACCTCGACCAGGTGATGCCGCTGCTCGACTACTGCCTGGAGCGTGGCTACGAGTTGCGCTTTATCGAATTGATGCGCATGGGCCACCTGGCCACCGACTCCAACGCATTCCTGCAGCAATTCGTCAGCCTTCAGCAATTGCTCGGGCTGATTGGCGAGCATCACGAATACCTGCAAGCCAACGCCCCGGTGGACGCTACTGCCGTGCGCTACGAAGTGCCGGGCAAGGGCTTCTTCGGTGTCATCGCCAACGAAAGCGTACCGTTCTGCCGCACCTGTTCGCGCTTGCGGCTGTCGTCCACCGGCTGGCTGCATGGTTGCCTGTCGTCGAGCAATCGCCACTACGTTGGCGACCTGCTGGACAAACCCCGCCACCAGGCTCTGCCGGCCTTGCAGCGCTTGCTGGTCAAGGCCTTGGGCGACAAGCAGGAAGTCGCATTCTCCGGTGGCGCAACCATCATGAAGATCATCGGCGGCTAGTCCCGCAAGCTGGCGCAAAATCTGCATCTCGTGCCCATTCGCCGGTTTTCCGTCACCGGCCTCTGGAGAATTAGGATGCGTAGTCTGGTTTTGGTGCTGGCGTCACTCGCCCTGGGTGGCTGCATGACCGTCAGTGATATGGCCGAAGGCACGCGCTATCAGATGAGCGATGCCGGGTTGCTGGACCACAGCGATACCCGCCGCGTCAATTCGATCCGTATACAGCCGGACTCCTTTGTCTTCATCGCCCAGGGTGCGTTCACCCCGCCAGGCAGCGCTTATCCACGGCCTAACGTGGTGGCCGAGGAAGCTTTCAACGGGTTTGTCGAATACTTCCCGATGGTTCGTCGCGCTCGCAAGCCCGAAGGCCTGGAGCAGGCGATGTCGGAAGCTCGGGCGGCCGGCGCGCATTACCTGTTGTATTGCCGCTTCGCCCAGGCGGATGACCGTATCGGCAACGCCGATGAATGGTCTGACCAGGAGGCGGTGGATCGCCTGGGGCTCGACACCGGCACCATTCAGGTGATGTTGATCGAGACCAGCACCCAGTATTTGATTGATACTGTGCGCATTCATAGCCGTGGCGGTTTACTGACGTTCCACGACAACAAACCTGACGATCTGATCGGCAAGCCCCTGGCGCACTACGCGCGCAGCCTGTTGGGCATGAGCGATCAGTAAGTCACAAGGAGGGCAGCATGACCGATACGGCCAAAGCCAATGACCTGTTGGCGCAATTGCCCAAGGGCAAGGGACCCGCGCCGGTGCATCTGTGGAACCCGACGTTTTGCGGCGATATCGACATGCGTATCGCCCGCGACGGCACCTGGTTCTACATGGGCACGCCGATTGGCCGCAAGCCGATGGTCAAGCTGTTCTCCAATATCATCCGCCGCGATGGCGATGATTACTTCCTGATCACCCCGGTGGAAAAGGTCGGGATCAAGGTCGATGATGCGCCCTTCGTAGCCGTCACCCTGGAGGTAGAAGGGCAGGGCGAAAGTCAGGTGCTGCGCTTTACCACCAATGTGGATGAACCGGTTGAGGCCGGTATCGAACATCCGCTGCGGGTTGTGATCGACCCGCACACACAGGAACCCTCGCCCTACTTGCGGGTGCGTACCAACCTCGAAGCCCTGGTTCACCGCAACGCGTTCTATCAATTGGTGGAGTTGGCGGTGACCCGTCCGATCAACGGTAAGAACTGGCTCGGCGTCTGGAGCGGCGGGGTATTTTTCCCGATCGGCCTGGAGCCCTGAGGCGGACTTTTGCCTTCCTCCTGAAATAATTCGCTTGCTGTAACCGGGCGCTTCGGTTATCAATTTGTACATGATTAGACATGTCCGATTTGATAAGAAAAAACGCGTCGTCGACGAGCTGATCCGCCGTATCGAGGGTGGAGTGATGGCCGACGGTGTCCTGCTGCCGGGCGAGCACCAACTGGCGGAAGAGTTCTCTGTCAGCCGCGGTACCCTGCGTGAAGCCCTGGCGGAGCTTAAGCGCCGCAGCTACATCGCCACCCAAAGCGGTGTCGGCTCCATCGTCACCTTTGACGGCATGGTGCTGGACCAGCGCAGCGGCTGGGCGCAAGCGCTGGCCGACACCGGTGCGGTGGTGAGCTCCGAGATCCTGCGCCTGGAAGCGGTCACCCGCCCGGACCTGTTCAGCAGTCACGGCAGCGACCAATTCATCGCCCTCGACCGCCGCCGTCGCGCCGCCGACGGCACGTTCGTGTCCCTGGAGCGCTCGCTGATGCCGGCCTCCGGTGGCCTGGAAAGCCTGCCGCACGTCGGCCTGATCGATAACTCCCTGACCATCACCCTGGCCGCCTACGGCTACGTCGGCGCCACCGGCAGCCAATGGATCGGCGCCGAGCCGTTGAGCGAGGAAGATGCCCAGCTCTTGGGTCGCCCGGCAGGCACGGTGTTCCTCAAGGCCCTGCGTACCACCTACGACCGTCAGGACCGCTTCATGGAATCCGTCGAAAGCCTGCTCGACCCTCTGCACTTTCGCCTGCACCTACAATTTGGAACACCGACATGACCGCCACTACCCGCGCCCTCGGCGCCTTCTACGGCCTGGCCTTGGGCGATGCGTTGGGCATGCCCACCCAGTCCCTGAGCCGCGAGCAGGTCAAGGCACGTTTCGGCGCGATCACCGCCCTGGAAGATGCCGACGCCGATCAGCCGATCGCGCCGAACATGCCCAAGGGCTCGATCACCGATGACACCGAGCAGGCGATCCTTGTTGGCCAGTTGCTGGTGGACGGGCAAGGCAAAATTGAACCCACCGAGCTCGCCCAACGCCTGATCGATTGGGAAGCGGTGATGCGCGCCAAAGGCTCCCAGGACTTGCTGGGCCCGTCGACCAAACGCGCGATCGACATGATCCTGGCAGGCTATACCCCGGAAGAATCCGGGCGCTACGGCACCACCAACGGCGCCGCCATGCGCATCACCCCGGTGGGTATCGCAGCAAACGTCAATGACCCCGGGCGGTTTATCCAGGCGGTGATCCAGGCGTGCCAGGTCACCCACAACACCAACCTGGGCATCTCCAGCGCCGCAGCAGTGGCGGCGGTGGTTTCTGCCGGGATCAACGGTGTCGACCTGGGCGAAGCGCTGAATATCGGCACGCAGATCGCCCAACAGGCAGAAAACCACGGCCACTGGATTGCCGGTGGTCGCATCGCCACCCGCATCAGTTGGGCGCGCACCTTGAGCGTCGACAGTGGCGACAAGGCGCTGTTTACCGACCTGCTCTACGAATTGATCGGCACCTCCGTGGCGTCCCAGGAATCGGTGGTGGTGTCGTTTGCCCTCGCGCAACAAGTCGCGGTGGGTGAAGTGAACGCCTTCGAAGCCCTGTGCATGGCCGCCAGCCTTGGCGGCGACACCGACACCATCGCCGCGATTCTCGGCGCCATGCTCGGTGCGTGCCTGGGGATGCAGTGCTGGCCTGAGGCGATGATCGAGCAGGTCAAACAGGTCAACGGCCTGCACCTGGAACCCTTGGTTCAGGGGCTGCTCGATCTGCGTTGAGCACCACACATCAACCTGTAGGAACGCGCTTGGTGTGGTGAGCGGGCTTGCCCCGCGCTGGGCTGAGAAGCAGCCCCATTAACTTGCGGTGAACCCGGCGGGGGGCAAGCCCCCTCACCACAGCAAGCTCGCTCCTACAGTGATTCGCCGAGTCAGGATGACCGGAATAAAGATTCGACTTGCGAAACTGCCACAACCACAAAAAAACAGGCATCAGGAGCACCCCACCATGAGTACGTCTTCTTCCGGCCAAAGCGCCGGGCAATTGGAAACACGCGGCATCGAGCCGGTCCCGGAAGGCGAGTGCAATGGCCATCCGCTGCAACTGTTCTGGGTCTGGTTCGCGGCCAACATCAGCATCCTCGGCTTGCCTTTGGGCGCGACCCTGGTGGCGTTTCGCGGCCTGGCGATCTGGCAGGCAATCATCGTCGCAATTCTTGGCGCCGCCGGTTCGTTTGCGGTGGTCGGCATCATCTCCATCGCCGGCCGTCGTGGCCGAGCACCGAGCCTGACCCTGTCGCGGGCGATCTTCGGCGTACGCGGCAATATCGGGCCAACCCTGGTATCGCTGATGTCGCGCCTTGGCTGGGAAACCGTCAACACCACTACCGCCGCCTTCGTGCTGCTGTCGTTGTGCTCGATCCTGTTCAACTCGCCGGTTGCGGCCAAAAGCGCGCCGGTGCTGACCCTGCTGTTTATCGGGATCTTCGTGCTGCTGACCCTCGCCGTATCGGGCTTGGGCCACGCCACCTTGCTGGTGATCCAGAAGTGGGCCACCTACGTGTTCGGTGCGCTGAATATCCTGGTGGGTGGCTTCCTCTGCGCCACCATCGACTGGAGCGCGGTATTCAACGCCACGCCTGCACCGTTGAGCGCGATGATCATCGGCGTCGGCACCATGGCCGCCGGTACCGGTATCGGCTGGGCCAACGCCGGTGCCGACATGTCGCGCTACCAGCACCGCAGCGTCAAGGCCGTGCGCCTGGTGGCGTCTGCGGCGTTCGGTGCAGGGATTCCGCTGGTGCTGTTGATCACCCTGGGCGGCCTGCTGTCGGTAGGCAATAACGACCTGGCGTCGGCCACTGACCCGATCATCGCGATCCGCGACATGCTGCCGACCTGGATGGCCGTGCCGTACCTGATCACCGCGTTCGGCGGGTTGCTGCTGTCGAATAACCTGTCGGTGTATTCGGCGGGCCTCACCACCTTGACCCTCGGTTTGAAGGTCAAGCGCGTGCATGCGGTAATCGTCGATATCGTCGCAATCTTCGCCGGTTCGATCTACTTCATGCTGATCGCCGACAGCTTCTACGGCCCGTTCATTACCTTCATTTCGTTGCTGGCCGTACCCATCACCGCCTGGGTCGGGATTTTTGTGGTCGACCTGCTGCATCGCCACTACTACAGCCCCAAAGACTTGCTGGACGTGACGCCAAGCAGTGCCTATTGGTACCGCGGTGGGGTTGAATGGCGTGCATTTGGCGCCTGGGCGATTGCGATTATGCTGGGTTTCAGCTTCACCACCATCGGCACCACGGCCGAGAACATCTGGTTCGCCGGGCCGTTGTCCGATTCGTGGCTGGGCCACAACGGCCTGGGCTGGATCGTCACCTTCCTGGTGGCCGGCGGGATTTATGCAGTACTGGGTGGCGCGGCTGACCGTCGCCCGGCTTTGGTCGAGAGCGCAAATGTCTAGATTGCTGCACAGCGGCCAGGTCATCGTTGATCTGGTCATGTCCCTCGACACATTGCCTGCCACTGGCGGCGATGTATTGGCCAACTCCGCCAGCTTCGAGGCGGGCGGCGGTTTCAATGTGATGGCTGCTGCCCGGCGCAACGGGTTGCCGGTGGTCTATCTGGGCCGCCATGGCACCGGCCGCTTTGGCGACCTGGCGCGCGCGGCGATGCACGCCGAGGGCATTGAAATGGCCCTGGCCGCCAGCGACGACAAGGACACCGGTTTGTGCGTGTCCCTGACCGAAGCCACTACCGAGCGCACCTTCATTTCCCATATCGGCGCCGAAGGTGACTTGCTCGCGCAAGACCTGGCGTGCGCCGCGCCTCACGCCGACGATTATGTGTACGTCAGCGGCTACAGCCTGCTGCTGGAGGGCAAGGCCCAGGCGTTGCTCGATTGGCTATTGGCGTTGCCGCGCCAGATTACTGTGGTGTTCGACCCGGGCCCGCTGGTGAAGGCGCCGGACTCGGCCTTGATGGTCGCCCTGTTGCCGCGTATCGACATCTGGACCAGCAACGGTCCCGAAGCGCTGGAATTCACCGGCGCCAGCGATCTTGCAGGCGCATTGCTCAAGCTTGATGACCACTTGCCTGCCGACGCTTTACGGGTGGTACGCGACGGGCCGAATGGCTGCTGGGTCAGCCGTAACGGGCGGGCCGAGCATGTGCCAGGATTCAAGGTCCAGGCGGTAGACAGCAACGGCGCGGGCGATGCCCATGCCGGGGTGTTTATCGCAGGTTTGGCCAGCGGCCTGGCGCCGGCTGCTGCGGCCCGTCGTGCGAATGCGGCGGCGGCCTTGGCGGTCACGCGCTGGGGGCCTGCGACCTCACCGGGCACGGCTGAAGTGGATGCGTTGTTGAGCGCGGGCTGATTCGGCAGAATAGTCGCCATTGAGCACGGAGCGACGCCATGACCCAGAACATCTACGACACCGAGGTTTTCTTCGAGGGCTACAGCAAAATGGGGCGCTCGGTGGAAGGCCTTGCTGGCGCCCCGGAGTGGCCGGCGTTGCAGGCCATGCTGCCGCCGATGCCGGGCTTGAAAGTAGTGGACCTGGGTTGCGGCTACGGTTGGTTCTGTCGCTGGGCCCAAGAGGAGGGCGCCGAGCAAGTGCTGGGGCTGGATGTCTCACACAAGATGCTGGCGCGGGCGAAGGAGATGACGTCATCTTCGGCCATTGCCTACGCCATCGCCGACCTTGAACAGCTTGACCTTCCTGCCGCTGCATTCGATTTGGCCTACAGCTCGTTGGCCTTCCATTACATCGTCGACTTGAAAGGCTTGTTCGAACGCATCCATCGAGCGTTGGTACCCGGCGGGCGGTTGGTGTTTTCCATTGAGCACCCGATCTTCATGGCGCCCAGGCAACCGGGCTGGCTGATTGATGAGCAAGGGCGCAAGCGTTGGCCGGTGGACAGCTACCAGTTGCAAGGGCCACGGGTAACAAACTGGTTGGCGGAGGGTGTGATCAAGCAACATCGTACCGTGGGCACGTTGCTGACGCTGTTGATCCAGGCGGGGTTCACCCTGACTCATGTCGACGAGTGGGGCCCTAGCGAAGCGGACCTGAAGGCCCGTCCGGCACTGGCGGAAGAACTTGAGCGGCCAATGATGCTACTGGTGGCCGCTCACCGCTGACTCCGTGGCTGAAAACCCGACCAAAAAATGTGGGAGCGGGCTTGCCCGCGAATGCGGTGTATCAGTGCCAAGTGTTTTGGATGATACACCGCCTTCGCGGGCAAGCCCGCTCCCACATTTGATAGGGGGGCGGTTAAGGGAGATGCGTCAGCCCGCGCGTTTCAGCGCCTCGATCAACTCATCCTTGCGCATCGTCGAGCGCCCGGGAATATCCTTGGCGCGCGCTTCTTTCAGCAAGCTTTCCTTGGTCTGCGTACCCAAAGAAACCCGGCTGTTGCGCGGGTGCCCTTCGCGGCTGGCCGCCGCCCGTTTGGCCGACTCATGCCGGTCCTCGGACTTCTTCGCCGGCGCCTTGCGCTTGCCTGAACCGCCAGCCTTGTCGCCGCCGCCGGACTGCTTGTTGACGGTGGCCCAGGCGCGGGCCTCGGCCTCTTCTTTCGACACGCCCTTGTGCTCATAACTCTCTTCGATATGAGCGGCCTTGCGCTTCTGTTCGGTGGTGTATTTGGCTTTGCTTCCACGAGGCATTGCGATACTCCTTCTGGCCCTTCGACAAGGGCCAGACCAGACATTGTGCGTTACTGGCCCGCTTCGCTTTCCAGCTTGCGGGCCGCTTCCACGCCGGACGCGGTGAGCTTGATCGGCAAGTTCAGCGCGTGTTCCCCGGCATCGCTGCAGGTCACGTGGCCTTCCTTGATCCAACCGCGTTCCTGCAACGTGGCCAAGGCGCTGGCCACCATTTTTTCACCTCGGTAGTTGTCCAGCACTTCCTTGCCCAGCCCACTTGGGTGAGCGTGGAGCAGACGGGTGAGGACTTCTTTTTCAAGGTTGTGATCGACGTTCATGCATACCTCTTCACTGGGAAATGATCGGGTGTTCGTCTTTCCAGCACGTTAAGGCGCTGGCTGTTTGGGTGCGCCGGGGATGTTTGAATCATCACCTTTGTTGATCGAGGGCGAAGTAGCACCTGGGCCCATTTTGCCGTTAGGCACCGCGCCGCTGTTGCGATTGGTGTCGTTGCCCTGGGTGTGCGGGTCCTGGCTGTTGTCGATGATCGCGCCGCCATTGGTGTCCATGCCGGTGCCCATCGAATCCTTCGACTCTTGGGTGGCCGGGTTAGGTGGGCTGCCTACAGGGTTGGTCGGGCCGGTACTGGACCCCGTCGAGGCGGCAAAGCTGCTCAACGAAACGGCAGACAGCAAACCGGTGAGGGCGAGGGCGGCAAACTTGGAAGTCGTCATGATGGTGTCTCCATATGATTAATGTCCTTACCTGATATTGGTCCGCCCCTGTTTGCGATTCGTGCCTCGATACCGACGAACGGTCTTAGGTCGCTTGTAAGATTTTGTGTGGCGCGATTCGCCGCCAGATCAACCGGGCCACTGTGATCAGCCAGTTGAGCAAAGCCACGGCCAGCACACTCATCAACAGAGTGGGCATGCCGTATTCGACGATGACCTTGCCCGCCAGCAACGGGAAGCCGAACACCCCGATAAAGTACGCCAGGCTGAACAGCAACAGCGCCTGGGGCGTAGTGCCGGCGGGCGCCTCGTTGGCCGCCAGACCATTGATCACCGAATACGTCAGGCCATATCCAACGCCCAGGGTGACGGCTGCCAGCAGGTAGCTGAAGCTGTCACTGACCATGAACCCGAACAGGAAAATCGACACCAGCATCAAGCCGGACAACACGCAGGCAGCCCAATACGGATCTCGCTTGACCACGATGCTGGCGATCAACAGACGGCTGGTAATCGCCGCGCTCATAAAGCCCAGGAAGAACAGCGAATAGTCCAGCCCGTGCACCGCCGCATAGCTGGTCTGGAAACTCGACAGCCCGCCGAACACGCAACCGCCGAGGCCCACCATGATGATCGCGAACACCGCCCGGGACGACAGCACCTTGCGTGTGGCCGACCAGGAAATCTTCGACACCGGCGCGGTGTGTTGACTCAGCGCTGCGCCCAGCCGCCAGAAAATCACCACGCCCACCAGGCTTGCCAGCGCCGCGATATGAAACGCCGCCGTCAGCGAAAAATCCAGGGCGCTCGCCGCCCGCCCGAGCAGCGGCCCGGAGCCGATCCCGGTCATCATGCTGCCCGACAGCAGGGCGAAATATTTGGCCCGCTGCGCCGGTTCCACGAGCATCGCCACGATGATCGGCCCCAGCGTATAGAACACGCCCCAGCCCAGCCCCAACGACAAGCCGAAGACCATCAAGCCCTCGCCAAACCCCGGCGCCAACGCAAAGCCCAGGCAGGCCACCACCAGCAACCCGCCGAGCAAGGCGATCGACCTGGCGGCCCCCAGCAGGTCCGCCAGATGCCCGCAAAGCAGCACCGCCACAAAGGTGCTTAACATGGCCATGGAGATCACGCTGCCGGCGTCGTGTTCGTCGCCTCCACGGGAATGGATCAGCAGCGACAGCAGGAATGTCGAGCCATAGGACAGGGAAAGCAGGTAACTGGCGAGGCAGAAAAGGGCAAACAGTTTTCCGCCAACCGCAGGTGAGGCGTGCATGGAGAAGCCTTGCGTCTGTTGGATTTATGCCCAACTTTTTACCATGCCCAGCCTTTGGGTTTGTTCTGTGGTTAACGGTTCTTGCGTTAGCCCGCAGCGGAGTATGGCGTGCCGATTTCTTCGATGAACAGGTCCATGAATCCCTTCAGCCGTTCGTGGCGAACCATCGCCATGTGTTGCCCGGTTGGCGTCTGAAACCCGCCCGCCAGATGCAGGAGTTTGGTCTGGAAGTGATCGAGGCAGAAGCGCTTGTCGTCGTACTCGCGATGCTGCGCTGTTGGATCTGCCGGGTCATAAAGCCCGCTGCCCATACGCCCGGCGACATAAAACGTGCGAGCCACGCCGATCATGCCCAGGGAATCCAGGCGGTCGGCATCCTGCACAATTTTCGCCTCAAGCGTCACCGGCGTCAGGGCCGCCGAAAAGCTGTGGGTCGCGATGGCGTGTGTCACCGCCGCAATCGTCACGGGCGGCCAACCCAACGCCTGCAAAATCTCCCCGGCCTTGTCCGCCGCCATTTGCGACGCCCTGGACCGCAACGGCGAATTCTTCTCCACGGCCACGCAGTCATGCAGCAGCACCGCCGCCAGCAGCACCTCAAGATTGCCCCCTTCCAGCGCCTGGATCGACCGCACGTTGTGCCACACGCGCTGCAAATGGGACAGGTCGTGGGCGCCGTCTTCCGATGGCTCAAGGGCGTGAGGCAATAAAGTCGCAGCAAGGTCGGTCATTGGCGTGAAAGGCATGGGAATTCTCAAAGGTCGATGGCTTACAGGTTAGCCGCGAATCAAATTGCACTGCAATCGGTCATTAAACCGCCTTAGTATGGGTGCCTTCTTCCCCTGACAAGGCCAGTCCATGACCATCGAGATTCGCCCCGCCGTGCCCAGCGATGCTGCGCAGATCCTGACCTTCATCACGGAGCTTGCCGACTACGAAAAAGCTCGCCATGAAGTGATCGCCAGTGTGGCCGACATCGAGCGCAGCCTGTTCAGTGAAGGCGCTACCGCCCACGGCCTGATCTGCCTGCGCGATGGTTTGCCGATCGGCTTTGCAGTGTTCTTTTTCAGCTATTCCACCTGGCTCGGCAGCAACTGCCTGTACCTCGAAGACCTGTACATCAACCCCGAGCAACGCGGCGGCGGGGCGGGCAAGAAATTGCTGCGCCACCTGGCGAAAATTGCCTGCGACAACGGTTGCGGGCGTTTTGAGTGGAGCGTGCTGGACTGGAACGAACCGGCCATCGCGTTCTACAAGTCCATCGGCGCACAACCTCAGGAAGAGTGGGTTCGCTACCGCATGGAAGGCGACGCCCTGAGGGATTTCGCCCAAGGTTAAAAGCGCATAAAGAGCCGGCTATCACAGCCGGTTTTTTTATACATTTGCTCACTATGTGGGATGATAATTTATATATTGAGATGTTCCGGTTTCTGGGTTTATAGTCTTCTGCATCAGCACTCACTACCAAAAACAAAACAGGTGAAGCGATGCAGGCACAACCGTTGTCGTTACCTCCGGTGCCCGAGCCGACTTACGGCGAGCGACTGAAGAACAAAGTCGTGGTCATCACGGGCGCCGCCCAAGGCATTGGCGAGGCCATCGTCGCCTGCTTCCAGGCCCAGCAGGCGCGCCTGGTAATCGGTGATATCCAGGGCGAGAAAGTCGAGAAAGTCGCCGCCCATTGGCGCGAGCGTGGCGCCGAGATCTACGCGCAACCCGTCGACATCACCTCCAAGGACCAATGGCGCGCCCTGGTGGACGTGGCCATCGAACGTTTTGGCCGCGTCGATGTGCTGGTCAACTGCGCCGGCGTCAACGTGTTCCGCGACCCGCTGGAAATGACCGACGAAGACTGGCGCCGCTGCTTTGCCATCGACCTCGACGGCGCCTGGTACGGCTGCCGCACCGTGTTGCCGCACATGATCGAGCAAGGCATCGGCAACATCATCAACATCGCCTCCACCCATTCCAGCCACATCATTCCCGGTTGCTTCCCGTACCCGGTGGCCAAGCACGGCCTGCTCGGGCTGACTCGTGCACTGGGCATCGAATACGCGCCCAAGGGCATTCGCGTAAACGCCATCGCGCCGGGCTATATCGAAACCCAACTCAACGTCGATTACTGGAACGGTTTTGCCGACCCTCACGCCGAGCGTCAGCGTGCCTTCGACCTGCACCCGCCCAAGCGCATCGGCCAGCCGATTGAAGTGGCGATGACTGCATTGTTTCTCGCCACTGACGAAGCACCTTTTATCAATGCCACCTGCCTGATGATCGATGGCGGGCGGTCGGTGATGTACCACGATTAACACTTTTCCAAATAACAAGAAGAGGTGGTTCATGTTCAAGAAGACACTAGGCACCCTGGCACTCACGATGGCTCTCAGCGGCCTGGCCTCTGCTGAAGAAGTAAAGATCGGCTTTTTGGTCAAGCAAGCCGAAGAACCCTGGTTCCAGACCGAATGGGCCTTCGCCGAAAAAGCCGGCAAGGACCATGGTTTCACCGTGATCAAGATCGCCGTGCCTGACGGTGAAAAAACCCTTTCTGCGATCGACACCCTGGCTGCCAACGGTGCCAAGGGCTTCGTGATCTGCCCGCCGGATGTGTCCCTCGGCCCGGCGATCATGGCCAAGGCCAAGCTCAATAACCTGAAAGTGCTGGCAGTGGACGACCGCTTCGTCGACGCCAAGGGCAAGCCCATGGAAGACGTGCCTTACGTCGGCCTGGACGCCTACAAGATCGGCCAGAAACAAGGTGAGGCCATGGCCACCGAAGCCAAGCATCGCAATTGGGACTGGAAGGAAACCTACGCCGTCATCAACACCTTTGACGAGCTGGAGACCGGCAAGAAACGCACCGATGGTTCGGTAGAAGGCCTCAAGGCCGCCGGCCTGCCGGTTGATCATATATTGTTCACCGCACAGAAAACGCTCGACGTGCCGGGCGCCATGGACTCCACCAACTCAGCCTTGGTGAAACTGCCCAGCGGCGCGAAAAACCTGCTGATCGGCGGCATGAACGACAGCACCGTATTGGGCGGCGTGCGCGCCACCGAAAGCGCCGGCTTCAAGGCGCCGAATGTGATCGGCGTGGGCATCAACGGCACCGACGCCATCGAAGAACTCAAGAAATCGGATACCGGTTTCTATGGCTCGATGCTGCTCAGTCCGGACGCCTCAGGCTATAAAACCGCCACCGCGATGTTCGAGTGGGTAACCAAAGGCACCGAGCCGGCCAAGTTCACCGCACTGGATAACGTGACCCTGATCACCCGCGCCAACTTCAAGGAAGAGTTGAGCAAGATCGGTCTGTGGAAATGAACAGCGCTGTTGCAGACAGCCTGCGCTTCAACGGCATCGGCAAGGAGTTTCCCGGGGTGAAAGCCCTGGCGCAGATCAGCTTTGAGGCGCGGCCCCATTCGGTGCACGCGCTGATGGGCGAGAACGGTGCGGGCAAGTCGACGCTGCTGAAAATCCTCGGCGGTTTTTATCCGCCCAACAGCGGCAGTTTGCAGTTGGGTGAACGCAGTGTCAGCTTTAAATCGGCAGCCGACAGCATTGCCAGCGGTATTGCGGTGATTCACCAGGAGCTGCAACTGGTGCCGGAAATGACCGTCGCCGAAAACCTGCTGCTGGGGCACATGCCCTCGCGCTTTGGCGTAGTCAATCGCGGCGCGATGGTGCGCAAGGCGCGGGAATTGCTCAAGGGCCTGGCGGATGAAATCGATCCGAACATGCGCCTTGGCAGCCTGTCCCTCGGCCAGCGGCAATTGGTGGAAATCGCCAAGGCCATGTCGCGCAACGCCCACGTGATTGCGTTCGATGAACCCACCAGCAGCCTCTCGGCCCGTGAGATCGAGCGGTTGATGGTGATCATCGCCCGGCTGCGGGACGAAGGCCGGGTGATCCTCTACGTGTCGCACCGCATGGAAGAAGTGTTCCGGATTTGCGACGCGGTGACGGTGTTCAAGGACGGGCGCTTCGTGCGCACGTTCGAGGACATGGCGCAGTTGAACGTCGACCAGTTGGTCAACTGCATGGTCGGGCGCGATATCCAGGACATCTACGACTACCGGCCGCGCGAGCACTCCGGTGAAGCGTTGCGGGTGGAGGGCTTGCTCGGGCCGGGGTTGCAGGAGCCGGTGAGTTTGCAGGTCAACAAGGGCGAGATTCTCGGCCTGTTCGGTTTGGTCGGGGCAGGGCGCACTGAGCTGTTGCGCCTGCTGGCCGGGCTGTCGCGCAGCACCCAGGGCGCATTGATGTTGCATGGCCAGGCGCAGACGTTCAAGACACCACGGGATGCGATTGCGGCGGGTGTGTTGCTGTGCCCCGAGGACCGCAAGAAGGAAGGCATCGTGCCCCGCGCCAGTGTTGCGGAGAACATCAATATCAGCGCGCGCCGCGACCATGCGCGCTTCGGCTGGCTGATCCAGGGCGGCTGGGAACGCACCAACGCCCAGCGCCAGATCAGCGCGCTGAACGTACGCACGCCGTCGGCCGACCAACCGATTCTGTTCCTGTCGGGCGGCAATCAGCAGAAGGCGATTCTCGGTCGCTGGCTGTCGATGCCGATGAAAGTCTTGCTGCTGGATGAGCCGACTCGTGGCATCGATATCGGTGCCAAGTCGGAGATCTACCAGATCATTCACAACCTCGCCGCCAGTGGCATTGCGGTGATCGTGGTGTCCAGCGACCTGATGGAAGTGATGGGCATCTCCGATCGCATCCTGGTGATGAGCGAAGGCGCCCTGACCGGCGAATTGACCCGCGACCAAGCGGACGAAGCACGGCTGCTGCAACTGGCTCTCCCGCGTACGCGGGACTGAAGAATACGAGGGGTAGGTATGTCACAGGTAAAAACCGCGAGAAGCTTCTGGCCGGGGTTCAACCAGCGCAAGTTTCTCGACGATTGGGTCATGTTGCTGGCGGCCTTGAGCATCTTTGTACTCAGCGCCATTTTCATCGACAACTTCCTGTCGCCGCTGAACATGCGCGGGCTGGGGCTGGCGATTTCCACTGTGGGTATTGCAGCCTGCACCATGCTGTTTTGCCTGGCGTCGGGGCACTTCGACTTGTCGGTGGGCTCGGTGATCGCCTGTTCGGGCGTGGTGGCGGGGATCGTGATTCGCGACACCGACAGTGTGTTCTTCGGCGTGTCGGCGGCGTTGGCCATGGGCCTGGTGGTGGGGCTGATCAACGGCATCGTGATCGCCAAGCTGCGGATCAACGCGTTGATTGCGACACTGGCGACGATGCAGATCGTGCGCGGCCTGGCGTATATCTTTTCCAACGGCAAGGCGGTGGGCGTGATGGACGAACGTTTCTTCGTCTTTGGCAACGGCCAGCTGTTTGGCGTGCCGGTACCCATCGTGATTACCGTGCTGTGCTTTGTGTTTTTTGGCTGGCTGCTGAACTACACCACCTACGGGCGCAACACCATGGCCATCGGCGGCAACCAGGAAGCGGCGTTGTTGGCCGGGGTGAATGTCGACCGCACCAAGATCATCATCTTTGCCGTGCACGGCGTAATTGGGGCGTTGGCCGGGGTGATCCTGGCATCGCGCATGACCTCGGGGCAACCGATGATCGGCCAGGGATTCGAGCTGACGGTGATCTCGGCGTGCGTACTGGGCGGGGTGTCGTTGAGCGGCGGGATCGGGATGATCCGGCATGTGATTGCCGGGGTGCTGATTCTGGCGATCATCGAGAACGCGATGAACCTGAAGAACATCGACACCTTCTACCAATACGTGATCCGCGGCTCGATCCTGTTGCTGGCGGTGATTATCGACAGGATGAAGCAGCGCTGATTTCTCGAGCGATGAGGCTTTCTGTGGCGAGGGAGCTTGCTCCCGCTGGGCTGCGTAGCAGCCCCAATACCAGGCACCTCATTCATCCAGGTAAAACGCGGTCGCCTGTTTTAGGGCCGCTTCGCGCCCCGGCGGGAGCAAGCTCCCTCGCCACAACAGGCGTGACCGCCCATAATGCTCGCCGTTTTCGTACTTCCCAATAGGCCCGATATGCAGGAAATCGCCCAAACTCCCGTCAAAGATGCCGCGCCCACCGGCACTCAAACCCTGCTGCGTGGCCTGGGCGTGGTGCAGGCCGTGGCCGCCGGCGCGCGGGACCTCAAGGAGATTGCCAAGCGCATCGGCACCACCCGCAGCACCACGCACCGCCTGGCCAGTTGCCTGGTGGAAGAGCGCTACCTGCGCGTGGTGCCGCAAGTCGGCTATCTGTTGGGCCCCAAATTGATCGAGCTGGGTTTCCAGGCCCGTGAAGAACTGCCTTTGGTCAGCCTGGCGGTACCCTATCTGGACGAGCTGTCGGCCCTCACCGGCGACACCATCCACCTGGCTATCCGTGAATATGACGACGTGCTGTACCTGCACAAGAACCCCGGCCGCAACGGCCCGGAAATGCGCTCGCGGGTAGGCCATCGCATGCCGCTGGCGCGCACCGGGATCGGCAAGGCGTTGTTGCTGGATGACACGGTGGAGGAGTGGCAGCGCCTGTATCAGGTCAGCTTGCCAGCGGGCGGGAAAAACCTGCAGTGGCCGCAGCACCCCGAGCAATCCTGGGCGCAGTTTGAACAGCGCATGCGCGAATACGTGGCGGGCGGTTATGCGTTCGATCTGGAAGACAACGAACCGTCGATCCGTTGTGTCGCGGCACCGGTGCGCGATGCCAGCCGGCGAATCGTCGCCGGCATCAGCATCGCCAGTACCGTGCCCTACATGCCGCTTGAGAAAATGGCCGAGCTGATCCCTGTGATCAAACAGGTCGCAGCGCGGCTGTCAGCGGAGTTGGGCGCAAAGGCCTGATCTTCCCCCGTAGCAGCTGTCGAGCCTTGGCGAGGCTGCGTTCGCGGTGTACCTGATACACCGCAGACGCAGCCTCGCCAAGGCTCGACAGCTGCTACGGGGGGGCGGTTTGTCAGGCCTTCAGGGTCGCCATGTCGATCACGAAGCGGTACTTCACATCACCGGCAATCATGCGGGTGTAGGCTTCGTTGATCTGGCGGATGTCGAGCATTTCGATGTCGCAGGTGATGCCGTGCTCGGCGCAGAAATCCAGGACTTCCTGGGTTTCGGCAATGCCGCCGATCAACGAACCGGCCAGCACTTTACGCCCCAACACCAGCTTGGCGGCATTGACGGGCGGGTCTACCGGTTCGATCAAGCCCACCAGGATGTGCACGCCGTCAAAGCGCAGCACGTCGAGGTACGGGTTCAAGTCGTGCTGCACCGGAATGGTGTCCAGCAGGAAGTCGAAATGCCCGGCAGCGGCTTTCATCTGTTCAGCATCGGTGGACACGATCACGTGGTCGGCGCCCTGGCGACGGCCTTCTTCAGCCTTGCTCGCAGAACGAGTGAACAACGTCACTTCGGCGCCCATGGCCTTGGCGAACTTGATGCCCATGTGGCCCAGACCGCCCATGCCCAGCACCCCGACCTTGTCGCCAGCCTTCACGCCGTAGTGCTTGAGCGGCGAGTAGGTGGTGATGCCGGCGCAGAGGATCGGCGCGGCGCTGGCCAGGTCGAGCTTGGCCGGGATCTTCACCACGAAATGTTCGCTGACCACGATGCTGTCGGAGTAGCCGCCCATGGTGTTGCTGCCATCGACCCGGTCCGGGGTGGCGTAGGTCATGGTCGGGCCTTCGAGGCAGTATTGCTCGAGGTCGGCGTGGCAGGCATCGCAGTGACGGCAGGAATCGACCATGCAGCCAACGCCGACCAGGTCGCCGACTTTGTGCGCGGTGACGCTGGCGCCCACGGCGGTGACTTTGCCGACGATCTCGTGGCCCGGCATCAGTGGGTACACGGCGATGCCCCATTCGTTGCGTGCCTGGTGGATGTCGGAGTGGCAGACGCCGCAGTAAAGGATTTCGATCGCCACGTCATCGGCGCGCGGGCTGCGGCGTTCGAAGGACATGGGGGCGAGGGGAGTGGTGGCCGACTGGGCGGCGTAACCGATGGCGGTGTACATGGAGAAACCTCGCGGGAGCAGTAACAAGTGAGGTGGCGCATTCTGCGCGCCGTGCCTGGGTGCGGCCATGGCGATTGCTCCGAGTCTCATGCCTATTCGTCCGGGAGTGCACCTGGATTGGATCCCTGTGGCGCCAGACCTGCGATGATGGTGTCATCCCCTTTTTTGCGAAGTTTTTGCCATGTTGTTGACCCGCCATGTCGACGCCAATGCCGCATTGGTTGCCTTGATCGAACCCCTGACACCCCGTGATGGTTTCTCGCCCACGAACTTGCCCGGTGTGCAGGTATTGCGTGCCAGTTGCGACGTGGCGCGCGGCCCGCAGATCTACGAGCCCAGCCTGATGATCGTCGCCCAGGGCAGCAAGGTCGCGTACCTGGGCCCGCGGACCCTGGAATACGGTGCCGGGCATTACCTGATCCAGGCGATGCCGGTTCCGTTCGAGTGCGAGACCTTTGCCATGCCCAATGCGCCGCTGTTGGGCGTGACGGTTGGGATTGACCGGGTAGTGCTGGGTGAGTTGGTGATGGCGATGGGCATCCAGAGCGGGCCACCGCCTGCGGCGCAGACCCTGGAGTCGATGAGTTCGGTGGTGCTGGATGACGCGATGCGCGGCTGTGTCGAACGGCTGTTGCGGTGCCTGCACGATCCGCTGGAGAGCCGGATCATGGGCCCGGCGCGGGTGCGGGAATTATTGTTCACGGCGTTGCGCGGGCCACAGGCGGATGTGCTGCGGGCGCTGGTGGAGCAGCAGGGGCAGTTTTCGCGGGTGGCGACCTCGTTGAACCACCTGCATGCGCATTACGCCGAGCCACTGAATATCGAGACGCTGGCGGGTTATGCGCACATGAGCGCGTCGACTTTTCACGAGCACTTCAAGCGTTGCACGCTGTTGTCGCCGGTGCAGTACCTCAAGCGGTTGCGGTTGCTCAAGGCACAGCAGTTGCTGTTGGTGGAAGGCATGGGCGTGGCGCAGGCGGCCCATAGTGTGGGGTATCAGAGTACGTCGCAGTTCAGCCGGGAATATAAGCGCTACTTCGAGCGCAGCCCCGGGGATGAGCGGGCGGCGTAGGTCTTGTTGATTCCCGTAGCAGCTGTCGAGCCTTAGCGAGGCTGCGTCAGCCGCGACTCGGTTCCAGATCAGTGGCGCGCCCGACGCAGCCTCGCCGGGGCTCGACAGCTGCTACGAACAATGGGCTACAAAAAAGGCCCCCATTTGGGAGCCTTCTGTTCAAGCAGCGGATTTACATGTTCGGGTAAGTCGGCCCACCCGCGCCTTCCGGTGTTACCCACGTAATGTTCTGCGAAGGGTCCTTGATGTCACAGGTCTTGCAGTGCACGCAGTTCTGGGCGTTGATCTGGAAGCGCTTCTCGCCGTCTTCCCGGGTGATCACTTCATACACGCCGGCCGGGCAGTAGCGCTGCGCGGGTTCATCGTAGAGCGGCAGGTTGGTGCCAATCGGGATGCTTGGGTCTTTGAGCTTCAGGTGGCACGGCTGTTCTTCTTCGTGGTTGGTACCGGAGATGAACACCGAGCTCAACTTGTCGAAACTCAGCTTGCCGTCGGGTTTGGGGTAGGCGATTTTCTTGCTGTCTTTGGCCAGCTTCAAGCAGGCGTAATCCGGCTTGGTGTCGTGCAGGGTGAACGACATTTTGCCGCCGAGGATGTTCTGGTCGAACCAGTTGAAGCCGGCACCGATGATCGGGCCGAACTTGTGCATCGCCGGGCCGAAGTTACGGCTGGCGAACAATTCTTCGTACAGCCAGCTGGATTTGAAGCTGTCGACGTAAGCGGTCAATTCGTCGCCGCCTTCGGACTCGGCGAACAGGCGATCAGCCACGGCATCGGCCGCGAGCATCCCGGACTTCATGGCGGTGTGGCTGCCCTTGATCTTGGCGAAGTTCAGGGTGCCCAGGTCGCAACCGATCAGTGCGCCGCCCTTGAACACCATTTTTGGCAGCGAGTTCAGGCCGCCCTTGCAGATGGCACGGGCGCCGTAGCTGATGCGCTTGCCGCCTTCCAGATACTGGGCCAGCACCGGGTGATGCTTGAGGCGCTGGAACTCGTCGAACGGCGACAGGAAGGTGTTGCTGTAGGACAGGTCGACAATCAAACCCACCACAACCTGATTGTTTTCCAGGTGATAGAGGAACGAACCGCCGGTGTTCTCGGCGCTCATGATGTCCAGCGGCCAGCCGGCGGTGTGCACCACCAAGCCTGGCTGATGCTTGGCTGGGTCGATTTCCCAGATTTCTTTCAGGCCGATGCCGTAGTGCTGGGCGTCGGCGTCGCTGTCGAGCTTGAAGCGCTCGATCAGTTGCTTGCCAATGTGCCCACGGCAGCCTTCGGCGAACAGCGTGTACTTGCCACGCAGTTCCATGCCCGGGGTGTACACGCCTTCTTTCGGGTGGCCTTCACGGTCGACGCCGAGGTCGCCGGTGATGATCCCGCGCACCACGCCGTTTTCGTCGAACAGCGCTTCCTGGGCGGCAAAGCCCGGGTAGACTTCCACGCCCAGGTTCTCGGCCTGCTGGGCGAGCCAGCGGCACAGGTTACCCAGGGAGATAATGTAGTTGCCTTCGTTGTGCATGGTCTTGGGCACAAAGAAGTCAGGCACCTTGGTGGAGGCTTCCGGGCTGCGCAGTACATAGATGTCATCGCGCACCACCGGCGTGTTGAGCGGCGCACCGAGTTCTTTCCAGTCCGGGAACAATTCGTTCAGGGCACGGGGTTCAAACACGGCACCGGACAGGATGTGAGCGCCGACTTCGGAGCCTTTTTCGACCACGCAGACGCTGATTTCCTTACCGGCTTCGGCGGCCTTCTGCTTCAGTCGGCAGGCGGCAGACAGGCCCGCCGGGCCGGCGCCGACGATGACCACGTCGAATTCCATGTATTCGCGTTCCACAGGCTATCTCCTACTCAAGGCTCAACGGCTTTTTTTTCTAATGGGTGGAGGTTCGGTAATTCGTCCGGCAATACCCGCATAAATCTCATGCAAGGGGCAGGGGACGACCCACCTTTCTCTCTAGGTGGCGCATTATATCTACACCACTCTCAGCGTCCAATACAAACGTTTGTTTGAATTGCCCGCACGCTAGGTAAATCAAAGCAACGCGGCTTATAACTGGCCATTTTGGCGTATTGACCGGAATAGGCGTTCCGGTCAATATACGGTCGGTTTTGCGCATCCCGTAGGCAGACTGTGGGTTTCAAGGCCACCTCGAAAGACAGGCTGAAGGTAAATAAGGGTGACGCGCGAGCCACGATGGCGCGCAGTTTACACGCCACGATAATGAATGACCTCTCAGTCACCGCTGACGAACGGTCATCACTCCCGTGAGCAAGGTCCCCTGCCGACGATTGCCGGTGTTTTTGGAGGTGCCCTTGTGTGCCGATGAGCATCAACCGCCAGGTTCGCCTAGGCGACTTTCTTTTCACCGGAGAGTAACGAGGAATCCATGAAGGTTCTTGTAGCTGTCAAACGCGTTGTCGATTACAACGTGAAAGTTCGCGTCAAGGCGGACAATTCCGGCGTCGACCTCGCTAACGTCAAGATGTCGATGAACCCTTTCTGCGAAATCGCCGTGGAAGAAGCCGTACGCCTGAAAGAGAAAGGTGTTGCGACTGAAATCGTCGTCGTTTCCATCGGTCCGACCACTGCTCAAGAGCAGCTGCGTACCGCCCTGGCGCTGGGTGCCGATCGCGCCATCCTCGTCGAATCCGCTGAAGAGCTGACGTCCCTGGCCGTTGCCAAGTTGTTGAAAGCTGTTGTCGACAAGGAACAGCCTTCGCTGGTGATCCTCGGCAAACAAGCCATCGACAGCGACAACAACCAGACTGGCCAGATGCTGGCTGCGCTGACCGGTTACGGCCAGGGCACCTTCGCCTCGAAAGTCGAAGTGAGCGGCGACAGCGTTGCTGTGACCCGTGAAATCGACGGCGGCGCGCAAACAGTTTCCCTGAAGCTGCCAGCCATCGTCACCACCGACCTGCGTTTGAACGAGCCGCGCTACGCGTCCCTGCCAAACATCATGAAAGCCAAGAAGAAGCCGCTTGAAGTGCTGACTCCGGACGCTTTGGGCGTTTCCACCGCCTCCACCAACAAGACTGTAAAAGTCGAAGCGCCAGCTGCACGCAGCGCGGGCATCAAGGTCAAGTCGGTGGCTGAACTGGTCGAGAAACTGAAGAACGAAGCGAAGGTAATCTGATCATGACTATCTTGGTAATCGCAGAACACGACAACAAGGTTGTGGCCCCGGCCACCCTGAACACCGTGGCCGCTGCCGCCAAAATTGGTGGTGATGTTCACGTATTGGTTGCTGGCCAGAACATTGGCGCGGTGGCAGAAGCCGCTGCAAAAATCGCTGGCGTGAGCAAAGTACTGGTCGCCGACAACGCGGCCTACGCTCACCAACTGCCGGAAAACGTTGCCCCTCTGGTCGCAGAGCTGGGCGCTGGCTACAGCCACATCCTGGCTGCCGCTACTTCCAACGGCAAAAACATCCTGCCACGCGTTGCTGCGCAGCTGGACGTTGACCAGATCTCCGAGATCATCTCGGTCGAAAGCGCCGACACCTTCAAGCGCCCGATCTACGCCGGTAACGCTATCGCCACCGTGCAGTCCACTGCGTCGGTAAAAGTCATCACCGTGCGTGCCACCGGTTTCGACCCGGTTGCTGCTGAAGGTGGTTCGGCTGCGGTTGAAGCGGTATCTGCTGCTCATGACGCTGGTACTTCCAGCTTCGTTGGCGAAGAGCTGGCCAAGTCCGATCGTCCGGAACTGACCGCTGCCAAGATCGTCGTTTCGGGCGGTCGTGGCATGCAGAACGGTGACAACTTCAAGCACCTGTACGCCCTGGCCGACAAGCTGGGCGCCGCGGTTGGCGCTTCCCGCGCGGCCGTCGACGCAGGTTTTGTACCCAACGACATGCAGGTCGGCCAGACCGGCAAGATCGTTGCGCCACAGCTGTACATCGCGGTCGGTATCTCCGGCGCGATCCAGCATTTGGCCGGTATGAAAGACTCCAAGGTGATCGTTGCGATCAACAAGGACGAAGAAGCACCGATCTTCCAGGTGGCTGATTACGGCCTGGTGGCGGACTTGTTCGAAGCCGTACCCGAGTTGGAGAAGCTGGTCTAATCCAGCCGCTTCACTTATAAAGAGCCCGGTCTGTTGACCGGGCTTTTTTTTGTCCGGAAATTTTTGAGTCGGAGAACCTGCCATGCAATTGCGTCCCTGGACTGTGCTGCTGGCCTTGTCGCTGCTGCCGACGGTATCGCTGGCGGCCGGCAAATGTGATCGCCTGGTGATCACCGGCAGCCCGGATGCACCGCCTTACCTGTGGCGTGATCCCCAGGCACCCACGCACCTGATCGGCGCCACCGCCGACATGTTGCAGCAAGTGGCCAAGGACCTCGGGGTGAAAATCGACCTGCTGTACGGCGGTAAACGCTCCGCGGCCCTGGACGAAGTGCGCAGCGGGCGCATGGACCTCCTCGCCGATGCGCCGCTGACCGTCGACGCCCTGGACTCCCTGGACTACATCCACCCGGCCTTGGTGCAGACCGATTATCTCGTCTGGACCCGCAAGGATTCGACCCTTGCCTATAACCAGGCCAGCGACCTGCACGGTCACAAGGGCGCCGTGTCGGAAAGGGCGCGCCTGAGCCGCGGTTTCGAAACCTTCGCCGGTGAGCAACTGACCCTGCAACGCTTGCCCACCTTGACCCCGGCGTTCCAGAAATTGCTGCTGGGGGAAGTCGACTACGTGCTCGCCGGGCGTTATTCCGGCATGGCCATGGCCCAGACGTTGGGCATGAGCAACGACCTGGTGGCGCGCGAACTGCCCATCGACCAGCCGGGCCTGTACCTGGCCATTTCCCACAACTCTGCCTGCAACGATCCGTGGTTGCGCGGACAGCTCGCCAAAAAGATGACAGAATTGCCCGCGTCCGGTCTGGCGGAAACCGCGCTGCAGAGCAATCTTGCGCGCTGGAAAGCGCAGTTGCAGCAACCCGTCGGCACCCCAACAAAGTAGGGATTTTCAGTGACTATTCGACCTCTTTTCGCGGCCCTCGCCGTTGTAGCTCTGGCGGGATGTGCAGCCGATCCTGCGCCGAATGAACAAATGCGCCTGACCCAGCAAGCCCTGGAACAAGCCAACGCTGTGGGCGCCGTCGCCGAAGACTCACCCGAGCTGAAGCTGGCTGAAGGCAAGTTCACCCGGGCAAAGGCCGACATGGTTGATGAGTCCTACAAGGACGCCCGCATGCAGGCTGAAGAAGCCGAGCTGGACGCCCGCCTGGCAGAAGCCCAGGTGCTGACCCGCAAAAGCCAGGAGCAACTGAACGTGCTCAACACCCGTATCACCCGCCTGCGCAAGCAACTGCAGTTGGGAGACGCCCAATGAGCCCGTTGATTCGAGGGTTGAGCTGCGTGGTGTTGCTGGGCAGTGCGCTCGGCGGTTGCGCGACCCATCCGGACAGTAACCTGGCCTTGCAACAGGCCAGCAGTGACTTCCAGAAGGTCAAGGAAGACTCGAATGTGCTGCGTATTGCGCCCAAGGACGTGATTCGCTCTGGCGAATCCCTGGCCCGTGCTGACCGGTTTTCCAGCTTCTGGGGCAGCGGCGCCGATGTGGCGCATTACGCCTACTTGAGCCAGCGCTACAGCGCGATTGCCCGGGAACACACCGAGCAGGCGCTCAACCAGGAGCGCGGCGTCAAGCTGGAACTGGAGCGCCAGCGCCTGCAATTGGCCCTGCGGGAAGCCAAGTTGAGCAGCGTGCAGCAACAGGGCAAATGGCTTGAGGCACAGATCGCCAGCCTGACCACCGTCCAGACCGATCGCGGGTTGGTGATGACCTTGGGCGACGTGCTGTTCGACACCGGCGAGGCAGAGCTGCAAAACTCGGCCAATCGCACGGTGCTCAAAGTCGTACAGTTTTTGCAATTGAACCCCAAGCGCGTGGTGCGTATCGAGGGCTACACCGACAATACCGGTGGCGAGCCGGAAAACCTCAAACTGTCCCGGGACCGCGCCCAAGCGGTAGCGGACGTACTGAGCGACCTGGGGATTGATGAAACGCGTATCCAGGTAGAAGGCTACGGCGATCAGTACCCGGTAGAAGTCAACGCTTCGGAGCGGGGCAGGGCGCAGAACCGCCGGGTCGAGATTGTGTTCTCTGATGAGAAAGGCCAGCTGGGCGCTGCCCGCTAAACCTGATTCTCAAGGTGAAAGATGATTCCTGTGGGAGCTGTCGAGTCCTGCGAGGCTGCGACAGGAGCGCCTCGGTGGACCTGCGATACCGCAGTGCCTGCATCGCAGCCTCGCTGAAGCTCGACAGCTCCCACATAAGCCCGATCAGTGATCGGGTTTTTTATGCCCGCGATTCAGTTCGCCACCCTTACAGTTTTTTCTATCACTGCCGCGCGTGCTCGACTATTGTGGCAACTGTCCCCGTACACTTCTAAACTGTGCCGGTATGTTTCACACAAAAATAAAATACCCGTGAAATCGAGTGCTGCGTCATGACCAATCTGTTGCTCTACCAACGTATCGCCCAGCAACTGGCTGAGGATATCCGCCGCGGTGTCTATCAACCGGGCGAGCGCGTGCCTTCGGTGCGCAAAATGAGCTCCCAGCTCAACGTCAGCCACGCCACCGTGTTGCAGGCCTACGCGAACCTGGAAGACCAGGGTTTGATTCGCGCGCGGCCGCAGTCCGGGTATTACGTGCACCAGACGCCAGCGCTCACCGCGCCCACGCCGGACATCGCCCGGGTCGAGCGTCCGGGGTTGGTCACCCGCAGCAGCATCATTCAACAGGTGTTGGTGGAATCCCGCCGCGAAGGCGTGTTCCCGCTGGGCGCCGCCGTGCCGAGTGTCGACTACTTGCCCGTGCGGGCGTTGCACCAGCAACTGGCCAAGGTCACGCGGTTCCAGAGCCCACGGGCATTCAGCTACATGTTCAGCCCGGGTTTTGAACCGTTGCGCCGCCAGGTGGCGATCCGTATGCGCGATGCCGGGGTGGTGGTCGACCCATCCGAAGTGGTGATCACCCACGGGTGTGTCGATGCGTTGCAGATGTCGTTGCGGGTGCTGACGCGGCCCGGCGACTTGATTGCCGCCGAGTCGCCGACGTATTACGGCTTGTTGCAACTGGCGGATTTGCTTGGCCTCAAAGTCATCGAAATCCCCAGCGACCCGGCCACCGGCATGAGCCTGGAAGCCCTGCAACTGGCGGCCAACCAATGGTCGATCAAGGCGCTGGTGCTGACCACGCGCCTGAGCAATCCGCTGGGCGGCACCATGCCCGAGGAGCGGCAGAAACAGTTGCTGCGCCTGGCCTCGGATTTCGATATCCAGGTGGTTGAAGACGATATCTACGGTGAACTGATGTTTGAGCTGGGCCGCACCAAGGCCCTGAAAGCCTATGACCGCCTGGACCGGGTCATCTATTGCTCCAGTTTCTCCAAGACCTTGTCACCGGGCATCCGCATAGGCTGGATGATCGCCGGCAAGTACCAGCAGGAAATCCAGCGTTTGCAGATGTTCAGCACCCATTCGGCGTGCAGCGTGACGCAGATGGGCACGGCGGCGTACCTGGAAAACGGCGGTTACGACCGGCATTTGCGCTATATACGCCAGGAATATCGCAAGAATCTCAGTGCCTTCCAATTAGCCGTGCAGCAGTATTTTCCCGAGGGCACACAGATGACCCGTCCGACCGGCGGTTTTATCCTGTGGGTCAGTTTGCCCGGCAGGGTCAATACGCAGGAACTGCACGTGCGCGCGTTGCAGCAGGGCATCAGCATTGCACCGGGGTTGATCTTCAGTAATACAGAACAGTTTAACCACTGTATTCGCCTGAACTGCGGTACGCCGTGGAACCGCGAGGCGGAGCGCGCATTGATGACCCTCGGCATGCTTGCAAGCCAGTTATGCCAGGAAACGGCCGCAGGGTTTTGAGGCACGAAAAGGGGGCACAACGGGTAGCTGGCTAATTACCATGCTTGTCATGCCGCCCTCAACAAGCGAGCATATGGCCTTCTGCCGTTAATGCTGCTGGCGATATGACTTATACCTTTCCTGCTGCCCTGCTGATCTGCGTGTTAAGCCTGTGTACCGCGAGTGCCGTGCTGGCGGCCCCTGCCAGTGAAACGGTGCCTGCTGCCAGCAGGCAGCAAAACGCCCCGGCAAAAAAGGTGATTCCAGCCAAGAAGGCACCGGCGAAAAAAGCAGCGCCGGTTAAAAAGCGTGCCCCTGTTGCCAGTAAATCCAAATCGGCCCACGAAGTCGCCAAGACACCGCTACCGCCCGCGCAGCTGGATTTAAGCCTTCCCTCCAACATGGTTCGCCACCTGCAACCCCTTGGCACCATGCCGCAGCCGAAGAATGTGCCACTGTTGCCGCCGATGTTTGCCGAAAAACCCACCGACAACAGCGCGTTCCAGATCAACGGACGCCTGCTCAGTAACGAAATGCAACTGCAACTGCGCAACGAAGAGCGGCGCGAAGTTGAAGGGGCGGCGCTGGATTTTGAATTCAAGCAATAAACCCGACGAGTAAAAGTGACGCGCACCCCTGACCTTCTGTCGCAGACTGATCAGTCACGTTTGTTTTCAGTGAAAAACCCCTGTTAAGCCAATTTAAAACGTCTGTTTAAGGGCGTAGTCTTACGTGGCCATAACGCTAAAGTTGTCGAGGATCTGTTCTTCATGAAATGCCGTGAAGGCTGTGGCGCTTGCTGCATTGCCCCATCCATCAGTTCTGCGTTGCCGGGAATGCCTGCCGGCAAACCTGCGGGCGAACGCTGCCTGCATCTGTCGGTCGAACAGCTGTGCCAGTTGTTTGGCCAGCCAGAGCGGCCGGCGGTGTGCAGTTCGTTCCAGGCGGATATCGAGGTCTGTGGCAACAGCCAGGCAGAAGCGATCAAGTTGATCGGTTGGTGGGAACAGATGACGGCGGCTTAGTGGGCTGTTCAAAGTACTGAACTTCAACAATAAGGAATAAGACCATGGGTTCACTGAAACGAATTGCTGTGTTGTGCGGTTTTACCGTGTTGTTCGCGGGTGCAGCACACGCTGAAGACTGGCAGACCGCCAAGGATGAAGACGGCATCAAAGTGTCGTTGAGTGAAATTGCCGGCTCCAAATACAAGGCTTATCGCGGTGTGACCACCATCAAGGCGCCGCTGGCCAAGATCCAGGCGTTGCAGGAGGACGTGGCGGGGGCCTGTTCCTGGATCCACGAATGCAAGTCGCAAAAACTGCTCAAGCAGGACGGCGACAAGAGCTGGACCTACACCCAGTTCAAGGCACCGTTCCCGGTGACCGATCGCGATTCGATCCTGGAGATCACCACCACCAAGGCCGCCGATGGCAGTGTCACTCGCAAGCTGCTGGAAGTGCCGACCTACCAGCCCGAAGTCAAAGGCTATGTGCGCGTGGCGCAGGTTGATGGTTACTGGAAGCTGGTGCCTAAAGGCGACAACCTGACCGAAGTGACCTACCAGGTGCACACCGAGCCAGGTGGCAGCGTGCCGTCGTGGCTGGCCAACAAGTTTGTGGTGGACGCACCGTTCAACACCTTGAAAGCCCTGAAAGAACACGCCGAGAAGTAAGCGCCCTTTGATCGTGTGCCTCCTGCCTTGATTGGAACGATTTGCGAGCCATCAAGGTCCAGATATGTGTAAGCCCACTCTTGGGTTTTATCGAGGAGGCACTGATGCCAAAGTGGAATGTTTCCTTCACTGACGATGATGGTCAGATAAAGGTCGTGCAGTTCGACTGTGAGCACGAGCCTACCTTGGAAGAGGCCGCGCACTTGCTTCGCAATCGTGTCGCGCCAGCTTTGAAAGAACTGGATCTCAACGACCTGGAAGGTCGTACCGAGAAGCCTACGGTCAAGAGTTTGAAAGACCTGAACAGCATTGAAATCCTCACTGTCACCAAAGACGCCTGAACATTTCCTGTACGTCCTCCATGACCCTCTGGTGGAGGTGATAGCTTCGCGCTACTCTGCAATCGAGATCAGCGAAATGAATCGCTAAGGTCTGGTCTTGTCAGCTACATGCTTGTCTCCCAGCGGCGACCTCAATGCCGTAACACCCGCGCCCTTGCAGCGCGGGCCATGGGACGCACGGAAAGTCTATCCATCAGTTTGAGGAGGACGTTTCATGAGCACAGCCTATCAAGAAGACATCAGCACCAACGTGTTGCGCCGCATGAAAGAGGGCGGCTTTGACTTCTCGCGTTTCCACCCCATCGAGTTCTACGCCATTTTCCCGGATGAGGAACGTGCGCGCCGGGCTGCGGGTCGGTTTCGTGGAGAATCGCTGAATGCCCAGGTCAGCGCGCGGGATGACGGCGCCTGGTACCTGGAACTGAGCAAAATCATGTTCGCCACCTACGACGGCATAGGAGACTTTGAGCAAGACTTTGAGGCGGTGGTCGAGCCCTTGGGCGGGATCATTGAAGGATGGGGCGTAAAACAGGAGGTGCGTGGGTTACCCATGTAGCAGGATGAACAACTTCACAGCGTATCGGCTGACCTTTGGGTCGGCCGTTTTTGTTTCTGGATCGGGAAAAATCCTGCACAAAAAAAAGCCACCCGAGCAGGGTGGCCAAAGGGAAGATCGCAAAGGAGGAGAGCGATTCGGTACAAGCGATGTTGCTCAATGGATGAAGCTGTAGGACCTGTCCTGTTCAGCTGATGGAGGTGATTATCCGCAAGGATAGCCGGGCAGTGAAATCAACTCTGACTATGCTGTTGATAGTCATGGCCTGCATTGCAATGAGGCGTCGCCCATGACAGCGGGCATTTGCTGCACCGGGACGGTGCAGTGAGGTCTGCGCTTATATCCAACTGATTGATACTTAAGTGTTTATGCCGCTGGCACGGGCCTTGCGATGGTTCTTGCGTCCGGGTGACAAGGAGTACGGCATGATCCGCACTTATTATGATGAGATGTACGACGGGGCAGGGCTGGTGCGCCCCCATTACCGCGAATTCGCCCGCTGGTTGGCCGAGACGCCCCCTGAATTGCTGGCCCAGCGCCGGCGCGAAGCCGATTTGCTGTTTCACCGGGCCGGCATCACCTTCACCCTCTATGGCGATGAGCAAGGCACCGAACGCCTGATCCCCTTTGACACAATTCCGCGCAGTATTCCGGCCAGCGAATGGCGGATTGTCGAGCGTGGCTGCATCCAACGGGTGAAGGCGCTGAACATGTTCCTCGCCGACCTGTACCACGAGCAACGCATCATCAAGGCTGGGATCATCCCTGCCGAGCAAGTGCTGGCCAACGAGCAATACCAGTTGGCGATGCAGGGCCTGGACCTGCACCGCGATATCTATTCCCACATCTCCGGCGTCGACCTCGTACGCGATGGCGACGGTACTTACTACGTCCTCGAGGACAACCTGCGCACCCCAAGCGGTGTGAGCTATATGCTCGAAGACCGCAAGATGATGATGCGCCTGTTCCCCGAACTGTTCGCCGCCCAGCGCATCGCGCCGATCGACCATTACCCCAACCTGCTGCTCGACACCCTGAAAAGCTCCAGCCCGCTGGATAACCCCAGTGTGGTGGTGCTGACCCCGGGGCGTTTCAACAGTGCGTTCTTCGAGCATGCGTTCCTGGCCCGGGAAATGGGTGTGGAACTGGTAGAAGGTGCCGATCTGTTCGTGCGTGATGACCGTGTGTTCATGCGCACCACCGATGGCCCCAAAGCGGTGGACGTGATCTACCGCCGCCTCGACGATGCGTTCCTCGACCCGCTGGCCTTCAACCCGGACTCGATGCTCGGCGTACCGGGCCTGCTGGCGGCGTATCGCTCGGGCAATGTGGTGCTGGCGAATGCCATCGGCACCGGGGTCGCGGATGACAAGTCGGTGTACCCCTTCGTCACCGAGATGATCCGTTTTTACCTGGATGAAGAGCCGATCCTGAAGAATGTTCCTACATTCCAGTGCCGTAATCCCAGTGAACTGTCCCACGTGCTGGCCAACCTTCCGGAGTTGGTGGTGAAGGAAACCCAAGGCTCCGGTGGCTACGGCATGCTGGTCGGCCCGGCAGCTACGGCGGCAGAAATCGAAGCCTTCCGCGCACGCATCAAGGCCAAGCCCCACGCCTATATCGCACAACCCACTCTGTGCCTGTCGACCTGCCCGACCTTTGTCGAGAACGGCATCGCCCCACGGCATATCGACCTGCGTCCATTCGTGCTGCAAGGCAAGGAAACCCGCGTGGTCCCTGGCGGCCTGACCCGTGTGGCACTGCGCGAAGGCTCGCTGGTGGTCAACTCGTCCCAGGGCGGCGGTACCAAAGACACCTGGGTGGTCGAGGATTGAAATATGTTGAGTAGAACTGCCTCGGATTTGTATTGGATGTCGCGCTACCTGGAGCGCGCGGAAAACCTCGCGCGGATGCTCGACGTCAGCTATTCGCTGTCGCTGATGCCCCAGGACGGGCGTGGCGATGGCCTGCATGAACTGGCGATGCCGTTGCTGATTACCGGCACCCTCGACGATTACCGCGAGCGCCACGGTGAGTTGCACGCCGAACGTTTGTTGCACTTCTTCGCGCTGGATGCCGCCAACCCGGCAAGCATCTACAGCTGCCTGGGTTCCGCGCGGGCCAGTGCCCACGCGGTACGTGGGCGAATTACCGCCGACATGTGGGAAAACATCAACGCCACCTGGTTGGAAATTCGCGATATCGCCCAGCAGGGCCTGAGTCGCTATGGCATGAGCCGGTTCTGTGAATGGGTCAAGGAGCGTTCCCACCTGTTCCGGGGCGCCACCTACGGCACCATCATGCGTAACGACGCGTTTCGTTTTATTCGGTTGGGCACGTTTATCGAGCGCGCCGACAACACCCTGCGCCTGCTGGATGCCCGTTACGAAATGGCCGGCGACCAGGCCGAAGCGGTCACCGATGGCACCGCCCACGCCTACTATCAGTGGAGTGCGTTGTTGCGGGCCTTGTCGTCTTTCGAGGCCTACACCGAAATCTACCGCGACGCCCCCGGCGCCCGGCAAGTCGCCGAACTGTTGCTGCTGCGCGCCGACGTCCCGCGTTCGCTGCGCGCGTGCAGTGAAGAGATCGACCAGATCCTTGGCAGCCTGCCCGGCATCAACGGGCGCCCGGCCCAGCGCCTGGCGGCGGAAATGGACGCGCGCCTGCGCTTTACCGCGATCGACGAAATTCTTGAGGAAGGCCTGCACGCATGGCTGACCGACTTCATCCCGCTCGTGCGCGAGTTGGGTGATGCTATTTACAGTTCCTACCTGGAGGCGGCATGAGACTTTCCATCAGCCACGAAACCACCTACCACTACGAAGACCAGGTGCGTGCCAGCATCCAGTACCTGCGCCTCACACCCCACGACAGCGAGCGCCAGCACGTCCTCAGCTGGCAGTTGGACCTGCCCCGGCCGGTGCGAGCGCAACTGGACCCGTTCGGCAACATCCTGCACGTGCTGACCATGGACGAGCCCCACGAAGCCATCATCATCGGTGCCCGTGGCCAGGTGGACATCGACGAATTGCGCGAGGCCGAGCATGAAAGCCAGTCGGCGTTTCCGTTCCTGCGTTGCACCCGTTTGACCGAGCCGGACGAGGCCCTGCGCAGCTTTGCCGAAAAGCACTGCCACCAGCGCCGCGACCGCAGTGCGTTGATCGACCTGATGCATGCGTTGAACCAGTACATGACCTATTCGCCGGGCGCTACCGAAGTCGACACCTGCGCCGCCAAAGCCTTCGCGGGGCGTGCCGGGGTGTGCCAGGACCATACCCACGCCTTCCTCGCCTGCGCCCGTAGCCTGGGGATTCCGGCGCGGTATGTGTCGGGGTATTTGTACAGCGAAGACTGCGAGCACCTGGCCAGCCATGCCTGGGCTGAAGCCTGGCTGGATGATGCCTGGTACAGCTTTGACGTGACTAACCAACTGGCCCGGCCAGAGCGGCATTTGAAGCTGGCGGTGGGCCTGGATTACCTGGACGCCTGCCCGGTGCGGGGCATGCGTCGTGGGGGAGGGCATGAGCAGATGCATGCCAAGGTATTTGTGGCGCCGACACCGGTGATATCGGTGCAGCAGCAGTAGGAAAGCTCTCTGTGCCAGGAAAGCTTTTTGTGGCGAGGGAGCTTGCTCCCGCTGGGCTGCGAAGCGGCCCCAAAGCATGCCCCCGAGTTCTGTCTGGAGAAATGTGATTGTCTGATTGGGGCTGCTGCGCAGCCCAGCGGGAGCAAGCTCCCTCGCCACAGATTTACCTGAGCCTTAAGGTTGTTTCCTGCCTGCCATATGCTTCAAGTACCCCACCAGCAGATCCAGGTCCGCATCCGGCAGCACGCTGGTGGCAAACGCCGGCATCTTCGCCTGCGGCCAATGCCGCATGCTTTGTGGGTCGCGGATATAACGCTTGAGGAAATCGCCGGCGAAATATTCAGTGGGGTTGTACGGAATATTCAGGTCCGGTCCCACCTGCGCATCGCCGGCGCCGTTCAGGCGATGACACGCCAGGCAGTTCTTCTGGAACAGCGCGAACCCTTGATTCACCGGGTCATTCGCCGTCAGTTTCGGGTCTGGCAACAGCGCCGGAAAGCGCTCCGCCACCGTCTTCAATTGCTTGATCCCCGAGATCTGGAACGGCCACTGCTCAGGGCTGATGTTTCCTGACTGCGGATTCGTCCACACCAGATAAAACGGCCCGGCACTGGGTTTGCCATCCGCCAGCGGCGGCCACGGATGCGCCGGATCTTCCACCGCCAACCAGGCACGCGCGCCGCTTTTTGAAAGCAGCGGCGCCGCCGTCAACTCTGCGGCAAAGCCGTCCAGGGCCACCGCCTGCAGATGATTCTCCGGCTTGATGCCCGGCAACAGCGCCGCCAGTGGCACTGCCCGATAGGTCATGTTGCGCTTGTAGGAAACGTCATCGACGATCTGCACCGTCTGTACATCCGGGCGCTTGAGCAGTTCGATTGTTTCCCAGGTTTTGCTGGCGTGATCGAGCTCGATGGTCAATTGCGCGGCAGACACCGGCACGGCCAGCAGCAGGGTCAGGAGGAGGATGATCTGTTTCAAGGAAAGGCCCGTGTTTGAGTGTCGATGCGGATGCACGATACCGCAAAACAACCTGAAACCGGCGCGCAAAACGGCAGCCCCTAACGGGATCGCTATACGCAATATCCCGAAAGGCGCTGCCAAAGGCTGCGATCCTGGCGCTGTGTGTGCGCAGAATGTGGAGTGCGAGTGGTCACCCAATGACCTTGGTCAGATTGGGCAAGATCAGAATCAGGGTGGTGGCGAAAAGAATAAGTCCCGCCTGACGTACTTTCGAATGTTTGAACATGGCTGACTGCCTTTTGTTGTTATTCCTGAGCGTCAAATGCGTGCCGGTCGATTTAACTATGACGGTACTACATGACTCTTTTCTTACAGTTCCTACAGGTGCTCCAGCAAAACCCGGCAGCAACCTTTTACTTCTCTTACAGATTCAACCTTAGAGCCCTCGTTCTACATGGCTTAGATCCATTTCGTCTCATCTCATGAGGGATTCTGCTTAAAAAGGCATGAGGCCAATTGCCAGCCAGACGCCAGCCCTACAGCTAGACAGCTAAAACGATTAATCAACCGATTCGCGTAGCCTCCTACCGTTCGTCTGAGCGTGACCGTCAAGGTCAATGAGCGGTTCGGTCATTGAATCCGGCGCCCCGGCGCCTAAGGTAGGGGCACGATTCGTTGCACAGTGATTCGAGGACGTCATGACCCAAGCTTTGATCTTTGATGCGATACGCACGCCCCGTGGCAAAGGCAAGGCCGACGGCGCCTTGCACAGCGTCAAGCCGGTAAACCTGGTGGCGGGGTTGCTGGCCGCGCTGCAACAGCGCACCGACCTCGACACCCGGCAAGTGGATGACATTGTCCTGGGATGCGTCACGCCGGTGGGCGACCAAGGCGCCGACATCGCCAAGACCGCCGCGCTGGTGGCGGACTGGGACGTGAGTGTCGCCGGTGTGCAGGTCAACCGGTTTTGCGCCTCGGGCCTGGAAGCGGTGAACCTCGGGGCGATGAAAGTGCGCTCCGGCTTTGAAGACCTGGTGGTGGTCGGCGGTGTCGAGTCCATGTCCCGCGTGCCCATGGGCAGTGACGGCGGCGCCTGGGTGCTCGACCCGCAAACCAACCTGCACAGCCACTTCACCCCGCAGGGCATCGGCGCCGACCTGATCGCCACGCTGGAAGGCTTCACGCGCCAGGACGTGGATGCCTTTGCCCTGCACTCACAGCAGAAAGCGGCGCGGGCCAGATCAGACGGATCCTTCAACAAATCGCTGATCGCAGTGCAGGATCAAAACGGCATCGTGTTGCTGGACCAGGACGAGTTCATCCGCGCCGACTCGACGCTTGAAGGCCTCGGCAAACTCAAGCCCAGCTTCGAAATGATGGGCCAGATGGGGTTCGATGCCACGGCATTGCGGGTCTACAGCCACGTCGAGCGCATTAACCATGTGCACACACCGGGCAACAGTTCCGGAATCGTCGATGGCGCCGCGCTGATGCTGATCGGTTCCGAAGCAAAGGGCCGCGAACTCGGCCTGCAACCCCGGGCGCGGATCGTCGCCACAGCGGTCACCAGCACCGACCCCACTATCATGCTCACCGGCCCGGCGCCGGCTACGCGCAAGGCGCTGGCGAAAGCGGGGCTGCGGGTGGAAGACATCGACCTGTTTGAAGTCAACGAGGCGTTTGCCTCAGTGGTGCTCAAGTTCATCAAGGACATGGGCATTGACGCTAGCCGGGTCAACGTCAACGGCGGCTCCATCGCCATGGGCCACCCGCTGGGCGCCACGGGCTGCGCGATTCTTGGCACCTTGCTCGACGAACTGGAGGTGCGCCAGCAGCGGTATGGCCTGGCCACCCTGTGTGTCGGCGGCGGCATGGGTATCGCCACCATCATCGAACGCCTCTGAGCCCAAGGAATCAGTCATGACCGATGCCATTCGTTACGAAAAAGGCCAGGACCAGATTGTGGTACTGACCATCGACATGCCCGGCCAGAGTGCCAACACCATGAACGGGGTGTACCGCGAGGCCATGGCGGCCACCGTCGCCCGGTTGCACACCGAGAAGGATTCGATTGCCGGTGTGATTATCACCTCGGCGAAAAAGACCTTCTTTGCCGGCGGCGACCTCAATGAGCTGATCAAGGTCGATAAGCCTCACGCCAAGGCTTTCTACGACAGCGTGTTGGTGTTGAAGGCGCAGTTGCGCACCCTGGAAACCCTCGGCAAACCAGTGGTGGCCGCCATCAACGGCGCCGCGCTGGGCGGCGGTTGGGAGATTTGCCTGGCGTGCCAGCACCGCGTGGCGCTGGACCACACGTCAGTGCAGATCGGCCTGCCGGAAGTCACCCTCGGGCTTTTGCCGGGCGGCGGCGGTGTGGTGCGCATGGTGCGTATGCTGGGGCTGGAAAAGGCCTTGCCCTACTTGCTGGAAGGTAAAAAGATTACGCCACAGCAGGCGCTGCAAGCCGGGCTGATCGATGAACTGGCGGCTGACCGCGACGAGCTGCTGGCCAAGTCCCGGGCGTGGATTGTTGCCAATCCAGAGGCGAAACAGCGCTGGGACATCAAGGGCTACCAGATCCCCGGCGGCACGCCGTCCAGCCCGAAAGTCGCACCAATGCTCGCCATTGCGCCATCGATACTGCGCGCCAAAACCAACGGCTGCTTCCCGGCCCCGGAGAAGATCCTGTGTGCTGCCGTAGAAGGCGCCCAGGTGGATTTCGACACCGCGCACCTGATCGAGACGCGCTACTTCACCGAGTTGGTTACTGGGCAAGTGGCGAAAAACATGATTGGCACCTTCTGGTTCCAGCTCAATCAAATCAACGCCGGCAGCTCGCGGCCCGAGGGTTTTGCGCCGTATGTGACGCGCAAGGTCGGCGTGCTCGGCGCCGGGATGATGGGCGCGGGCATTGCTTACGTCAGCGCGTCGGCAGGCGTTGAGGTGGTGCTCAAGGACGTCAAGCTGGCGGCGGCGCAGAAGGGCAAGGCACACTCGGCAGCGTTGCTGGACAAGAAGGTCGGCCGTGGGCAATTGACCGCCGAACAGCGGGAAACCATCCTCGCGCGGATTCTTCCTACTGAATCCGATGCTGATCTTGCCGGCTGCGACCTGATCATCGAAGCCGTCTTCGAGGACCGTGAGCTGAAGGCCAGGGTCTCGGCGGCCGCGCAAAGCGTGGTGGGTGCCGAAGCGGTGATCGCCTCCAACACCTCCACCTTGCCCATCAGCGGGTTAGCCACCGCCGTTCCAGACCAGGGCAAGTTTATCGGCCTGCACTTCTTCAGCCCGGTGGACAAAATGCCCCTGGTGGAAATCATCAAGGGCGCCCACACCAGCGACGAAACCCTGGCCCGAGGTTTCGATTTCGTACTGCAAATCAAGAAAACCCCGATCGTGGTGAATGACAGTCGCGGCTTCTTCACCTCGCGGGTGTTCGGCACCTTCACCAACGAAGGCATCGCCATGCTCGGCGAAGGTGTGGCCGCGCCGATGATCGAGACCGAGGCGCGCAAGGCCGGCATGCCTGTGGGGCCGCTGGCGGTCTCTGACGAAGTTTCCCTCAGCCTGATGAGCCATATTCGCCAGCAAACGGCCAAGGACCTACAGGCCGAAGGTAAGCCGTTACCCCAGCACCCGGCATTTGCAGTGATCGACCTGTTGCTCAACGAATACAAACGCCCGGGCAAGGCGGCGGGTGGAGGCTTCTACGATTACCCGGCGGGCGGGCAGAAACACCTGTGGCCGGAGCTGAAAAGCCGCTTTGAAAAGCCCGGTCAACGGATCTCGGCGCAGGACGTGCGCGATCGCCTGCTGTTTATCCAGGCCATTGAAACCGTGCGCTGTGTGGAGGAGGGCGTATTGATGTCGACGGCGGACGCCAACGTCGGCTCGATCTTCGGTATCGGCTTTGCCGCCTGGAGTGGCGGGGCGCTGCAATTCATCAACCAGTACGGCCTGAACGACTTTATCGCCCGCGCCCGCTACCTGGCCGAGCAATACGGTGAGCGCTTCACACCACCGGCGCTGCTGTTGGAGAAAGCCACACAGGGTGAAGTGTTTCGGTGACCAAATGTGGGGCTTGCCTTGGAAGGGTATTTCAAGGCAGGCTCTGGGGGTGTTCATTATTCCCATCGCCGTGTCAGGTATTTTTTATGTCGTTACGCGTGTGCATCCTGGAAACCGATATCCTGCGTCCTGGACTGATCGATCAGTACCAAGGTTACGGGCAGATGTTCAAGCGCCTGTTCTCCAAACAGCCAATTGCCGCCGAGTTTGTCACCTATAACGTGGTGCAGGGTGAATACCCGGCGGATGGCGAAGTGTTCGACGCCTACCTGGTGACGGGCAGCAAGGCCGACTCCTTCGGCACCGATCCCTGGATCCAGACCCTCAAGACCTACCTGCTGGACCGCCATGCACGCGGTGACAAACTGATCGGCATCTGCTTCGGCCACCAGTTGTTAGCGCTGCTGTTGGGCGGCAAGACCGAGCGGGCGACCAAAGGTTGGGGCATGGGCATCCACGACTACAAACTGAACGCCAAGGCACCGTGGATGAGCCCGGTGGTGGAAGAGCTGACGCTGTTGATCAGCCATCAGGATCAGGTCACTACATTGCCGGAAAACGCCACCGTGATCGCCTCCAGCGAATTTTGCCCGTTTGCGGCGTACCACATCGAAGACCAGGTGCTGTGCTTCCAGGGCCACCCGGAATTTATCCACGACTATTCCCGCGAACTGCTCGAGATTCTTCAGACAACGCTGGGTGAGAAGGTCTACACCAACGGGGTGGCCAGCCTGGAACGAGACCACCACGGCGTCACCGTGGCGGAATGGATGATGCGGTTTGTGGCGCACAAACCAAAAGCAGGAGCTGCCTGAAAGCGTCCAGGGCAAGAAGCACGGTCTTCAAGGCAAAGCAGATTAATGTGGGAGCTGGCTTGCCTGCGATAGCATCACCTTGGTGTAACTGACAAACCGAGGTGCCTGCATCGCAGGCAAGCCAGCTCCCACACGTTTGATCTCCAGCAAATTGAGGTGGGTTTGTTACAGCCAGCCTGAGCGCTTGAAGCTGGCCCACAACCCCGTACACCCCACCGCAATAAACCCCAGCACCGCAAAATAGCCGTAGTGCCACTGCAGCTCTGGCATGTTCTGGAAGTTCATCCCGTAGATCCCGGCCACCGCCGTCGGGAACGCCAGAATTGCTGCCCAGGCGGCGAACTTGCGCTGCACCACGCTTTGGCGCGAGGCTTCCAGCAACACCCCAATCTCGATGGTCTGGCTGGCGATATCCCGCAGGGTCGTCAGGTCTTCCATCTGCCGGGTGACGTGAATCTGCACATCGCGAAAATACGGGCGCATGTTCTTGTCGATAAACGGGAAGCTCAGTTTCTGCAACTCCTGACTGATCTCCACCATCGGCGCCACGTAGCGCTTGAGCCGCAGCACATCGCGGCGCAGGCCGTGGAGCTTCTGGATATCCGCTTCACTCAGGGAGTTGCACAACACGTTGCGCTCCAGCTCATCGACCTCGGCATGAATGGCCTCGCTCACCGGCTGGTAGTTCTCGGTTACGAAATCCAGCAGGGCATAGAGTACGAAATCTTCCCCATGCTCCAGCAACAGCGGCCGCGCCTCACAGCGCTGGCGCACGTAGCCGTAGGACGCCGAGTGGCCATTGCGGGCAGTGATGATGTAGCCGTTGCCGGCAAAGATATGGGTCTCGATAAACTCCAGCTTGCCGTTATCGCGCACGGGTGAGTAGGTCACGATAAACAGCGCGTCGCCGAAGGTTTCAAGCTTGGGGCGGCTGTGTTTTTCCAGGGCGTCTTCGATGGCCAGCTCGTGCAGGTTGAACTGGCGTTGCAGGTTGGCCAGTTCCAGGGCGCTGGGCTCCTCCAGGCCGATCCACACAAAGTGGTCGGGCTTGGCGGCCCAGGCGGCGCCTTCGTCGAGGGTGATATCGGTGACTTTCTTACCGGCGCTATAGACGGCGGCCGCAACAACTCTACCCATAGTGCTGATCGCTTCTTTATTGGATGACAGTTGTTGTGCAGCTTAGCCTGAACGCGCCCTCTGTAGGAGCGAGCTTGCTCGCGAAAAACCTGAGAGCGGCGGGTTAATCCAGAATGAACGCGTAATCGTTAACGTCCTTCGCGAGCAAGCTCGCTTTTACAGGGGGCGATTTCCAACTCTCGGTCCATTGCTTCAATACAATCTTTCATTTGCTCGCGGCAGGTCTGCATTAACAGCGGCATGTCATCCATCGTCAGCCCCTTCGTAGGAATCGGCGGCAACGAGCGAATCAGAATGTCGCCACTGTTCCAGCTGTTGAGCTTCATGTGCTTCACATACGTGCTGACACACACCTGCACAATCGGCACGCCCGCGGCGATCGCCATCTGGAACGCGCCTTTCTTGAACGGCAGCAACGTTTCGCCGAAGTTACGCGTGCCTTCCGCAAACACCCAGATCGACGTGTCCTTATGCTGCAAGGTGTGTGTGGTGGTGAGCATCGAGCGCCGCGCCTTATGTGCGTTGCCCCGGTCAATCAACACATTGCCCGCCAGCCAGAACAACTGGCCGAACAACGGCACCCATTTCAGGCTCTTCTTGCCGATACACACCGTGCGGTACGGCACCACGGTGCCGAACACAAACAGGTCATAGTTGGACTGATGGTTGGCAATGATCACGCAACTGCTGGGCTTGTTGCGCAGCGAGTCAACCTCAGCCCTTACCCGCAGGCGCAGCAGCCACATCGCCGGCACGGCATACAGGCGCGCGCAGTAACGGCTGTTGTCCGGGTTAAACGGCCGGCAGACCCCCAGCAGCACGCCCAGCACGCCGGCGATCATAAAATGCAGGCCCATCAACAACATGCGTAACAAAAAAAGCATCGACACAGCCCATCGGGACAAAAGGTGGCGCAGTGTACGGATGTGCACTGTATTCGGCAATTGCCCCTATAGAGTCGGGAGATAGGCGATGTTTAAGCGCATGTTTCAACATGCGGTGACAGATACTGTTTAGAGCGGTTGTAGGCAATCTGGAATTCTTTGTAAGAAAAAGCCCGACTCAAGGTCGGGCTTCGATTCAGCAGGTGCGGGTTTGATTAACCCATATGCCCCTGGTCCTGAATGATCGCGTCATCCAGCGCTTCCAGCAGCGCCTTACGCACCTTCAGCTTGGTGTGCTTGTGGGCGTTCATATTGATCTTCTTCAACTGGCGAGCCGCCTCCAGCGCGGCAGCCTGCAACTCCTCCGGCGCGACCACCTTATCCAGGAACCCGGCGCCCAATGCGTCCTGCGGGTTAAACATCTCGGCATTGATCACCGACCGGTGAAATGCCGACTTGCGCAGGCGATCGCGCGCCAGCTCGATCCCGGCGTGGTGCATGGTCATGCCGATCATCACTTCATTCAGGCCAATGCTGAACGGCCCGTCGACCCCAATCCGGTAATCCGCCGACAACAACAGGAACGCACCCTTGGCGACTGCGTGCCCCGGGCAAGCGACGATCACCGGGAACGGGTGCGACAACAGGCGGCGGGCGAGGGTCGAGCCCGACGTCACCAGGCTCACTGCTTCTTTAGGGCCAGCGGTCATCACCTTCAAATCATAGCCACCGGACAAAATCCCTGGCGTGCCCGTGATGATCACCACCGCCCGATCCTTCTCGGCCTGGTCCAGCGCTTCATTAAACGCACTGACCACTGCCGGCGAAATGGCATTCACCTTGCCGTTGCTCAGGGTCAGGGTCGCGATACCGTCTTCGAGGTGGTAGGCAATCAACTCACTCATGACGCGATTCCTTGTAATGCTTGTAATAGAAGGACAGACGGCAGACGTTACCCACCGCGCCCGCCCTGGTAAAGCGCCGTGACTGACTACCCAGTCAGACTTTTCCCGCATGCCCACCCGCAGGCAGCCTTCGGCAGGGCGCAGCAGCTACTATAGACAAGCGCCGTGTGTGCCCGAGAATGGCAGAATCGCCGTGGTGTGCATGGCGCCGCAGAGGGCTGGAACGGCATAACCGCCTAAGCGCATGAAAATTCTGAAAAAAACCTTTGCCATCGGAAAAGCTTTCGACTACATTAGCGCGCCTCGACAGACTGAATCAGTTTGACGAGATACGGTGAAGTGTCCGAGTGGCTTAAGGAGCACGCCTGGAAAGTGTGTATACAAGAAATTGTATCGAGAGTTCGAATCTCTCCTTCACCGCCAAATTCGATGTAAACAAAACCCCTGGTTTCGAGAGAAGTCAGGGGTTTTGTGGTTTCTAGGGTTTGAATACAGGGTTGTGCTAGAGAAATATTTTCTCTAGCATCTGTTCCCATGGCTACCCTTCACAGTGAACGAAACTGGAAAATAAAAATCTATCCCGACGACCACGCGCCGCCGCACTTTCACGTGCAAACGCCAGACGGAGAGTCGTTGGTTCAGATAGAAGGGCTGGTGGTTCTCGGCAAAGGTGCCGAAACCAAGGCCTTGAAAGCTGCCCTGCTTTGAGCAAGAGTCCATACCACTGATCTTTGGCGCGTATGGAATGAACAAAACCGGAGGAACTGACTTATGACCAGCAAGCTTCGCATCTCTGCTGTGCAACCAGTTGCCGGCAAGCATGCCATCGAAATTGAGTGGAACAACGGCAAGCGGCATACCGTTGATCTCACTGATCACATAAATACCTTTCCGGTTCTAAAACCGCTTCAGGACTTGTCTCTATTTGGTCGGGTTGAAGTCGGTGAGTGGGGCTTTGACGTGACTTGGGGCAATGACCTTGAGTTGTCCGCCGTCACCTTACATCGTTTGGCACTGGAGCAGTCCGGCGAGGTCATGCTGACGCAGGACTTCAGAAAGTGGATGCTCAACAACAACCTGTCGCTCTCCGCCGCGGCTGTAGAGCTGGGCTTCACCCGTAGGACTATTACTTCCTACAGCAGCGGGGGCGCTCTGATTCCCAAGCATGTAGGGTTGGCGTGCAAGGGGTGGGAATACGAGCATAAGGCTCGTGGCACGCGTTGCGTTTAGGTGGGTAATGTTCGCAAAAAAGGGATGACTGAGAGGTCGTCCCTTTTTCGTTTTTGCGGGATCAAGCCAATGGGTTCAGGAATACTGAGCAGCCGTCACCTGGAAAACTGGTTCGCCGAGTTTTAGTTTTCAGATTTGTCTTCGAGTCGCCAAACTCGGTCGCCATGAGGGCGACCGAGGGACTATCGGCTTGGCATCATCAAGCGGGGGAGTGCACACCTTCCGATTGATCTGTAGGAAATCACTCCGGTTGACGAGCTGCACCCTCTCAAGCCTGCACATACACCCAAGCCGTCAACCCTGAAGCCAGCCCCACCGAAACCCGCTTGTAGTCCGACACTTCATACGCATCCGCCGCCGCCAGCTCCTTCTCGGTAATCTGAAACACCATCCCCTCAACGGTGTCTTCATTGCGCCCGCTCGGAGCAACGATCGGATGATGGGTCTTGCCACTGGCCGCCAACACCTCAGGGTCGGTAATTTCTACCCAGCTTTTTGAATACCCCAGCATCGCATCCTGCTGGCCCACCAACTCCCGCCCAAAGTTGGCCAACTGCACAGCCTTGTCCTGCAACGTGCCGTAGGAAAACAACAGCACGGGAAATTCGGTCGAGCGTTCCATCTTTATTCCTTGAAAAGTTAAGCCAACAAATCTTCGTAAAACGCACCATAAGCTCCGCTCGGGTGCGCAATTTGTATCTCCAGGATCCACAGCCCTTCATTCGGATACTGGTCAAAATCCCCAAGATCGCCGCCACGATAAATCGCATGCGGGAAATCGCTCACGCGGTGCCCTTTGATGTCCAGGTTCAACACCCAGCCCATTTCCTTCGCTTGCTCTTCGGCAAAACGATACAGCTCCAGACCGACGACTTTGTCGTTCTTCCAGCGCTGTTCAACCCTGTCAAACAACGCTTTCGCCGCGCTCGCGCACGCGGCCATCTCGGGGTCGTTGCCGGTGCTGAACGTCGCCCCGGCGTCACCTTCATGGCCTTGCCACACGGCACCCATGTCGATGAAGTAGATGTCGTTTTCCCCCAGCACCGGGTCGCCGTCGGAGCGCTCCTTGAAAGTTTTGAGGGTGTTGGCGCCAAAGCGCACCAGCAGGGGGTGCCAGATGCGCTGCATGTCGAGGTCGGCGAGGACTTTTTGCCGAGTTCGCGGGCTTCGGATTCGAGCATGCCGGGGCGGATGAGTTTGGACAGTGCTTCGATGGCACGCCAGGTCATGGCCTGGGCATAGCGCATTGAGTCGATGCTGTAGGCGACGCCCACAGCTTCCTTGGATGATTGTGCGGTCACCGGCTTTTCCTCGGCTGTATAGTGTCAGGCGTTATGCGTTTTACTATATAGCGAGTGGATGTAGGACCCCAAGCGGATATGCCGGAATATGCCGATGTTTTCTGACGCGAGGGGTCTGGTGAATATGAGTGAGTCTAGGAGGAGGGGGTACCAGATGGTCAGTAGAAGATTCCCGCAAGATTGCCTTTTTCTACGAATTCACGCGGCTCGCGTAAAATTTGCTCCAGAATTGAGAGTCTTGAGCTGCCTTCTTCGCGTAGAAGGGTACCGACGCGTAGGCCTCTTTTAAGCGTCGCGAGCCCTGCGCCCGCCTTTCGGCTTCCTGGATGCTCAAAGCTCCACTTTGCCAGATTTCCATCCAGAAGCTGTCGGCCCGCAGTGTCTCGGAAGGTTTTGTTTGCGAAGTCGTAATAGGCATTTCGTACCTCCGGCACGTAGAAGGTCAGGGATTCATAGGTCGTTTTGGTCATACGCTGGATATTGCCAAGCGTGTCACCGTCAACCCAGTTCAGCGACGGAATGCCCAGTTGTTCATCACCGTCAATTTGCCGCAGATGGCGTCGGACATGGTCGGTTGTTTTGTGTTTGAGGGCGGATGAAAGCATTGCATCGGTTCTGCGGCGCGTTGCTATGTCCGATAGCCCGTCCGGGTCACCGATAAACTTGCGCTTTGTATTGGCTGCGAAGGCTCCCACAGCGGCGTATATACCGTTACCACCTCTGCCTGGCTCAACCCAACTTACATCAATCCAAACCTTTTTTGGCTTCACCATGCTTTCGAAGGGCGATGAAAATCCAGCTCTCAAATATGCAACCACGCCATCCCGCCCAACACCACACTCACACCACCGGCGGTATACGCCATGCGTTTCAACCACTCCTTCCTTGTCAGCAACGTAATCGCCGCCAACGAAATCGCGATCTGAATCGCGGTCATCGCCTGCGCCCAGCGGTGATGTTGGTGCAGCGCCTGCTCTGACTGTTCATCCCATTCTTTCGATGTGGCTTCGAGCTTTTCGGCCTGTTTGCGCACGTCTTCCTTCTGGGTTTTATAACGCTCGATCTCGTCGGTGTAGTGCTTGGCGTCGACGCCTGGGATATGCGTGGCCAGTTCCGCGAGGTTCTGCCGGCTGGATTTGGCCTGGTAGTAGTTCCACTGGTTGGCAGCTTCGGTCTTGAAGATGGCGGCGTTGTTTTTGTCCATCGCCGCTTCGCTTTCAGTAGAGCCTGCCTGATAGCTGAGCATGGCGCCGACGGTGGCCATGATGGCGGTCATTACGGCGATGCGGCTGGCGAAATTGTCCCCGCGGCCGTGGGCATGTTCGGTGGTGTGTTCGACGTGTTTTTCGTGGGGGCTGGGGACTTCGAAGGCTTCGGACATGGGGGCGTCTATGAAGGGATTGAGGGACTCTGATTCTTCACCAGCGAAGCTGTCTCAATCCTGTACGTAATGCTGCAAACCGGCCACCAGGGCATCAAAGGTGACGCGGCAGCGTGGGCTGTTGCGCAGGTCTTCGTGCATGGTGATCCAGGTGTCCATTTGCAGTGCAAATGCGTGCAGGCCGACTTCGATCACGCCGATACGCTTTGCCAGCAGTTGTTCCTGGCTGGGTCGGACCATTCGCACGGCGATGTCGGCTTCCAGTTGCAGCAGATCGAGCAGGCGGTTATTCGGCACCAGTTCGACCTTGAGGTGCGGATGCTGCCGGCGCAGGCGGGTGATGATCTGCGGCAGCACTTTAACGCCGATCACTTCGCTGGCAGATACGCGCACCACGCAAGCCTAGCGGCGCTTGATCAACCGCACATACACCGCGATGTTGATCAGCAGCACCAGCGCGCCCAGCGCCAACTGAATCTGCGGCGTCAGCCCGGCCGGGTAAATCAGAGCCAGGATGTAATGCTCGATAAAACCACCGCCATAACCATCCTGCCCGGCCAAATGGCGAAACAGATTTTCCCAACGCGTCAGCGGGCAGGGCAGGTGGAACACTTCAACGGCGACGCCCCAGGCGGCAGCAGGCAGATGCAGCCACATCACCGGCCGCCATTTGAGGGCGAGCAAACCGCCAAACAGCACGAACAGAATAAACGTCAAATGAAACAGCACCAGGCCGTCGGCGGCGAAACGGTAGAGCATGATGGGGTTCGCTTTTTGAAGGGATCAGGTCCCGAATTCTTCTTTCAGGAACTCGATAAACACCCGTAGTTTCTTCGGCGTGTTCGTACGGTTGAAGTAATACAAATACAGCGCGCTGTGGGCAATCCAGTCGTCCAGTACCTCCACCAACTCACCGCGTTGCAGGTACTGCTCGACGCTGGAGCGCGCCACATAGGCAAAGCCGAACCCGTCCAGTGCGGCTCGTACCATCAACTCAATGTCATTGGTTGCCAGGCGGCCCTTTACCGTCACCCGCATCTGTTTGCCGGCTTTTTCAAAGTCCCAGCGGTGCAGCGAGCCGGTCTGCGCACTGCGGTAGTTGACGCACTCATGCTCCAGCAAATCGTGGGGATGGGTGGGCAGTTTGCGCCCCTTCAAATACTCCGGCGTGGCGACGATGACGAAGCGCAACTGCGTCGCCACCGGCACCACCACCATGTCTTCGGCCAGCACGTGGTCGTAGCGGATGCCCGCGTCAAAACCCTGGGCGACGATGTCCACCAGGCTGTTGTCCACGGCCACTTCCAGGTTGATGCCCGGGTATTTGCGCAGGAAACGCTGGAGCAACGGTTGCAGGACCATTCGGCTGGCGGTGGAGGGAATGTTCAGGCGCAAGGTGCCCGAGGCGTCGACCGTGGCCGCTGCTACGCTGTGCAGGCTGGTTTGCAGTTCTTCCAACAGCGGCGCGATCTTCTCGATCAACTGCTCGCCGGCCTCGGTCACGCTGACGCTGCGGGTGGTGCGGTTGAGCAGTTGCACGCCCAGCTGTTTCTCCAGGGCGCGCACGCGATGGCTCACCGTTGACACCGAGAGGCTGCTGGCGTCGGCCGCCTGGGTAAAGCTTTTCGAGCGGGCGACCTGCAAAAACAGGCGTAATTGCTGGAAATCGGGCGTGTCCATTGTGTGGTATTTCCGAAAGGGGCTTGCGGATTATGCATCTTTTTAGCAAGAACGGCGGCGCGCATACTTTTCCTACACACACGAGGATTGGCCCTTTATGACGACTTCCACCGCAAAACCCGTCTGGTTCATCACGGGCTGCTCCACCGGTTTCGGCCGCCAGTTGGCGTTGCACACCCTGAGCCTTGGCTACCCGACCGTGGTGACCGCGCGTAATCCGCAACAGGTGCAGGACATCGTCGCCGGTCACGAAGACAACGCCCTGGTCCTGACGCTGGACGTTACCGACCAGGCCCAGGTCGAGGCGGCTGTCAAAGCGGCTGAAGCGCGTTTCGGCCATATCGACGTACTGGTCAACAACGCCGGCGTTGGCTACTTCGGCTCCTTCGAAGAAAGCGATCTGGATGATGTGCGCAACATGTTCGAAATCAACGTATGGGGCCTGAGCGCCATGACCCGTGCGGCCTTGCCCGGCATGCGTGCTCGGCGCTCCGGCAGCATCGTGAACATCTCCTCGGTGGGTGGCGTGGCGGCATTCCCGTCGTTGAGTTTCTACAATGCGACCAAGTTTGCGGTGGAGGGCCTTTCCGAGGCGCTGTCCCAGGAAGTCGCGCCGTTGGGCATCAAGGTATTGCTGGTCGAGCCGGGTCCGTTCCGCACCGACTGGGCCGGGCGTTCGGCCAACGAGGCGGCTCACGGGATTGCCGACTACAAGGAAACGGCGGTGGCCCGGGCCAACATGGTCCGCAACTACAGCGGCAAGCAGCCGGGTGACCCGGTGCGCGCGGCGATTGCCATCGTCAAGGCCGTGGAGGCGGAGCAGCCGCCATTGCGCCTGTTGTTGGGCAAGGCTGCGTTGACCTTTGCGCGGACCAAGGTGAAGGCGTTGAGTGCGGATTTTGATGCGTGGGCTGAAGTAACTGAGGGGGCGGATTTTCCTGAGTAAGCCTTATAGTTCCAACTGATCTGCGTTGATGCCGAATGCCTTTGCAATCTTTTCCCGTGTCGCCCTACGAGGTTTGTTGACCGCCTCCTGCTGGGCATACGCCGGTTGGGAAATGCCAAGGCGTTTGGCTACTTCCTCTTGTGTCAGGTTGAGGTGCTCGCGCCAGGCCCGGATGGGCGTGGCACCCTCTACGATACGGCTGACGACCGCATGTGGAATGAGATCTTGGTGGTTCTGTTGAGCCAAGTATTGCTCATAAGGGATCACCACAAAGGCAGGGTTCCCCTCGAGGTCGTTAATGATTTGTATGTCAGTAGGTACGTTCGTCACGTTTCTTTACCTCTTGAATGCTGATCACATGGATTTTCCCGTCCCAGTCGAAAAGTACTCGATAGTTGCCTGCGCGCAATCGATAACCCTTGCTGTAGTTCACCAGCGCTTTGACGTTGGCGACATCAGGCATGTATTCGAGAGCAGACACTGCATCGCGAACTTGCCTTTGATGGTGTGAATGCAAGCGTAATAACTGCTTCACTGCTTTACGGGTCCAAAGGATTGAGTTCATCAGAGATTAATAAGTCTTTTATAAGTCTTGCAAGAGGTATTTTAACCAGCGGATGAGCTGCAGGTTACGTGTCTCTACAAACCCTAGACCGCTGCTTCAAACCGCAGCTTTTAAAACTGTTGCGTTGCATGACGACTTATTTGGCAAACACCACCGGCACTGTAAACCGCAGCTTGCTGCCCTCCGGCGGGCGCGGTACCGGGGAGGCCCGGCTGATCATGTCCAGCGTCGCGGCGTCCAGCTCGGCAAAACCTGCCGAGCGAACCACGCTCGTGCTCAACACTTTCCCGTTGCTGTCAATTTCAAACCGCAGATACGCCACGCCCCGGTCGCCACGGTCACGCGCGTTTTGCGGGTAACGTTTGAATCGCTCCAGATGCGCCAGCAATTGCGCTTCCCATTGCAGCTTCAGCGCCGGGTCGGCATTGCCACGAGACGACTGGTTTGCCGCCGTGGTGTCAGCGGTTTGCGCATCGAGCTTGGGTGGGGCGGTAGTGGCCGACGGCGCCGGTTGTTCCTCGTGTTTCTCTGGCGCTGCTTCAAAATCCCGAGCGTGTTCCGGCGCCGATGAATAGCTGCCTTGGGCCGTGTCCTTGAGAGGCGATGTGGCCTGCTTGGCCGGGCTCGGTTTCTTTGCCGGTATGACCTTTTTCACCACTTCTTTCGGCGGTTTTTCCGACGGCGTATTCAGCTGTTTCTGCACCACTTTGTCCGGCGCGACTTGCAGGTCATCCTCCACGGCTTGCGCCACGGGCGCGGCGGCCAGTTCGATGATCATGGCTGCCGGCGCGGCCTCGGCCACCGACACCGTGGGCGAGTAAAGCAGCCACGCGGTGATGCCCGCGTAGCTGCCCAGGGTGATCAGTGTTGCCACGCTCCACAACGTTTTGCGGGGCGGGTTCAGGTAGTCGTGGGTCATGTCAGAACTTTACCGTCAGCCCCGTACGCAATGTTCGCCCCGGTGCGGGCATAAAGCTCTGTGCCAGTGGGTCGAGGTAGTACACGTTGGTGAGGTTTTGTACCGAGAAATCCAGTTGGGTGCCTTTGACAATTTCATAGCTGGCGAACAGGTCGAAGATCGCGGATTTGCGGTAGTACATCTGGTTGGTGGTGATGCCGTCGTTCCAGGGTTTGTTGAGCTTGGCGGTGGGCGCGCTGTTGTAGACCATGCGCCCGCCCAGCACCAGACTATTGTCGAACCAGCGGCTGCCCAGGGTGGTGTTGATCGAATATTTGGGTGGGTTCTGGGTGTTGGTGTAGGAGCCCGGGAAGCCGCCGTCGACGCAGTTGGGGGTGTTGGGGTCATCCTCTTCGCGAAGCTTTTTCGCGATGTCCGGGGCGCAGGTCTTGGCGTTCAGGTAGTAGGTGGCGGAGACGTCGGTGAATACCCGGCCCATGTCGTAGCTGGTTTGCACCTCGATGCCCTTGACCGTGAAGCTGTCGACGTTCTGCAGGTTGCCGGCAAAGATGTCGGTGTAGTCACGGGTGATGTAGTTTTCGATCTTGTTGTTGAAGTAGGCGAGTTTGGCGGCGGCGGTATCGCCTTCCACCAGCAGGCCGTTTTTCAGGGTGCTGGCGCCGAACTCCCAGTTTTTGCTGCGCTCGGGCTTGAGGTGGTCGCCAGGCACGGCAGCGGTGAACAAGCCCAGGGTGGACTCGAACAGGCTCGGCATGCGCACGCCCTGGTTGTAGTTGAGGTAGATGAAGCTGTTGTCGGTGACGTTCAGCTTGGCCCCGAATGACGGCGCAAAGGCATGATCGTCCCGTTCGATAGGGGCGGCATAGGTGTAGCTGGTGGGGTTGCGGTCCGCATCGAAGGTGGCCGCCTTGGCCTTGCGGTTGTGGTCCTTGCTGCTGAATTCGCTGTAGCGGCCACCGGCGGTGATGGTCAGGGCCGTGACCGGTTTCCATTCCAGGGAGCTCACCAGGCTGCCTTCCTGGCGCTCGCCGCTGCGGATGAAGCGGTTTTTTTCCAGGTCCGATTGCAACACCGGTGAGTTGTCATCGGGGCCGAGGTTTTCTTCCTGGTAGGAGCCGCCATAGGACCAGGCTAACTTGCCCGCCCGGGTGTCGAAGCGCGAGGTGTTGTTCAGGTCCACGCCCCAGCGCTTGTCTTTGGTGCGGTTACGCAAAGCGTCCTGGTAGGTTTCACCGAGCGGGTCGGCGTCATCGTCATGGCCATACAGCGGAGTCACCGTGACCAGGCCGTTGAACGCTTCGCTTTGGGCCTTGGTGGTCCAGGCGTTGGCACTGAAATCAATCAACGGGTTGTCTTCGGGCTTGAAGGTATAACGCGCGGTGTAGGCGTTGATGCGCATGGTGCCGGGCTGCCATTGCGGTACGCTGCCGGAGGTGTTGCGGATCACCTGCGAGGGCATCACCTCGCCATATTCGCCATCGGTGTAGCGGTAGGTCAGTTCCAGCGCCTGGTCTGGGGATGGCTTGATGATGGTCTTCAGCAGCACCGATTCGGTGTCGCTGGAGGTGTTGAACACTTCGCTGTCTGGCTTGAAGAACTTGGCCGCGCTGTTGGCTTCCTGGGTGACATAAATGTACTTGCGGGTTTTTGGGTCGTACCGGCGCACCTGCTGAAACACTTGATAGCCCTTGAAGCCCTTTTTGCCAGCGTAGTAGTTGCCGTTCGCACGTTGGGAATAGGCGGCAACAAAATCCACGACGTCACTGGTGCTGGCGAACGCGACGCTGCCGGAATGCGAGTCAGGATCGGTCAGCCCGTTACTGCCATGGTGGGGCGTGGATTTGTATTCGGTGGGTCGCTCGACGCTGTTACTCGAGATGTCGCCCTTGAGGCGTAAGCCGTAAGTTTCGCCGTCCTTGAGAATGTCTTTGGGTTGCAGGGTTTTCATCTTGACCATGCCGCCAATCGCACCGGCTGCGTCGGCACCCATGCTTGGGCCCTTGTCGACGGTAATGGAGCTGATCAGGTCCGGGTCGATGTAGCTGCGTTGCTGCATGCCGCTGTAGCCCCGGTAGGCATCAATTGCCTGCTGGCTGCCGTCGACGGTCACCGGCACCCGGCTTTGGCCCTGGATGCCACGGATATTGACGTCGAGGGCGCCACCGTTGCGACTGTCACCGGTTTGCACGCCGGGCACGCCCTTGAGGATGTCGGCGGGGGAGGAGCCGCGAAAGCGGTTGATGGTTTCGCCGGAGATGTACACGCTGGAGCCGGCCTTGGTGTAGACCTGCGCTGCGTCGCCGATCAAACGACTGGTCTCGCCGCCCTTGATGGTGACGGGGCCGAGCATTTCCGATTCGTCGAGGTCGCCTGGAGCTGCGGTGGCCTGGCTGCGACGGCTGAGGATCAGGCTGCGCTGGCCGTCGATTTTCCAGCTGACCTGCGCCTCGCCCAGCAGCCGTTGCAGGGCTTGCTCCTGGGTGAAGTTGCCACGCAATGCCTGGGCTTGCAGGCCGTCCACCAGCCCGGCTTCCAGCCCCAGTTGCAGGTTGGCCTGGCGTGCGAAAGCGCCCAGCGCAGTCGTCAGCGGTTGGGCGGGAATGTCAAAGAAACGGGTGGCCTGATCACCGGGCGCCATCGCAGGCTCTGCCGCCACTGCCTGGGTTGGCTGAAATATCGCGCTGTTGATGGCTACGCACAAGATTGCCAGTGCGGCAGGTGATCGGTAACCCATGGTTCATCGCCTTGGTGTTTGGTATTGCGAGTCATTCGCAATACAAGGAGCTACAAAGACGTACACCTCGGGCGTTTTTTTCAGCGCCACTGCAATTATTTTTCAGCAGTGGGTTTTTTGCTGCCAATCACCGTGAGCAATGCGGAGTACTGGCGCACTTCGCCACCGATCGGCGCGACCAGCGCTTGCAAGGCTCGCTGGGTGTCGCGCATGTCGTAGAGTCCGGTGACGCGTTTGTTTGCCAGGGCCGGATCCTGGATCACGATCCAGCCGGGTTGATAGCGGTCCAGTTGCTCCACCACCTGCGCCACGCTGGCGTTTTCAAAGAACTGTGAGCCGTTGACCCATCCGGCAACTTCGGTTGGTGTTACCGCGGACTGCGTGCCGAGGCCGCTTTGGCGGTCGATCCACACGCGTTGCCCGGCAGCCAAGCGGTACTGGCCATTGACGCCTACGGTGCCGTCGCGAACTTCCACACTGAGGCCACTGCTGCGGCGGGCGACGTCGAAGGCGGTGCCGAGTACGCGGATCACAGCGTCTTCGCTGCGTACTTCAAAGGGCTTCCTGGCGTCGTGGACTACCTCGAAAAACACCTCGCCCTGCACCAGCATGACCTCGCGCTGACGGTCGTTGAAGCTCACGTTGACCGCGCTTTGCGGCGCCAGGGTCAAGCGGCTGCCATCGCTGAGGATGACTTCCCGGGTTTGTGCGGTGCTGGTGCTGTAGTCGGCGCGCCAGCCCGGGCTCAATACCAGGGCCGCGCACACGGCCATTGCGCTGACACACGCGGCGGCGAGAAGAGGCAGGCGCGTGCGTCGCGGCCAGTGGCGTTTCGTCGTGGCCGGTTGCTTGCCCACGGTGTCCCACACGCGATTGACCCGGGCCCAGGCCTCGAAATGCTCATCGTCACTGTGCAGCCAGCGGTCGAAATCTTCGAAGCGTTCGGGATGGGTTTGCAGGTCCAGCAGCCACTGGCCGGCGTCTTCCAGGCTCTGTGCCGAGACGTACCGAGGCAGGTGAGCGTCATGCATATGGGCGTTCCTTACTGTGCTCGATGTGAGTGGCGACACTGGAGGCCAGGTGAACGATGGCGTCCTTGACCAGGCGATGGGCGGTAGAAAGCGAGATATTGAGATGATCGGCGGTTTGCTGCAACGTGAAGCCGCCCAGGCGATGCATCTCCACGGCCACGCGCATTTGCTCGGGCAAACCCGCCAGGGCGGCCGCGATACGACTGGCGTCATCCCCGTGGACCACCCGCTGCTCTGGCGACAGTTCCCCGCCCGGGCGCATCCACTGGGGCGGCATTTGCTGCTGGCGTTTTTCCGTGGCCTGGCGGCGCACTGCGTCCAGTGCCAGGTTGCGCACGATGCGGTACAGGTACGCCACCGGTTGTTCCACGGCGTCATCGCCGCTGGCGCAGAAGCGCAAAAACGCGTCCTGCACCACGTCTTCGGCGCGCGCACGCTCGCCCACCACAACCTTGGCGTAGTTGATCAGTGCGGGGCGGTGGTCGAGGTAGAGTTGCAGCCTGGCGGCATTGTCAGTCACAGCGAAACTCAAAAGGAGATCAGAGCCTGGAAGCGCCGCGACGTTAAGTCAATTGAGAGTAATTATCAACACCGGCCTTTAACGGTTGCTTGCAGCGTAGGCGGGCCGTTATTGTGCTGAATCCTTTTAGTCCTTTTGCCCACGGATCTGTAGTGATGAATGCACCGCGTACCGCTGTCCCGATCAAGGCTGTTATTTTCGATATGGACGGGTTGTTGCTGGATACAGAAGGCATCTACACCGAAGTCACGCAGATCATCGCCGAACGCTACGGCCGCACCTATGACTGGGGGATCAAGCAGCACATCATTGGGCGTGGCGCCCAGGACCTGGCCGACTACGTGGTCAAGGCGCTGGACCTGCCGATTACCCCCGCAGAATTTTTGGTGATCCGCGAGCCGCTGATGAGCGAGCGTTTCCCCAAGGCCCTGGGTATGCCGGGCGCTGAAGCGCTGGTGCGGCACTTGAAGGCGCATAACATTCCGATTGCCGTAGGCACCAGTTCGTCGCGCAACTCGTTTGGCCACAAGACCACGTTGCACCGTGAGTGGTTTGGGTTGTTCGACACCATCGTCACGGCAGATGACCCGGAAGTAGGGGCGGCAAAGCCTGCTCCGGATATCTTCCTCACGGCGGCGCGCCGTTTGGGTGTGGCGCCGCAAGACTGCCTGGTGTTTGAGGATTCGCCGTTTGGCGTGACCGCGGCCAAAGCTGCGCACATGACCGCGATTGCCGTGCCGGATGAGGCGATGGCGGACAGCAAGTATCACCATGCCGACCAGATTATTCGCAAGTTGGCGGATTTTGATCTGGCGGCGTATGGCTTGCCGCCGATGCGCTAAACACCCTCTGGCAAGACTGTCTGGTGAGTGGCTTTTGTGGCGAGGGAGCTTGCTCCCGCTGGGCTGCGCAGCGGCCCCAAAAAAGCGGGAGCGCTGCGCACTCCAGCGGGAGCAAGCTCCCTCGCCACAGCAAGCTCCCTCGCCACAGCAAGCCCGCTCGCCACAGCAAGCTCCCTGGTCACAGGTCATTGCTCGTCTTGAGCGTGCTTCAACGCTTGGCCAATGTCTTCTGCCGCAAAATATACACCGTCACCAACACCGCACTGGTCAGCATGAACCCGCGCGCCCAAATCAGCGGCACCAGGTAGCAGGAAAACCCGATACTCACCCACATCAACCCAATGGCATACACCTTGCCCTTGAGCGGAATCCCGTTGCCATCCAGATAGTCACGGATCCACGGCCCCAGGCGCGGGTGTTCCACCAGCCATTGGTAGAAGCGCGGGGAGCTACGGGCAAAGCAGGCGGCAGCCAGCAGAAGGAAGGGCGTGGTGGGCAGCACCGGCAGGAAAATGCCGATCACCCCGAGCGCCACGCTCAACCAGCCGATGGCCAGCAGAACGTAACGCGTGATCACAGAGCGGTTGCCCATGGGCGCCACGGGCAACGGTCTTAGTGGTGGCGAGGCTTGAGGATCGCCGGCTTTTCGTCAGGTGCGTTGCACAGCAGGTACAGGGCGGTCAGCGCTTCCGGGATCTGCACGATCATGTCGTCCATCAGGTTGGCGTCGGAGGCGATGTCGGAGAATTCAGGTTGTTCGTCGAACAGCCCCGAACCGACCATGATCGGCAGCAGCATTTCGCTGACTTCTTCTTCAGCCGTTTCGAACCAGGCCTCTTCACGCAGGAACACGCCTTCCATGAAGCCGATGCACCAGCCGCGCAGTTCGGAGTCGTCCGGGTCTTCGCCCAGGTCCAGGTCGCAAGGCAGTTCGAACTCTTCATCGGAAGCCAGTTGGCGGCCAATGTGAGCCTTGAGGGCCAGCAGGGTGGATTCGATTTCTTCGCGCTGGGCGGCATCACTGTAGTGAGGCTCTTCGGAGAAGAGGGCGTCGATCCATTCACGGTCGGGCACGACGTCAGAGCAGATCGACAGCGCGGTCAGATAGCCGTGGGCGGCCACGTAGTCCAGCGCCTCGTCGTGCAGCTCATCGGCATCGAGGAAGGCTTGCAGGCGGGTTAGTTGCTCAGCGAAGGACATTGACGGGCTACCTTGGGAATAAACGATGGGCAATTCTAGGCTTTCTTGAGCGCCCAGGCCAGCCGCAGCACAGATTCTGTGGGCGCGGGCTTGCTCGCGAAGGGATCAAATGGGTCTATCTGGCGCAATGCAACCTCAGCATCTCCCGTCCCGGCTATATCCTCAACGGCACCCTTTGCCGGGTGACGCTCGGGTATACTGCCGCGTTTTGTGATGCCCCTACAGGCCAGGCGCCCGTCGCGGGAAAAGTTCGCTTACGGATTAATTTCCACTCAAGCGCGCTTTTTCGACCAGCCTGTACAGAGGGATTTCGGCGATATTTGGAGTTTTTCATGCTCGAGCAGGCTCAACGCGTCCTCAAGGACATCTTCGGCTACGACAGTTTTCGTGGCCGCCAGGGTGCGATCATTGAGCGCGTGGCCAATGGCGGTGACGCCCTGGTGTTGATGCCTACCGGCGGCGGCAAGTCGCTGTGTTTCCAGGTGCCGGCACTTTTGCGTGAAGGGCTGGCGGTGGTGGTGTCACCGTTGATCGCCTTGATGGACGATCAGGTGGCTACCCTCGAAGAGCTCGGCGTGGCTGCCGCGGCTCTGAACTCCACCCTCAGCGCCGAACAGCAGCGTGACCTCGCCGCCCGCATCAAGCGCGGCGAAGTGAAGATGCTTTACCTCGCCCCCGAGCGCCTGGTGCAACCGCGCATGCTGGCGTTCCTGCAGAGCCTGGAAATCGCCCTGTTCGCCATCGACGAAGCCCACTGTGTGTCCCAGTGGGGCCACGATTTCCGCCGCGAATACCTGCAACTGGGCCAACTGGCCGAACTGTTTCCCAACGTCCCGCGCATTGCCCTGACGGCCACCGCCGACAAACGCACCCGCGAAGAAATCGTCGAGCGCCTGCACCTGCAAAACGCCGAGCGTTTTCTCTCCAGCTTCGACCGCCCCAATATTTTTTACCGCATCGTGCCCAAGGAACAGCCGCGCAAGCAGTTGCTGGCGTTCCTCTCCGACCGGCGCAGCGACGCCGGCATCGTCTATTGCCTGTCGCGCAAGAAGGTCGACGAAGTCGCCGCATTCCTCAGTGAGCAAGGTTACCCGGCGCTGCCGTACCACGCCGGCCTGCCCAATGAAACGCGGTCTCACCATCAGAAGCGCTTCCTCAACGAGGAAGGCCTGATCATGGTCGCTACCATCGCGTTCGGCATGGGCATCGACAAATCCAACGTGCGCTTCGTGGCCCACATGGACCTGCCAAAATCCCTCGAGGCGTACTACCAGGAAACCGGACGTGCCGGCCGTGACGGCCTGCCCGCGGATGCCTGGATGGTCTATGGCCTGCAAGACGTGGTGATGCTCAAGCAGATGCTGCAAAACTCCGAAGGTGACGAGCGGCACAAGCGCCTGGAACAGCACAAGCTCGACGCCATGCTGTCGCTGTGCGAAGAAACCCGCTGCCGTCGCCAGACCTTGCTCGCGTACTTCGACGAAGACATGCCCCAGCCCTGCGGCCACTGCGACAGCTGCGTCGACGGCGTGCAGACCTGGGATGCCACCGAGCCGGCACGCCAGGCCTTGTCGGCGATCTACCGCACCGGCCAGCGCTATGGCGTGGGCCATCTGGTAGATGTGCTGCTGGGCAAGGACAACGAAAAGATCCGCAGCTTCGGCCACCAAAAACTCTCGGTCTATGGTGTGGGCAAGGACCGCGCTGAAGGCGAGTGGCGCTCGCTGTTCCGGCAAATGGTCGCCCGTGGCCTGGTAGACATCGACCTCGAAGGCTATGGCGGCCTGCGCCTGAACGACAGTTGCCGGCCGCTGCTCAAGGGCGAAGTCAGCCTGGAGCTGCGCCGCGACCTTAAGCCGCAAACCACCGCCAAGAGCAGCACCAGCCAGGCCAGCCAACTGGTGCGCTTCGAAGAGCGCGAACAGTGGGAAGCCTTGCGCGCGCTGCGCAAAAAGCTCGCACAGGAACACAGCGTGCCGCCTTACGTCATTTTCCCTGACTCAACTTTGCTGGAGATGCTCCGCGAGCACCCCACCACCCTGGGCGAAATGGCCAGGGTCAGCGGTGTCGGCGCGCGCAAGCTGGAGCGTTATGGCCAGGCATTCCTCGAAGTGCTCGGTGGCCAGGTCGAGGCACCGAAAGAGGTCGCCGACATCCGCCACGAGCTGATCAGCCTGGCCCGGGCCGGCATGACGCCGATCCAGATCGCCGGGCAGTTGCAGTGCTCGGAAAAGAACGTCTACACACTGCTCGCCGAGTCCATCGGCAAGCAGCAGCTGTCGTTGGAGCAGGCGCTTGATTTGCCGGAGGATTTGCTCGGTGAAATCCAGGATGCCTTCCTCGATGGAGAAGGCGAGTTGCCACCTGTTTCCGAGATTTCGCCGCTGTTTACCGGCCGTGTCCCCGAGGGCGTTTTGTACTGTGTGAGGGCCGCGTTGCAGTCCGAATTCGAGATTTGATGCCGCAGTTAGGCCAATGTAACGAAACAGTACATACCAGGTCTTGCCTACTGGCATGGGTCATGATTAGCTGGCTAATAATTAGCCACACTTTATTTTCAGTCTAACCCATGAGTTTTTTATGCCGTTAACCGATCAACACCGTTTTGGCATGCAGTTGGCACAGATGTCCCGAGGTTGGCGTGCCGAGCTGGATCGTCGCCTGGCAGGCCTGGGTTTGTCCCAGGCACGCTGGCTGGTGCTGCTGCATCTGGCGCGTTTTACCGAGCCGCCGACCCAGCGTGAGCTGGCGCAAAGCGTCGGGGTAGAAGGGCCCACGTTGGCGCGGTTGCTCGACAGCCTGGAAGGCCAGGGTTTGGTGCAACGCCAGGCCGTGGTGGAAGATCGCCGCGCCAAGCGCATCGTGCTGTGCGACACCGCGAAGCCGTTGATCGAACAGATTGAAACCATCGCCACGGCCTTGCGCCATGAGCTGTTTGTGGGTGTTGAAGAAGAGGATCTGGGGGTGTGCATGCGGGTTCATGAGCACATCCTCGCAAACCTCGAGAAGTCCTGATTTCCGATGCGCCGGAGATAAAACGTGTGGGAGCGGGCTTGCTGTGGTGAGGGGGCTTGTCCCCCGTCGGGTTCACCGCAGGTTGATGGGGCTGCTTCGCAGCCCAGCGCGGGGCAAGCCCGCTCACCACAGCAAGCCCGCTCACCACAGCAAGCCCGTTCCCACATGGGGTTGTGGTGTGCTTAGAACGTTTGCCCCAGGTTCAGGTACACCGCCTGCTGATTGTCATCGTTAAACCCATAACTGAAATTCAACGGCCCCAGTGGTGTATCAAACCCTAGGAAAATACTGGCCGCGTTGATATACCCGCTGTCGTACTCATTGTCGTTGTTCCACGCCCGTCCACGTTCCAGTGACGCGCCCAGGTACAGCGGGAACTCCAGCGGCAAATAAGACCGCGGCGTCAGCCGTCGATAGTAAACCGCGCGCATCAGGCTGATGTTCTGCCCGGCAATCGCATCCTCACGGAAGCCCGATAACTGCCGCGCGCCCCCCAGCAGGAAGCTGGAAATCACCACGTCGGACTTATCCAGGGTGCGCCCATAACGCCCGCCGAGAATCAGCGTGTCCGGCCCGCTGCTCATGGCCTTGTCCAGCTTGAACTCCCACTGGCGATAGCGCTGGTCAGAGCCCAGCCCCGGTTCGAATTCCCGCAAGGCCAGCCCAATGTCTTCACCGGTGTGCGGGAAGTAAACATTGTCGAACGAGTCGAAGGAGTACTTCAGCTCATAAAAGCCTTCGCTGAAGTTGATGCTCGGCGAATCCCGGTCACCAATGCGTACATCTGCCTTGCCCCAGGCTTCGCCGACGCCGAAACGAATCTCGCCGCTGTTGCCGATCTGCCGGCCCACGTTTAGCCCGAAGCCGTAGCGTTCCAGGCGGTACTCGGAGATCGGGTTGTTGTCTTCAATCAGTTCAACGTTCTGCGCCTGGGCACTGATATAGGGCGCGACGAAGTAGCGCGAGCCGGTGTCCATCGGCTGGTAGAACTCGCTGTACAGCTCCTGCCGGTCCCCGATCTGCACCCGCGTCAGCCATTCGGCGCCGAGGCGATTGATGCCGTTCATGCGGTAGCTGGCGCCGAGGTTGAAGGCGCTGTCGCCGCGCATGTCATCCGACAGGTTGAGGCCCAGGCGCAGGTAGTCGGTGCCGCTGCGTTTGCCCCGGGCGCTGATGACCAGGGTGTTGTCTTTGCCCTTTTTCACCACGCGGTATTGCACCTGCTCGAAGTAATCCAGGCCATAGAGCGTGCCCATGTCGGTTTGCAGGCGGGCCAGGTCCAGGGGCTCGCCGAGGTTCTGGCGGATGTAGTAGCGGATCACCTCGTCGCCGACCTTGGAGTCATTCTCCACCTTGATCGCGGTGATCACCGGGTTGCGCTCGCCGGGCGTGCGGGCGGCCATCAGTGTTGGGTCCACCGGCTCGGGCGGGCGCAGGTGCGCCAGGCGCACGTCGAGGGCGCGGGTAGCGCGGTAGCCGGCGTCGATCATGTCTTTGGCACGGCCGAAGTCTGTCACGCCAAACGCGGCCAGCGACGGCTGGATCAGCACGTCGCGTGGCGCCAGGGCCTTGAGTTGTTCTTCGGAGTTGCGCCGGGTCATCAGGGTGATGGACTGGTTGAGCACGTCCACCACGGTGTTGAGTTGCTTGCGTGTGCGCAGCGGCGTGCCGATGTCGACGACGATGGCGATGTCGACGCCCATTTCTCGCGCCACATCCAGCGGGATGTTATCGGTCATGCCGCCGTCCACCAGCAGCCGGCCATCCAGCTCCACCGGGGCAAATACCGCCGGGATCGACATACTGGCGCGGATCACCTGCGGCAAATGGCCTTTGCGGAACACCACTTTCTCGCCGCTGGTGATGTCGGTGGCCACGGCGCGGAAGGGGATCGGCAGTTTGTCGAAATCCCGGGTGTTGCTGCTGTGGGCGAACATGCTTTCCAGCAACAGGGCCAGGTTCTGGCCCTGGATCACCCCCAGTGGCAGGCCAAGGCTGCCGTCGTCACGGAAGCTGAGTTTCTGTTTGACCAGGAAATCCCGGTCATCCTGCTTGCGCCGGAACGGCACGTCTTCCCGTGGCGGCGCATCGGACAGGGCAAGCTTCCAGTCGATGCTCAACGCGAGTTTTTCCAGCTCGTCGATCTTGTAGCCCGAGGCGTACAGCCCGCCAATCACCGCGCCCATGCTGGTGCCGGCAATCGCATCGATGTGGATGCCTTGTTCTTCCAGGGCCTTGAGCACGCCGATGTGCGCCAGGCCTCGGGCGGCGCCACCGGAGAGCACCAGGCCGATCTTCGGGCGTGGGTTTTCGACGGCTTGGACGAGAACGGGGAACAGGCACAGCAACAGGCAGGACAACAGGCGGCGCATCATCAATCTCAAGGCAGGACGATAAAGGCCGGTATTATAGCCACTCGATCCTTTCAACTCGCCAAACAGGAGTCCGTCAATTCATGTCTGTGGCCAAACCCGAGATTGTCATCACCTATTGCACACAGTGTCAGTGGCTGCTGCGCGCCGCGTGGCTGGCTCAGGAGCTGTTGAGCACGTTTGCCGATGACCTCGGTAAAGTGGCCCTGGAACCGGCCACCGGCGGTGCGTTTCGCATCACCTGCGACGGCGTGCAAATCTGGGAGCGCAAGGCCGACGGTGGCTTCCCGGAAGCCAAAGTGCTCAAGCAGCGGGTGCGCGACCAGATCGACCCGCAACGGGACCTGGGGCATAACGACCGTACTCAGTGAGCGTCGGCCGTGGCGGCCGGCTGCTTGGCCGGCTTGGCGCTGCCCATCAGCCCGGACACCACGATGGCGACGATGATCAGCGCGCCGCCCATCAGCATGCGCAACGTGGGTGTTTCTGCAAACAGCAGCCAGGCCACGGTGATGCCGTACACCGGCTCCATGGCGAATACCACCGCTGCGGTGCGCGCCTTGAGTACCGCGAGGCTGGCGACAAACAGGCTGTGGGCCAGGCCTGTGCAGAACACCCCGAGCAGGCCGATCCACAGCCAGTCCAGCGCACGCACCTCGGCCAGCCCGGGCGCCGCGACCGGCAACAGGCACAGCGCAACCACCACGTTCTGGCACAAGGCGGCTTGCACCGGCGGAATGCGCCCGCTGGCGCGGTTGTTCAGTGACAGCAGCGAGAACAACAAGCCGGATCCGACGGCCCATAACAGGCCACTGGTGGCTTGGCTCGCGAGGTTGAAGTCCGGCGTGACCAGCACCAGGCCGATGCTCACCAGCACCACCAGCAGGATCTCATTGGCGCGAATCCGCTCGCGGAAAATCAGGCCCTCAAGGATCACCGTAAACGCCGGGAAGGTGGTGAAGCCCAGGGTGGCGATAGCCACACCGGCGACCTTTACCGCAATAAAGAAACTCACCCAATGCCCGGCCAGCAGCAGGCCGCTGACCAGCAGGCGGCGCCAGTCGCGGGCTTGCAGCTTGTGCCAGGCGGTGTTGCTGGCAAAGCGCGCAAAGATCGCCAGGGCAATCACGGCGAACGCAGCGCGGCCGAACACGATAATTGCCGGCGAGGCGGCCGCCAGCTTGCCGAATACGCCAGTGAGGCCAAACATCAATGCGCCAATATGCAGGGCGCCGAGGGCTGTGCGGGGAGTCATTGCGATCCTTGAACAACGGGTTTACAGGATCGCAGTCTAGAGGGTTGCAGGCGTTTGCGTCTGTCGTTGGGCTCGCTAGTTTTGTCGCAGGGCTCTTGCCTGGTGAAGCTCCCTGTGGGAGCTGGCTTGCCTGCGATGCAGGCAACTCGGTCGTTCAGATGGCGCGCGGTGATGCTATCGCAGGCAAGCCAGCTCCTACATTGCACGGTGCTTGTCTGAAGGCTCGGGGCGAGAGGCCAAACTCGCGCAGCATCGCCGCAGCAAATGCACTTTGCGAACCGTAGCCAACTCGCGCGGCGACCTCGCCGATGGGCAACTGGCTGTCGCGCAACAGGCCGCGCGCCATCTGCAAGCGCCGGGTGCGGATGTAGTCCATCGGTGTTTGCCCGCACTCCGCGACAAACCGGGCATGCAGGCGGGCCACGGACAGGTCGGCGATCTTCGCCAGGTCCGCCACTTGCAGCGGGTGCGCGGCGTGCCGCTGGATATGTGCATTGAACGCGGCATACGGCAGGCGCTTGCCCGCCAGCGGTTGTGCAAGGTTGAGGCTGGCCAGCAGTAATACCGCGCCTTGTTGGGCGATCAGCGGGTCATCCACCGGGCTGCTCGCCAGCCACTGCACCAGTTGGCTTTGGCGATTGTCCAGGAGCAGGTGTGCGGGTTGGTCGAGCAAGCGGCGGCTGGCGTCGGCATGCTCGCCCAGGGACTGCGCCAACCAGTGCTCATCGGGCACGTCCAGCACCAGGCAGCGGCTGCCATCGCGGCTGATGCACGCATGATGAGCGGCGTAGGGCAGCACCATCACGCTGCTGTGCTGCACCTGGCTGCCACGGCCGTCCACCTCGAAGTCCAGATGCCCGGACAGGCCAAACACCAGCTGCGCGTGGTCGTGGCTGTGGGCGATGGGTTCTTCGACGTAGTGGCGTAGCGTGAGGTTGGGTCTCATCGCAGTCTCCTGGGCAGGCCCGCAGTTTACATCGCTTCGTAAGGCTTGGGCGCTGTCATCAGACTGACGCCACACTGTCATGGGCTATTAATCCCATGGGCGCAAGCTCGCGAAAACACCGTGAGGCATGCCCATGACCAGCGCCGAACTCGCCAAACCCAGCCGCAAGCAACGCGTGCGTACCCTGTGGATTTCCGATGTGCATTTGGGCACGCGGGACTGCCAGGCCGAACACCTCTCGCAATTTCTCAAGGGCTACCACGCCGACAAGGTCTACCTGGTGGGCGACATCATCGACGGCTGGAAACTGCGCAGCGGCATGTATTGGCCCCAGGCCCACACCAACGTGATCCGCCGCCTGCTGACCATGAGCAAGCGTGGCACCGAGGTGATCTATGTCACCGGCAACCATGACGAGTTCCTGCGGCGCTATTCGAAGCTGATCCTCGGCAATATCCAGCTGGTTGACGAGGCCGTGCACGTGACTGCCGATGGCCGGCATTTGCTGGTGATCCATGGCGACCAATTCGACGTGATCACCCGCTATCACCGCTGGCTGGCGTTCCTCGGTGATTCGGCCTATGAGTTCACCCTCACGCTGAACCGCTGGCTGAACCACTGGCGGGCGCGGTATGGCTATGGCTATTGGTCGCTGTCGGCGTACCTCAAGCACAAGGTCAAGACGGCCGTCAGCTTTATCAGTGATTTTGAAGAAGCGATCGCCCACGAAGTGACCAAGCGCGAGCTGCATGGCGTGGTGTGTGGGCATATCCATCATGCGGAGATTCGCAAGGTGGGCGAGGTGGACTACCTCAATTGCGGGGATTGGGTGGAGTCGTGCACAGCGCTGATCGAGCACTGGGACGGGCATATCGAGCTGTATCGATTGGCGGATGCCCAGGCGAAAGAGGCGCAACTAAAGGCTGAAATGGTCGCGGGCTAAAGACTGGCTCGGTCCCAATGTGGGAGCTGGCTTGCCTGCGATAGCATCGACTCGGTTTTATAGATAGACCGAGTCGTCTGCATCGCAGGCAAGCCAGCTCCCACACTTGGATCCGGTTTGTTCAGTCAGGTGTGGGAAACATCTGCGATCGCTTCTGCCAACAACGTCAACCGCGTCGCATCAATCCCCGCCACGTTCGCACGCCCGGAATTGACCATATACACGCTGTGCTTGTCCCGCAGTTGCTTCACCTGGTCCGCACTCAACCCGGTATAGGAAAACATCCCGCGTTGCGCCGCGATGTGTGCAAACCGCGCCGACAACCCATGGGGCGCCAACGCCTCCACCAGCCCGGAACGCAGTTGCGCAATCCGCGCCCGCATCGCTTCAACTTCCTCGGCCCACTGCTTTTTCAGCCCTGCGTCACCGAGAATGGTCGCCACCACAGCAGCACCATGATCCGGCGGGGTCGACCACAAATTACGTGCAATAAATGCCAGTTGGCTGCGCACATCTGCAAGCTTCTCGGCGTTCGTCGCGCACACAATCAGCGCGCCCACACGGTCGCTGTACAGGCCGAAATTCTTCGAGCAAGAGCTGGTGATCAGCACCTCGGGCAGTTCAGCTGCAAACAGCCGTACCGCCCACGCATCCTGCTCCAGGCCGTCGCCAAAACCCTGGTAGGCAAAGTCGATCAGCGGCAGCAGCTCGCGCTCCTGGACGATTTTCAGCACCTGGCGCCAGTCAGCCTGGGACAAGTCAAAGCCCGTCGGGTTATGGCAGCAGGCATGCAGCAGCACCACGTCGCCCTTGGGCACCTCGGACAGCGTGGCCAGCATCGCCGCCACATCCAGGCGATTGTCGCTGCCCACATACGGGTAATGGCTGACCTTGAGGCCAGCCTTGGCGAAGATGGTTTCGTGGATCGGCCAGGTCGGGTTACTCAGCCAGACGCCACGGCCGGGCAGGCTGTGGGCGATAAAGTCGGCACTCAAGCGCAGCGCGCCGGTGCCGCCTGGCGTTTGGGTGGCACCGGCACGGCGTTCGTTCAGCAGCGGTGAACCGGCGCCCAGTACCAGCTCAGAGATCAGCGTGCCAAATGCAGCATTGCCGTGGCCGCCGATGTAGGTCTTGGTGGTCTGTTGCTCCACCAGGCGCTGCTCCGCCAGCTTCACTGAGTGCGGGATCGGCGTCAGGCCCTGGTCGTCCTTGTACACGCCCACGCCGAGGTCGAACTTGTTCGGGTTGGTGTCCTGGGCATACAGCTCCATCAGCCCGAGGATCGGGTCCCCGGGCACCCGGCCGATCGCGTCGAAATGCATTACTTGCGGCCCTCGGCATCCTTCGCCACTTCGTCGGTGCGCGCGGCCATGATGAAGTCGTTGCGGTGCAGGCCCTTGATGGAGTGGCTCCACCAGGTCACGGTGACTTTGCCCCATTCGGTGAGCAGGCCCGGGTGGTGGCCTTCGGCCTCGGCAATCACGCCCACCGCATTGGTGAACGCCAGGGCGAATTTGAAATTCTTGAACAGGAAGACCTTTTCCAGCTGCATCACGCCGTCGCGTACTTCGATGTTCCAGTCGGGGATCTGCTTGATCAGTACCGGCAACTCTTCGTCGCTGACTTGCGGGGCGTCGGCGCGGCAGGCTTCGCAGTGGGCTTGGTTCAACGTGGTCATGTGGGTATTCCTGAAATCGAGTGTTTGGAAAACGGTCGTCAGTGGCGTCACCCTAAAGCAACGCGCGGCCGGGGAACAGACTCACCTGGCCCTGAAAGTCGCAGCTCAAGCAGCTTTTGGCTTGGGTGGGAACTTCGGTGCGTGCAGCCCCAGCTGCATGCCGCGTTCGACCATGCCCATGATGTCTTCCTGCGCCACTTCGAACAGGCGCTTGAGGTTGGGCAGGGCGAAGTACACGGGTTGCAGGATGTCGATGCGATACGGCGTGCGCATGGCTTCGAGCGGGTCGAAGGCTTGGTGCTCGGGCGCGCCGGAGAGGCTGTACACCGTCTCTTTGGGCGACGACAGAATGCCGCCCCCGTAGATACGCCGGCCTTCAGGCGTGTCCACCAGGCCGAACTCGATGGTCATCCAGTACAGGCGCGCCAGGTACACACGCTGTTCCTTGGTGGCAGCCAGGCCGAGTTTGCCGTAGGTGTGGGTGAATTGCGCGAACCAGGGGTTGGTCAACAGTGGGCAATGGCCGAAGATCTCGTGAAAAATGTCCGGTTCCTGCAGGTAATCCAGCTCTTCACGGGTACGAATAAACGTCGCCACCGGAAACTGTTTGTTGGCGAGCAATTCGAAAAAGGTCTGGAAGGGGATCAGCGCCGGTACCCGGGCAACTTGCCAGCCGGTGGTCTCGGCCAGCACCTTGTTGACTTCGGCCAGTTGCGGAATGCGCTCGTGAGGCAGGCCGAGCTTGTCGATGCCGTCCAGGTATTCCTGGCAGGCGCGGCCCTCGATGACTTTCAGCTGGCGCGTGATCAGGGTGTTCCACACCGCGTGTTCTTCTGGCGGGTAGTCGATAAAACCGTTCGCGTCGGGCTCGCGGGCCACGTACTGCGTCTGCTTCATACTGCTCTCCTGCTAGGCATTCGTTCTTGTTATGTCCTGGATGAGCCTATTGATACGCCGCCTGGCCCAGGAAGCCATCCTCGGTTGCCACAGTACCGTAGGAAAAGTTACTGGTTTTCGTAAAGTTTTCGTTACGCATGAGGCGATTCGTTCTGCATATGGCGTATTTTGGGTGTGAATCGCCTCACAGCTGTCACATAATCTTGACGATTATCTGCGCCCAGCGGCAAAAAGACGCAGCGCCTCCACCTCTTCGGGCCCTCTCATGCGTATCAAAGTCCATTGCCAGAACCGCATCGGCATCCTGCGGGACATCCTTAACCTGTTGGTGGAGTACGGCGTGAACGTCGCCAAGGGCGAGGTCGGCGGCGAGCATGGCAATGCCATCTACTTGTATTGCCCGAACCTGGTGAACCTGCAGTTTCAGGCACTGCGCCCGCAGTTCGAAGCGATTGCCGGGGTATTTGGGGTGAAGCGGGTAGGGCTGATGCCCAGCGAACGTCGGCACATGGAGCTCAATGCACTGCTGGGGGCGCTGGAGTTTCCGGTGCTGTCCATCGACATGGGCGGCTCCATCGTCGCAGCCAATCGCGCGGCGGCGCAGTTGCTGGGTGTACGCGTGGATGAGGTGCCAGGCATTCCGTTGTCGCGCTACGCCGAAGACTTCGACTTACCGGAACTGGTGCGGGCCAGCAAATCGCGGATCAATGGCCTGCGGGTCAAGGTCAAGGGTGACGTGTTTCTCGCCGATATCGCGCCGCTGCAATCCTCTGAACACGACGACAGTGAAGCCATGGCCGGCGCCGTGTTGACCCTGCACCGCGCCGACCGGGTCGGTGAGCGTATCTACAATGTGCGCAAGCAAGAGCTGCGCGGCTTCGACAGTATTTTCCAAAGCTCCAAGGTCATGGCCGCCGTGGTGCGTGAAGCACGGCGCATGGCGCCGCTGGATGCGCCTCTATTAATAGAAGGCGAAACCGGCACCGGCAAAGAGCTGCTGGCCCGTGCCTGCCATTTGGCCAGCCCACGCGGCCAGTCGCCGTTGATGGCGCTTAACTGCGCCGGTTTGCCCGAGTCCATGGCCGAGACCGAGTTGTTTGGGTATGGCCCCGGCGCCTTTGAAGGGGCGCGTGCGGAGGGCAAGTTGGGGCTGCTGGAGCTAACGGCGGGCGGTACGCTGTTTCTCGATGGTGTCGGGGAAATGAGCGCGCGGTTGCAGGTGAAGTTGCTGCGCTTTCTGCAAGACGGTTGCTTTCGCCGGGTAGGCAGTGATGAAGAGGTGTATTTGGATGTGCGCGTGATTTGCGCGACCCAGGTAGACCTGTCGGAGCTGTGTGCGCGAGGCGAGTTTCGTCAGGATTTGTATCACCGCCTGAACGTGCTTTCGCTGCATATCCCGCCACTGCGCGAATGCCTTGATGGTTTACCGCCGCTGGTGGAGCACTTTCTGGACCAGGCCAGCCGGCAAATCGGCTGCCCGCTGCCCAAGCTGGCGCCGCCGGCGATGGATCGACTCAGCCATTACCACTGGCCGGGGAACGTGCGGCAGTTGGAGAACGTGCTGTTCCAGGCGGTTTCGCTGTGTGAGGGCGGCACGGTCAAGGCGGAGCACATTCGCCTGCCGGATTATGGCGTGCGTCAGCCGCTGGGGGATTTCTCCCTGGAAGGCGGGCTGGAGGAGATTGTCGGGCGTTTCGAGAAGGCGGTGCTGGAGCAGCTTTATGCGGAGCATCCCAGCAGCCGTTTGTTGGGCAAGCGGCTGGGCGTATCCCACACCACAATCGCCAACAAGCTGCGCGACTACGAAGTGCTCAAGGCCGAACGCGGTTAAAACTGTAGGAGCTGGCTTGCCTGCGATAGCGGTGGGTCAGCAAAACAGGTGGTAGCTGATACACCGCCATCGCAGGCAAGCCAGCGCCTACAGTTGATCTTTGTCGGTCTTGATACCCGCGCTTGCCGTTAACGGCATAAGTCCGCCGTTTTTTCGACTCCCCTCAAGCCGCCATTTTCGCAACTCAAACCGCAAACCCCCGCCCCGCCTGGACTTTTCCTGAATTCTAAAAGTTGGTTCGCAAATTGCTTAAGCCTCATTAGTACAGCGGTGGGCGGCAAGCGTCCGTCAGAAAGAGGAAAGAGCGTGGATAAGTACCTTTACGTGGCAATGACCGGCGCCAGCCAGAATGCACTGGCGCAGAAGGCCCACGCCAACAACTTGGCGAACGTTTCCACCAATGGTTTCCAGCGTGACCTGGAACAGGCGCGCTCGATGCCGGTGTTTGGTGACAGCTTTCCGGCGCGGGCCTTTGCCTTGACCGAACGCCCAGGCACGGACTTTTCCCCTGGCGCGATGATTGAAACCGGCCGTGACCTCGACGTGGCCGTCAGCGGCGACGGCTGGATGGCCGTGCAAAACCCCGATGGCGGCGAGTCTTACGTGCGCAGCGCCAGCATGAACGTCGATGCATTGGGCGTGCTGCGGGCCGGCAACGGGATGCCGATCATGGGCAACGGTGGCCCGATTGCCGTGCCGCCCCAGCAGCAGATCGAAGTCGGCCAGGACGGCACTATCAGCATTCGCGCCATGGGCGAAGGCCCACGGGTGATGGCTGAAGTGGACCGGATCAAGCTGGTGCAGCCCGACCTCAAGAACATGACTAAGGGGCTGGACGGCACTATCCATACCAAGGATGGCCAGCCGGCCCAGGCCGATGCCAACGTCAAGCTGACGTCGGGTTTCCTGCAGGCGAGCAACGTGAACGCCGTCGAAGAAATGACGGCAGTACTGGCCCTGTCCAAGCAGTTTGAATTGCACATCAAGATGATGAACAGCGCCAAAGAAGACGACCAGGCCATGACCCGCGTCCTGGCGATGAGCTGATAGCAGCCACACCCCAATTTTTGTAGCGCGGCGCCATAAAACAGGCGCACGAAGGAGAAGAACATGCTTCCGGCTCTATACGTTGCCAAAACAGGTTTGTCCGCCCAGGACACCAACCTGACCACCATTTCCAACAACCTGGCCAACGTGTCGACCACGGGTTTCAAACGTGACCGCGCCGAGTTCCAGGACTTGCTCTATCAGATCAAGAAGCAGCCGGGCGCCCAGTCGACCCAGGACAGCGAATTACCCTCGGGCCTGCAATTGGGTACCGGTGTGGCGATTGTTGGCACCCAGAAGAACTTCAGCGCCGGTAACTTGCAGCAAACCGGCCAGCCGCTGGACCTGGCCGTCAACGGCAAAGGTTTCTTCCAGATCCTGCAGCCGGACGGCACCACCACCTACACCCGCGACGGTACGTTTCACCTGGACTCCAACGGCCAGGTCGTGACCGCCAACGGTTTCGCGCTGGAGCCTGCGATTGTTGTACCGAACAACGCCCAGACCTTCACCGTCGGCAACGACGGCACCGTGTCGATCACCGTGGCCGGCAACCCGGCGTCCCAGGTGATCGGCAACCTGCAAACCGCCGACTTCATCAACCCGGCCGGCCTGCAGGCCATTGGTAACAACCTGTTCCTGGAAACCGCCTCCAGCGGCGCGCCGCAAATCGGCACCCCGGGCCTCAACGGTTTTGGTACCACCCTGCAAAGCACCCTGGAAACGTCCAACGTCAGCACCGTTGAAGAGATGGTCAACATGATCACCACTCAGCGCGCCTACGAGATGAACTCCAAGGTGATTTCCACCGCCGACCAGATGCTTTCGTTCGTAACGCAGAATCTGTAATCAAGTCTATGGGGCGCCCTCGAAGGCGCCTGCAACACCGTGAGGTATGGGTCATGAATCGCTATGTTTCTGTTCTGGCATTGAGTGGGATTGCTGTGCTCGCGGGCTGTGTCGCCCCGACGCCAAAGCCCAATGACCCGTACTATGCGCCGGTGTTGCCGCGCACGCCGTTGCCGGCGGCCGCCAACAATGGCTCGATCTACCAGGCCGGTTTCGAACAGAACCTGTACAGCGACCGCAAGGCGTTCCGGGTCGGTGACATCATCACCATCACCCTCAACGAGAAGACCCAGGCGAGCAAGAACGCCAACTCGCAGATCGGCAAGACCAGCAAGACCAGCATCGGCCTGACCTCGTTGTTTGGCGGTGTACCGAACACCAATAACCCGCTGGGCAGTGGTGACCTGAGCCTGGACGCTGGCTACAGCGGCGACCGCGCCACCAACGGCAAGAGCGCGGCGGGGCAGGGCAACAGCCTGACCGGTTCGATCACCGTGACCGTGGCCGACGTGCTGCCCAACGGTATCATCGCCGTACGTGGCGAGAAGTGGATGACCCTCAACACCGGTGACGAGCTGGTGCGCATTGCCGGCATGGTTCGCGCCGACGATATCTCTACCGACAACACCGTGCCGTCGACACGGATTGCCGATGCACGTATCACCTACTCGGGTACGGGTTCGTTTGCTGACGCCAGTCAGCCGGGCTGGTTTGACCGTTTCTTCCTTAGCCCGCTGTTCCCTTTCTAGGTGACCACTTTGAACTTCAAACAGCTGATGGCTGCGATGTTGCTGCTGGCCCTGAGCGCCGGCGCCCAGGCTGAACGCCTGAAAGACATCGCGAGCATTTCCGGCGTGCGGTCCAACCAATTGATCGGCTACGGCCTGGTGGTGGGGCTTAACGGCACCGGCGACCAGACCACCCAAACCCCGTTCACCCTGCAGACCTTCAACAACATGCTCTCGCAGTTCGGCATCAAGGTGCCGCCGGGCTCGGGCAACGTGCAGTTGAAGAACGTCGCGGCGGTGTCCATCAGTGCCGATTTGCCGCCGTTCGCCAAGCCGGGGCAGGTGGTGGATATCACCGTCTCGTCCATGGGTAACTCCAAAAGCCTGCGCGGCGGCACCTTGCTGATGACCCCGCTCAAAGGTATCGACGGCAATGTCTACGCCATCGCCCAGGGCAACCTGGTGGTGGGCGGTTTTGATGCCGAGGGCCGTGATGGTTCGAAGATCACCGTCAACGTACCGTCGGCTGGCCGCATTCCCGGTGGTGCCTCGGTGGAACGCACCGTGCCGAGTGGCTTCAACCAGGGCAACAGCCTGACCCTGAATCTCAACCGTTCGGACTTCACCACCGCCAAGCGTGTAGTGGACAAGATCAATGAGCTGCTTGGCCCGGGTGTGGCCCAGGCCATCGACGGCGGCTCGGTGCGCGTGACGGCGCCGCTGGACCCAAGCCAGCGGGTGGACTACCTGTCGCTGCTGGAAAACCTTGAGGTTGACCCGGGCCAAGCCGTGGCCAAAGTCATCATCAACTCGCGGACCGGCACCATCGTGATCGGCCAGAACGTCAAGGTTTCGCCGGCGGCTGTGACCCACGGCAGCCTCACCGTGACCATCACCGAAGACCCGATCGTCAGCCAGCCTGGCCCGTTGTCCAACGGCCAGACCGCCGTGGTGCCCCGTTCGCGGGTGAATGCCCAGCAAGAAGCCAAGCCGATGTTCAAGTTCGGCCCTGGCACCACCCTGGACGAGATTGTCCGTGCGGTGAACCAGGTGGGCGCAGCGCCCGGCGACTTGATGGCGATCCTCGAAGCATTGAAACAGGCCGGCGCCTTGCAAGCCGACCTGATTGTGATCTGACGCCATGGCCATGGACATGCGCAAGAGCGGCCTCACCAGCACGGCGGATTCGGGTTCCTACTCCGACCTCAACCGGCTGAACCAGTTGAAGGTCGGCGACAAGAACAGCGACGGCAACATGCGCAAGGTCGCGCAGGAATTCGAGTCGCTGTTTCTCGGCGAGATGCTCAAGTCCATGCGTTCGGCCACCGAAGCCCTGGGCAAGGACAACCCGCTGAACACGCCGGCCGCCAAGCAGTATCAGGAAATGTACGACCAGCAGTTGGCGGTTTCGCTGTCTCGCGAAGGCGGCGGTATCGGACTGGCGGACGTGCTGATGCGCCAGATGCAGAAGAACAAGCCGGTGGACGCCCAGGCGGCCACCTTGCAAGGCCCGGCCACGCCTGCGAAGAAGGTGGATGTGCCCACCGCAATTGCCGCCGGTACCCAGGCCGATGGCCCTTTGGGCCGCAGCAATGGCCAGCGGCCTTTGTGGGCGTATCGCGTGGCGGTGCCTGAAGGCACCAACTCCCACGCCAACGACATGGCGCTGATGAACCAGCGGCGCATCTCGTTGCCGAGCAAGCTGACGGATCGCCTGCTGGCCGGCATTGTGCCGAACGCCGATGCCACCACCACCGCCAAGGCCGCGCCGCTGCGTAACAGCGCCGCCGATGACGGTGTAGTCAACAGCACCGCCCGCAGCCTGGCCGCACTGCCTCGCGGGCAGATGCAGGTTTACGGCCGCGCTGTGGCACAGCCACCGTTGGCGCCGGCGAAAAAAGCCTTCAGCTCGCAGGATGAATTTGTCGCCACCATGTTGCCAATGGCCAAGCAGGCCGCGGCGCGCATCGGCGTCGACCCACGTTACCTGGTGGCCCAGGCAGCCCTGGAAACCGGTTGGGGTAAATCGGTGATGCGTGCCGAAGATGGCACCAGCAGCCACAACCTGTTCGGCATCAAGGCCGGCCAGAGCTGGCAGGGCGAACAAGCCCGGGCGATCACCAGCGAGTTTCGCGATGGGGCGATGGTCAAGGAGACGGCGCAGTTCCGTTCCTATAATTCCTACCAGGACAGCTTCCACGACCTGGTCACGTTGCTGCAAAGCAATGATCGCTATAAAGAAGTTGTGAAATCAGCCGACAACCCGGAACAGTTTGTACGCGAGTTGCAAAAAGCCGGTTATGCAACCGACCCGGATTACGCCAGCAAGATTTCGCAGATCGCAAAAACGATGAACAGCTACCAGAACTACGCTGCCGCGGGCGCTTCCACTCATTTATAAGGTCTGAATCATGAGTTTGCTCAATATCGGGATGTCGGGGCTTAACGCCGCCCAGGGATCGTTGTCGGTCTTAAGTAACAACATCGCCAACGTCAACACCCCGGGATACTCGCGTCAGCAGAGCGCTCAGACCGCGAATTCGTCGAACGCCTACGGCGGCGTATTTATCGGTACCGGTACGACCCTGGCGGACGTGCGTCGGGTGTACAACCAGTTCCTCACCACGGCTTACCAGAACAGCACGGCACTCGACAGCGACGCCAACGCCTACCTGGACCAGGCCAGTGCCATCGACAAGACCATGTCGGATTCAAACACCGGCATGTCCTCGGTGCTCAGTGCTTTTTTTGCGGCGGCGCAAACCGCTTCCGCCACGCCAAGCGATGTGTCTGCACGCCAGTTGCTGTTGACCAGCGCCCAGACCTTGAGCAACCGCTTCAACTCTATCTCCGGCCAGTTGACCCAGCAGAAACAAACGATCAACAGCCAGTTGAGCACCATGAGCGATCAGGTTAACAAGCTGACGTCCTCGATCGCGTCGCTCAACAAACAGATCGCCCAGGCCCAGGGCACTTCAAGCAGCGCGCCGGCCAACCTGCTGGATTCGCGTGACGAGGCGGTGCGCTCGCTCAACGAGCTGATCGGCGTTACCGCCACGGAAAAAAACGGACAGTTCAGTATTACAACCGGTACGGGGCAGTCGCTGGTGGAAGGGGCTATTTCCAATAATATCTCTGCGGTACCGAGCAGCACCGACAATAGCCAGTACACCATCCAGCTTTCGATGGGCGACACGTCCATCGACATCGGCAATGTGGTCACCGGCGGCAGTATTGGCGGCTTGCTGCGCTATCGCAGTGACGTGCTGATGCCTGCCATCAATGATCTTGGGCGAATTGCGATTGCCACGGCAGACACGATCAACAACCAGTTGGGCCAGGGCCTGGACCTCAACGGCGAGTTCGGCTCGTCGCTGTTCAGCGATATCAATAGCGCGGCGGCGATTTCCCAACGCAGCCAGGGCGCGGCCGGCAACAGCGCGGGGTCTGGCAACCTTAATGTCTCGATCTCGGACAGCAGCCAGCTGACGACCTTCGATTACAAAGTGACGTTTACCAGCGGTAACCAGTACAACGTCGTGCGCTCCGACGGCAAGGCCATGGGTTCGTTCGACACGACTACCACGCCGCCGCCAGTGATAGATGGTTTTACCCTGGCGTTGAATGGCAAGGGCCCGGTAGCGGCGGGTGACAGCTTCAAGGTCAGCCCAACGGCCAACGGCGCCACAGGCATCGGCGTTGATCTGAAAGACGCCAACAAGCTGGCCTTCGCGGGCCCTTTGGCGGGGAATGCGAGCACGACCAACACGGGCACCGGTACGTTCACACCGCCGCAACTGACAGTCCCGCTGGATATTCATGGCGGCGCCAATACCGCCCAGCTGCGCACGGGGATCGAAAACTCCATGCCGGTGAAAATGCTGTTTGGCAAGCCGGCCGCCGATGGTACCCAGTCGTATACGGTAAGCGATGCGCAAGGTAACCCGATCGGCAGCGGCACCATCATCCCGGGCCAGGGCAACAAGATCAGCATCAACGTGCCGATGCGCGATGCCTCGGGTGCGTTGATCCCGGGCAAGAGCTTTAGTTTCGACACCACGGTCGGCGGCTCGCCAGCCTCTGGCGACAGCACCACCTTTTCGTTCAACGCGTCCGGCACCTCCGACAACCGCAACGCTCAACAACTGCTGAATTTGCAGACCAAGGCGACGGTAGGTCTCGGTGACGGGACCGCCGGTGTGAGCCTGGTCAGCGCCAACGCCCGTCTCGTGTCGCAGGTGGGCTCCAAAGCCAGTCAGGCCGCTACCGACACCACCGCGACAGGTGCGCTGTTGGCCGCGAACAAGGCGGCCAGCAACTCGGTTTCCCAGGTCAACCTGGATGAAGAGGCGGGTGACATGATCAAGTTCCAGCAGTACTACACCGCGTCGTCGCAGATCATCAAGGCTGCGCAAGAAACTTTCAGCACACTGATTAATGCCCTTTAAAGGAGTCTGGGACGATGCGTATTTCTACACAGCAGTATTTCGACACCAGCGCCAGCAAGTATCAGACGAACTATTCCGGTGTGGTGAAAGCCCAGGACCAGGCGAGCAGTGGTATCCGGGTACAAACCGCGTCGGATGACCCGGTGGCGGCTGCGCGCTTGCTGCAATTGCAGCAACAGAAAGACATGCTTGGCCAGTTCAGCGGCAACATCAACACCCTGCAGAACTCGCTGACCAACGAGGAGACGGTATTAAAGAGCATCAACACCGCCCTGCAGCGCGGTAATGAGCTGGCACTGCGTGCGGCTAACCAGTCCCTCAGCGATGACGACCGTAAATCGATCGCCAGCGAGGTGGGAGCGCTTGAGGATCAGGTGTTGGGCCTGCTCAACTCCAAGGATGCCAGCGGTAACTACATGTTTTCCGGGTCTAAAACCGACACGCCGCCTTACCTGCGCAATAACGACGGTACTTACACGTACCAAGGCGACGAGACGCCGTTGAGCCTGCAGATCTCGGATAACTTGTCGATGGCGGCTGGCGATACCGGCAAGGCGCTGATGGAAAGCTCGACCAACACTGGCCGCACCCAGGCCACGTTGTTGCCGCCGGCGGTCAATGACGGCAAGGTTGCGGTGTCGGCGGGCACGGTGACCTCCGGCGTCACCTACACCAAGAGCTTTACCGACGGCCAGCCCTACAAGCTGACCTTCAGCAGCAGCACGCAGTATTCCGTGACCGATAAGGACGGTAACGACATTACCTCCGAGATTCCCGGCAACGGCACTTTCGACGCGACGAAAGAAGGCTCGTCCAGCGTCAACCTGCGGGGCGTCAAGTTTGATATCAGCCTGACCCTCGGGGCAGACGTGGCACCAGGTGCCGCCTCCGATGCACTGGTGGCAGGCAAGGCGTTCACCCTGCAATCCAAGCCGGACACGTTCAGTGCTTCGCGTTCGCCCGGCAACCCGTCGACCGCACAAGTGACCGGCGGCCAGGTGACGGACCAGGCGGCTTACGCCAGCACGTTCCCGAATACCGGTGCGGTGATCAAATTCACCAGCGGCACCGCGTATGAGGTGTATGCGCAGCCCTACACCCCAAACAGCAGGACCATCGCGACAGGCACCATGGCTGCCGGTGCGACCTCGATCAACGCGGCCGGTGTCACTTTTGATATCAGTGGTGCGCCGGGGGCGGGCGATCAGTTTGCGGTCAGCGCCGTCAGCAACAAGAACGAAAACGCGCTGGACACCCTGAGCCAGTTGCGTAAAGCCCTGGAAACGCCGGCGGATGGCAACCTGGTCGCGCAGAACAACCTCAAGGACGTGGCGGCCAAGACCATCGGCAACCTGAACAATGCCAGCTCGCAGATTGACCAGGTGCGTGGCTCCATTGGTGCCCGCCAGAACGCCCTGGACCTTCAAACGGATGAAAACACCAGCCTGGGGACTGCCAACACCAACACCATGAGCTCGTTGGGCAACGTCGACATGGGGCAGGCCGCGATCAACCTGCAGCTTCAGCAAACCATGTTGCAGGCCTCGCAGCTGGCTTTCGTGAAAATCTCCCAGTTGAGCCTGTTCAGCAAGATGTAATTTGCGCAGCAGCCAACCTGCGGCTCACCCTGGAAACGGGGTGGGCCGTTGTCGTTTTTGGCGCGTGTATGTCCCCGTGTTTCGCACAAAGCGCAGAAAATTGAGTGACCTGTGAGTCATAAAGCGCATCTTCACTGTATCGTGTGAAAAGGATAGGTCGTCGCCAGGTCTCTGCGAGGGCCTGCCGCCCAGGTGTAAAGGCGGTTTTCGGCGAGTTTTTTGCGGGGTTATCCCCATTATTGTCAGCGCCCGGCGACCTGTTTCGCGGGGTGTTCTCCAGCTATTTAGTATTGGGAAGCCACAATGATTGGCATAAAAAGCATCGCCAGTTACGTGCCGGCAGACGGGATCGATAACTACGCCCAGGGTGCCAAATTCGCCAAGGATGAAGAATTCATCATTGGCAAGATCGGGTCGGCGTTCCTGCCGCGCAAGGATGCCGCGCAGGAAACCTCCGACCTGTGCGTCGAGGCGGTCAACGCCTTGTTTGCCAACAACCCCGAGTTGAAGCGCGAATCCATCGACGCGCTGATCGTCGTTACCCAGAACGGCGACGAAGAGGGCTTGCCTCACACCGCCGCCATCGTCCAGGACAAACTGGGCCTGCCGACGCACGTGGCGGCCTTTGACATTTCCCTGGGCTGCTCGGGCTACGTCTACGGTATCTATGCGATGAAGGGCTTCATGGAAGCCACGGGCCTGAAAAACGGCCTGCTGGTGACCGCCGACCCGTACTCCAAGATCGTCGACCCGGAAGACCGCAACACCACCATGCTGTTCGGCGACGCCGCGACCGCCACCTGGATGGGTGAAGACGCGCCCTGGCAGTTGGGCAAGTCCAAGTTCGGCACTGACGGTTCCGGTGCGCCGCACTTGAAGGTCAGCGACGGCGTGTTCTTCATGAATGGCCGCCAGGTGTTCAACTTTGCCTTGCTCAAGGTGCCGGCGCATTTGCACGAGCTGCTTAACGAATCGGACCTCAAGGCTGACGAGATCGATGCGTTCTGCATCCACCAGGGCAGTGCGGCGATTGTCGACGCCGTGGCCCGGCGTTTTGAAGATGCGCCGGTGGATAAATTCATCAAGGACATGGTCGAGACCGGCAACACCGTGTCTTCGAGCATTCCGCTGCTGCTGGAAAAGCACATGCTCGACTCCACCTGGAAGCGCGTAGCAATCAGTGGTTTTGGCGTGGGGTTGTCCTGGGGCTCGGCGATTTTGCATCGCCCTTGATGGCTTAAAGGCGCTGCACAAAAAAACGCCCATGATCGGAAGATCATGGGCGTTTTTTATTTGACGCCAGAAAAGCCAGCAATTGCTGAGGTTTGGGCTAGCGTAAATGCTTGAATTACAAGGAGTGGCACGGTGCTAGTAAAAAAAATCAAAAAAGTCCTCAAGCAACCTGCTTTCACGACGATAACTATTACGAAGGTTCTCTAGGCCACACCCGGCGGTTGCCAGGGCCGGAAGCCGCAGTACACCACCCACGAGGATTTCGTCATGGCTTTAACAGTAAACACTAACCTTGCTTCGTTGACCGTTCAGAACAACCTGAACAAGGCTTCCAGCGCCCTGCAAACCTCCATGCAGCGCCTGTCCTCCGGCCTGAAGATCAACAGCGCCAAAGACGATGCGGCCGGCCTGCAAATCGCCGGTCGTCTGACCAGCCAAATCAACGGCCTGGGCGTTGCCATCAAGAACGCCGGTGACGGTAACTCCATCGCGCAAACTGCTGAAGGCGCGATGCAGCAATCCACCAACATCCTGCAGACCATGCGTTCCCTGGCCCTGTCGTCCGCTAACGGCTCCCTCAGCGCTGATGACCGCAAGTCGAACCAGGCTCAGTACGCTGCTCTGACTTCTGAATTGACCCGTATCGCTTCTACCACCACTTTCGGTGGTCGTAACCTGCTGGACGGTTCTTTCGGTACTACCGCTTTCCAAGTGGGCGCCAACGCCAACCAGACCATCAACATGAGCCTGGGCAACGTATCGGCCAGCAACATTGGTTCGCAGCAGTTGTTGTCCAATGCTCCGACACCAGGCGGCGGTATTGCAGGCGGCAAAATCACCGTTACCGGTGGTGGCCAGGTATCTGATGAGCTGACCATTGACGCAAAAGCCTCGGCCAAGGATATCGCTGCTCAGTTGAACGGCGCAGTCGGTGGCCTGCAGGCTACCGCTAGCACCGAAGCCAAGTTCACGTTGCCTACTACCTTCCCGACGACCTCCCCAAGCGGTGCCTTCACCCTGACAGTCGGTAGCGGTGCCACTGCTCCTAAAGTTTCGTTCACCGGCATCACCAGCGCTTCTGACCTTGCCGGCCAACTGAACTCCAACGCCGCCAAACTGGGCATCAGCGTTAACTTCGATCAGTCGACCGGTTCTCTGTCGATCAAGTCCGACTCGGGTGAGAACTTCACCTTCTCCGCAGCTGACGCTGGTGGTGCGACCATCGGTGTTCAGACCAAAGGCGGCGATGGCAAGTTTGGCGCCGCAGCAAACCTGTCTACTACTGCTGACGTGATTGCCACCGGCGCTGTAGCCTTGAACTCCAGCTCCAGCTACTCCCTGTCTGGCACCGGCGTTCCCGGCGTGTTCGGTGACGGAACTGCAACCGCTGTCAACTCGGGCAAAGTCGTGGTCAGCAACACTGACGTGACCACCGCTGCCAACGCACAAAGCGCTGTTGACGTGCTCACTCAGGCCCTGTCGACCATCGACTCCCAGCGTGCTGACCTCGGTGCTGTACAAAACCGTTTCGACAACACCATCGCCAACCTGCAGAGCATCTCGGACAACTCCACCGCTGCTCGTGGCGTGATCCAGGACGTTGACTTCGCTTCTGAAACTGCTCAGTTGACCAAGCAACAAACCCTGCAACAGGCTTCCACCGCGATCCTGTCCCAGGCGAACCAACTGCCGTCCGCTGTACTGAAGCTGCTTCAGTAATAACGGCACTTGGTAACTGACGGAAGGGCGCGTTTACGTGCCCTTTTGTCTTTTCCGCGATGAGGAGATTGGTCATGGACATGAGCGTCAAGTTGAACCTGTCTTATCCAGCACCGGCGCAGCAGAATGCGACCGCTCCAGTAGCCGTCGATGCGCAGAAACCCAAGGTCGACGCGTTGGCCAAAGCGGACGATCCGCAGCAACCGTCGAGCCATACCGACCTGAAACAGGCGGTCAAGGACATTAGCGAATTCATCCAGGCTGCCCAGCGCAAACTGGATTTTTCCATTGATGACAGCACCCACCAGGTGGTGGTCAAGGTCATCGCAACCGAAAGTGGCGAAGTGATTCGCCAGATCCCTTCGGAAGTTGCACTGAAACTCGCGCAAAGCCTTCATGATGCCAGCAGCGTGCTATTTGACGCCAAGGTCTAAACTGGCATGAACTTTGTTGCAGAAACCGCGCGACGCGGTGTTTGTCAATAAAGCATCAGCCCCGGATTTAGGAGAAAGACGATGACAGTCGTAGCAGGTCTAACGGTCAACGGCCCGGGTACGGGTATCGACGTTCAAGGTCTGGTAAAAAGCCTGGTGGGGGCGCAAACCGCACCCAAGCAAGCGCAGATCAATACTCAGACGAAAACCACCACTACCCAACTGACCTCGATCGGCAAGATCCAGGCCGCGCTGGATGCGTTCCGTGGTGCCTTGACCAACATGACCCAGACTGTCAGCTTCAGCGGTCTGAGCGCCACGATGTCAGACAGCAAGCTGGCAGCGGTCACGATCGGCCCCGGCGCCGCTGCGGGTAGCTATAAGCTGAGCGTAACGCAGTTGGCGACGTCGTCGAAGGTGTCCTCCGCAGTCATTACGGGCGGCGACAGCAAGGTTATCAATGCCGGGACTTCAGCCACCTCGCTGACGATTTCTCAGTCTGGCAAGGACTATGGCGTGAGTGTTCCGCCAGGGGCGACCCTTGGCCAGGTGCGTGATTCGATCAACGCGCAATACGCCAGTGTCGGCTTGAGTGCCAACATTCTGACTGACTCCAACGGTTCGCGCCTGGTGGTATCGTCCAGTACTACCGGCGCTGGCACCGATATTACCCTCAAAGGTGACTCGGGCCTGGAGGCGGGTGCGACGGCTGTCGGTTCGCCGCCGCAGAACGCGAAATACACCCTGGATGACACGCCTCAAGAGTCGACATCCAATAACCTCACCAACGCCATCAGTGGTGTGAGTATCAACCTGCTGGCGGCTTCGACGGACATCACCGCGCCGTCGACGATTACGGTGGCTGTGAACAACGCGACCCTGAAGTCGGCGGTCAAGGGGTTCACGGATACCTACAGTGCCCTGATCAAGGCCGTGAATACTGAAACCCAGGTCACCACCAATGCCGATGGCACTGTCACGCCGGCCGGGTTGACCGGGGACAGCACCGTACGCGGCATGATGAAGTCGATACAGAGCGTGATGAACTCGGTCACAGGTACCGGAGCCTTCAAGTCGCTGGCACAATTTGGCGTGACGACTGATCAGACGGCGGGCACGTTGAGTGTCAAGGACGTGACCTTTGACAAGGCGGTACTGACCAACGGCTCTGACCTCAACAGCATCTTCAGCGGCGACAACGGGCTGCTGTCACGCTTGACGAGTGTCACCGATGGCTACGCACAAACCGCGACTGGGGTGTTTGCCTCCAGGTCCACGACGTTGCAGGACAATCTGAAGGACTTGTCCAATCAGCAGGATGCGCTGAACACGCGCTCTGATGCCCTGACAGCCTCCCTGACGGTTAAGTACAACGCAATGGATGCCCTGGTAGCGCAGCTCAAGTCCCAGAGCGACAGCGTAATGACCACCCTCAACTCGCTGAACAATCCGAAGACCACCTGATAGGTGGGCCGGTAGAGCCCGCCCAAGGCGCTGTGTCACAGCGCCAGGCGGGCTAAAGTTTTTTGTAACGCCGTCGACATAATAATCAGCGTCCACCCTTTTTTAGTTGTCGCCTGTCACGAGGTAGAAACATGAATCCCATGAGAGCCCTTCGCCAATACCAGAAGGTCAACACCCACGCCCAGATCTCCGAAGCCAGCCCGCACCGCCTGGTGCAGTTGCTGATGGAAGGCGCGCTGGATCGTATGGCGCAAGCCAAGGGTGCAATGGCTCGCGGTGATATCGCGCAGAAGGGGCTGATGCTGGGCAAGGCGGTGGACATCCTCGTCGGGTTGCGTGACGGCCTTAACCCCGAGAAGACCCCTGACCCGATTGCACTGCAGCAGTTGGATAACCTGTATGCGTTCATGAGCATGCGCCTGCTGGAAGCCAACCGTCAGAACGACGCTGCGATGATCGATGAAGTCGCAGGTCTGCTGATTACGCTCAAGGAAGGCTGGGATGGGATTGCCGCAGAGGCACAGTAGGCCGTGAGGCCTGAGGACGATGTGATGAGTCAAGCATTGCAAAAAATTGACGAGACCCGCGAAGCGTTGTCTGACGCATTGGCTGAACGTAATTGGGGGGCCATCGGCGAACTGGACTTGGGTTGCCGCGCGTTGATCGATGCTGCGCTCAACGAGGAATCGGCGGACGAGGCAGCCATTCGGGCAAAACTGGAAGACTTGCTTTCGGTCTATCAGCAGTTGCTTGAGGCAACAACGGGCGAGCGCCAAGCTATTTTCGAAGAGATGGCGCAGTTCAACCGAGCTAAACACGCGTCAAAGGTTTACCATATGTTCGGCTGAAAGCTCAGTTAATCCGAACAAGGTGCGTCATAAATTTGACTGTGCACATATTTTTGACTTAACTAGTGATATTTTCAGACGTCAGAAAGCTGTAGGGCAGAGAAAGCCTACAGCTATCTAGATTGCCCCCGACTCGAGGGCATTAGAGTTTTACTAGGGAAGTTGCTATTGCATGTGGCGTGAAACCAAAATTCTGCTGATCGATGACGATAGCGTTCGGCGCCGCGACCTGGCGGTGATCCTGAATTTTCTTGGCGAAGAAAATCTACCCTGCGGCAGCCACGATTGGCAGCAGGCGGTCAGCTCTTTGTCGTCGAGCCGTGAAGTCATTTGCGTACTGATCGGGACGGTAAACGCTCCTGGCGCAGTTCCGGGCTTGTTAAAGACCCTGTCAACCTGGGATGAGTTCCTTCCGGTGTTGCTAATGGGCGATATTTCTTCTGTCGACCTGCCGGAAGACCAGCGCCGCCGCGTGCTTTCCACCCTCGAAATGCCCCCCAGCTACAGCAAATTGCTCGACTCCCTGCACCGTGCCCAGGTCTATCGCGAGATGTACGACCAGGCCCGCGAGCGCGGCCGTCACCGCGAACCCAACCTGTTCCGCAGCCTCGTCGGCACCAGCCGTGCGATCCAGCACGTGCGCCAGATGATGCAGCAAGTGGCCGACACCGACGCCAGCGTGCTGATCCTCGGCGAGTCCGGCACCGGCAAGGAAGTGGTCGCGCGCAACCTGCACTACCATTCCAAGCGCCGCGACGGGCCTTTTGTGCCGGTCAACTGTGGGGCGATCCCGGCAGAGCTGCTGGAAAGCGAACTGTTTGGCCACGAGAAAGGTGCCTTTACCGGGGCGATCACCAGCCGTGCCGGGCGTTTTGAGCTGGCCAACGGCGGCACCCTGTTCCTCGACGAAATCGGCGACATGCCGCTGCCGATGCAGGTCAAGCTGCTGCGGGTCCTGCAGGAGCGCACCTTCGAACGCGTGGGCAGCAACAAGACCCAGAGCGTCGACGTGCGGATCATTGCCGCCACCCACAAAAACCTCGAAAGCATGATCGAGGTCGGCAGCTTCCGCGAAGACCTGTACTACCGCCTCAACGTATTCCCGATCGAGATGGCGCCCCTGCGTGAGCGCGTCGAAGACATCCCGTTGCTGATGAACGAATTGATCTCGCGCATGGAACACGAAAAGCGCGGCTCGATTCGTTTCAATTCGGCGGCGATCATGTCCCTGTGCCGCCACGGCTGGCCGGGCAACGTGCGTGAGCTGGCCAACCTGGTGGAGCGCATGGCGATCATGCACCCGTACGGGGTGATCGGCGTGGTCGAGTTGCCGAAGAAATTCCGCTACGTCGACGACGAAGACGAGCAACTGGTGGACAGCCTGCGCAGCGACCTGGAAGAGCGCGTGGCCATCAACGGGCACACCCCGGATTTCAGCAATACCGCGATGTTGCCGCCCGAAGGCCTGGATTTGAAAGACTACCTTGGCAGCCTCGAACAAGGCCTGATCCAGCAAGCCCTGGATGACGCCAACGGCATCGTTGCCCGTGCCGCCGAGCGCCTGCGCATCCGCCGTACCACCCTGGTGGAGAAGATGCGCAAGTACGGCATGAGCCGCAAAGAAGGTGATGAACAGGCAGATGATTGACGCCTGTTTTTCAACTGACTGAAAACTAAGCCTATTTTTTTAGGCACGGGTATTGCTACAGCACTCGCAACGTTCCGTTTAACTGACGGTCAGCCAAGCGAGAGAGCATGATGCCCCACGCCGCCCAACTATCTTCGGTCCCTGATATTCAGGGGCCTGCCCCCTCCGTAGAGCAGATCAGTCGCCTTGGGCTTGAACAGGCGTTCTCCCTGTTCAACCAGATGTCGAGCCAGTTGACGGACTCCTACAGCCTGTTGGAGGCCCGGGTTTGCGAGCTCAAAGGCGAATTGGCGGTGGTCAGTGCCCAGCGCATGGAAGAGCTGGCGGAAAAAGAGCGCCTGGCCAACCGTCTGCAAAATCTCCTCGACCTGCTGCCCGGTGGCGTGATCGTCATCGACGACCAGGGCCGCGTGCGCGAAGCCAACCCGGCAGCGTGCGACATGCTCGGCCTGCCACTCGAAGGCGAACTGTGGCGCGAAGTCATTACCCGCTGCTTTGCGCCGCGAGAAGACGATGGCCACGAAATCTCCCTCAAGGACGGGCGTCGCCTGTCCATCGCCACCCGTTCCCTGGATGCCGAGCCGGGCCAGTTGGTGTTGCTCAACGACCTGACTGAAACCCGTCATCTGCAAGATCAGTTGGCACGGCATGAGCGCTTGTCATCGCTCGGGCGGATGGTCGCTTCCCTGGCGCATCAGATTCGCACGCCGCTTTCCGCCGCATTGATATACGCCAGTCATTTGACTGACGAAACATTGCCCACGGCCACTCACCAGCGGTTTGCCGGGCGCCTCAAGGAGCGCCTGCACGAGCTGGAGCATCAGGTGCGCGACATGCTGGTGTTTGCCCGCGGCGAATTGCCGCTGACCGATCGCGTTACCCCGGCCGCATTGATGCAGTCTTTGCAAGCCGCCGCCGCGACGCATGTCCAGGAAGCGTCAGTCCGTTGGCAGTGCGACAGCCACCTCGGCGAGTTGCTGTGCAATCGCGACACCCTGGTGGGCGCGCTGCTCAACCTGATCGAAAACGCGACCCAGGCCAGCGGCCCCGGCGCACGACTCAAAGTGCACCTGTACAACCGTGGCAACACCCTGCGCCTGAGTATCAGCGACAGCGGCAGCGGGATTGACCCGGTGGTGCTGCAACGCCTCGGCGAGCCTTTTTTTACCACCAAGACCAACGGTACCGGCCTGGGCCTGACCGTGGTCAAGGCGGTCGCCCGCGCGCATCAGGGAGAATTGCAGCTGCATTCCCGGTTGGGTCGCGGCACGTGCGCGTTGATCACGCTGCCGCTGTTTTCATGCGCCCTCAGCGCGGAGTAAAAAGTCATGGCTATCAAGGTTCTATTGGTTGAAGACGATCGCGCCCTGCGTGAAGCATTGGCTGACACGCTGTTGCTGGCGGGCCATGACTACCGGGCGGTCGGTTCTGCCGAAGAGGCCTTGGACGCGGTGGAGCATGAGTCCTTCAGCCTGGTGGTCAGCGACGTGAACATGCCGGGCATGGACGGCCACCAATTGCTCGGCCTGTTACGTGCGCGCCAGCCGCAATTGCCGGTGCTGCTGATGACCGCCCACGGTGCCGTGGAACGCGCCGTCGATGCCATGCGCCAGGGCGCTGCGGATTACCTGGTCAAACCTTTCGAACCCAAAGCCTTGATCGAGCTGGTTGCCCGGCATGCCCTTGGCACGGCGGGCGCTGCCGATGGCGAAGGCCCGATTGCGTTCGAGCCGGCCAGTGCGCAATTGCTGGAACTGGCAGCCCGTGTCGCCCGCAGTGATTCCACGGTGTTGATTTCCGGCGAGTCGGGCACCGGCAAGGAAGTGTTGGCGCGTTATATTCACCAGCAATCCCGCCGCGCCAGCCAGCCGTTCATTGCGATCAACTGCGCTGCGATCCCCGACAACATGCTCGAAGCCACCTTGTTCGGCCATGAAAAAGGCTCGTTCACCGGCGCCATCGCGGCGCAAGCCGGCAAGTTTGAACAAGCTGACGGCGGCACCATCCTGCTCGACGAAATCTCCGAAATGCCCCTGGGCCTGCAAGCCAAATTGCTGCGGGTATTGCAGGAGCGCGAAGTAGAGCGGGTGGGCGCACGCAAGCCGATCCAGTTGGACATTCGCGTGGTCGCCACCACCAACCGCGACCTGGCGGGCGAAGTGGCGGCGGGGCGCTTCCGTGAAGATCTGTTCTACCGGCTCTCGGTGTTCCCGTTGGCCTGGCGCCCGTTGCGCGAGCGCCCGGCCGATATCATCCCGCTGGCCGAGCGCCTGCTGGGCAAGCACGTCAATAAAATGAAGCATGCCCAGGCGCGCCTGTCGGCCGATGCCCAGGCCTGCCTGATCAGCTACCCATGGCCCGGCAACGTGCGGGAACTGGACAACGCGATCCAGCGTGCGCTGATCTTGCAGCAGGGCGGCCTGATCCAGCCTCAGGATTTCTGCCTGGCCATGGGCACGGGCGCAGCGCCGTTGCCGAGCCTGGCTGCGGCTTCGCAGGTTGACGCCGCGCCTGCCGAGTCGGCCGGTGCCTTGGGCGACGACCTGCGCCGCCGCGAATTCCAGATGATCATCGACACCCTGCGCTCCGAGCGCGGGCGCCGCAAAGAAGCCGCCGAGCGCCTGGGCATCAGCCCGCGCACCTTGCGCTACAAGCTGGCACAAATGCGCGATGCCGGCATGGACGTGGAAGCCTACCTCTACGCCACCTGAAAATTCTCGAAGCCGACAGGGTTAGTCGCCTTTTCTTACGAATTGCCACGGAGCTGGCACCCTTGTTGCTACCACCCCAGTAACCGCTGCGTAGTGTCAAAAAATTGCGGGTCGTCGGAGAGAGAAGTTCATGAGCCAAGGTGTTGAGTTCAATCGGTTGATGTTGGATATGCGGTCCATGCAAATGGATGCCATGGCTCAACCGAAATCCGCCGCGCAAGCCGTACCGGAATTGGGCCAGAGCAACTTTGCCGACATGCTCGGCCAGGCCATCAACAAAGTCAGCGATACCCAGCAGGCATCCAATCAGTTGGCGACCGCCTTCGAGATCGGCAAAAGCGGCGTGGACCTCACCGACGTGATGGTCGCCTCGCAAAAAGCCAGCGTTTCATTCCAGGCCTTGACCCAGGTGCGTAACAAGCTGGTTCAAGCCTATCAAGACATCATGCAGATGCCGGTTTAAGGACGATTTGAGTCATGGCAGAAGCAGTCGTGGATAACGCACCCGCCAAGGCAGACGGCAAGCCGCCGCTGTTCGGGCTGTCGTTCCTGGAAAACCTCTCCGAGATGACCATGTTGCGTCAGGTGGGCCTGATGGTCGGCCTGGCTGCCAGCGTGGCGATTGGTTTTGCCGTGGTGCTGTGGTCCCAGCAACCGGATTACCGCCCGCTGTACGGCAGCCTGGCGGGCATGGATTCCAAGCAGATCATGGAAACCCTGGCGGCGGCAGACATTGCCTACACCGTCGAACCGAATTCCGGCGCCCTGTTGGTCAAGGCCGATGATGTGGCCCGTGCGCGGATGAAACTGGCGGCGGCCGGCGTGACCCCGTCCGACGCGAATATCGGCTTTGAAATCCTCGACAAGGACCAGGGCCTGGGCACCAGCCAGTTCATGGAAGCCACCCGCTACCGTCGCGGCCTGGAAGGCGAACTGGCGCGTACCATCTCTGCGTTGAACAACGTCAAGGGCGCCCGTGTGCACCTGGCAATTCCGAAAAGCTCGGTGTTTGTGCGCGATGAACGCAAGCCCAGCGCCTCGGTACTGGTTGAACTGTTTTCCGGCCGCTCGCTTGAGCCTGGCCAGGTGTTGGCGATCATCAACCTGGTGGCCACCAGCGTTCCCGAATTGAGCAAGTCGCAAATCACCGTGGTCGACCAGAAGGGCAACCTGCTGTCGGACCTCGCGGAAAACTCCTCGCTGACCATGGCCGGCAAGCAGTTCGACTACAGCCGCCGTATGGAAAGCATGCTGACCCAGCGCGTGCATAACATCCTGCAACCGGTGTTGGGCAACGACCGCTACAAGGCTGAAGTGTCGGCCGACGTGGACTTCAGCGCCGTCGAATCGACCTCCGAGCAGTTCAATCCGGACCAACCGGCGCTGCGCAGCGAGCAATCGACCACCGAGCAACGCACCGCCAGCAATGGCCCGCAAGGCGTGCCGGGTGCCCTGAGCAACCAGCCGCCGGCCCCGGCCACCGCTCCGCAAACCACCGGTGGCGCTGCCGCTACCGCAGGCGCGGTGCAACCTGGCCAGCCGCTGCTGGACGCCAACGGTCAGCAGATCATGGACCCGGCCACCGGCCAGCCAATGCTCGCGCCGTACCCGGCAGACAAGCGCAACCAGTCCACCAAGAACTTCGAGCTTGACCGCTCCATCAGCCACACCAAGCAGCAACAGGGCCGGATCAACCGCCTGTCGGTGTCGGTGGTTGTCGATGACCAGGTCAAGATCAACGCCGCAGACGGCGCCGTCACCCGTGCCCCGTGGAGCGCCGATGAATTGGCGCGCTTCACCCGGCTGGTGCAGGACGCGGTGGGCTTCGATGCCAGCCGTGGCGACAGCGTCAGCGTGATCAATATGCCGTTCTCCGCCGAGCGTGGCGAAGTCATCGCCGAGGCAGCGTTCTATACTCAGCCGTGGTTCTGGGACATCGTCAAGCAAGTGCTGGGAGTGCTGTTCATCCTGGTGCTGGTGTTCGGCGTGCTGCGCCCAGTGCTCAACAACATCACCGGCCACGGCAAAAAGCAGCTGGCCCTGGCCGGTGGCGACGTCGAGTTGGGTGGCATGGGCGGCCTCGATGGCGAACTGGCCAACGACCGCGTAAGCCTTGGTGGCCCGCAAAGCATTCTGTTGCCGAGCCCGAGCGAGGGTTATGACGCTCAGTTGAACGCAATCAAGAGCCTGGTGGCCGAAGACCCGGGGCGTGTGGCCCAGGTCGTGAAAGAGTGGATTAACGCAGATGAGTGATGCTCGAGTCGCTGTAGCCAAACTCTCCCGGGTCGACAAAGCCGCCGTGCTGTTGCTGTCCCTGGGAGAAACCGACGCCGCCCAAGTGCTGCGCCACATGGGCCCCAAAGAGGTTCAGCGAGTGGGCGTGGCCATGGCGCAAATGCGCAATGTGCACCGCGAGCAAGTCGAGCAGGTGATGAGCGAGTTCGTCGAGATCGTCGGCGACCAGACCAGCCTGGGTGTCGGCTCCGACAGCTACATTCGCAAGATGCTCACCTCGGCCCTTGGCGAAGACAAGGCCAACGGCCTGATCGACCGCATCCTGCTGGGCGGCAATACCAGCGGCCTCGACAGCCTCAAGTGGATGGAGCCGCGCGCCGTGGCCGACGTGATCCGCTACGAACACCCGCAGATCCAGGCGATCGTGGTGGCGTACCTGGACCCTGACCAGGCCGGTGAAGTGCTCGGCCATTTCGACCACAAGGTGCGCCTGGACATCATCCTGCGCGTCTCCTCGCTGAACACCGTGCAGCCGGCAGCCTTGAAAGAATTGAACACGATTCTCGAGAAGCAGTTCTCGGGCAACTCCAACGCGTCGCGTACCACTCTGGGCGGCATCAAACGTGCGGCCGACATCATGAACTTCCTCGACAGCTCGGTGGAAGGCCAGTTGATGGACTCGATCCGCGAGATCGACGACAGCCTGTCGGTGCAGATCGAAGACCTGATGTTTGTGTTCAACAACCTCTCCGACGTCGACGACCGTGGTATCCAGGCGTTGCTGCGTGAAGTGTCCTCCGATGTGTTGGTGCTGGCCCTCAAGGGCTCGGACGAAGGCGTCAAGGAAAAGATCTTCAAGAACATGTCCAAGCGGGCTTCCGAACTGTTGCGCGACGACCTGGAGGCCAAGGGCCCGGTGCGCGTCAGCGACGTGGAAACTGCGCAGAAAGAGATCCTCACCATTGCCCGCCGTATGGCCGAAGCCGGAGAAATCGTTCTCGGTGGGAAGGGCGGCGAAGAAATGATTTAAGGCGCCGCGCATGTCGAACAAAGATGAGACGCCCAGCGATCTGATTCGCGCACGGGACGTCGGAGGGTTCGACGTCTGGTCGCTGCCCAGTTTCGACCCGCATCGTCCGGAGCCTGAGCCCGCGCCGGTAGAAGAAACCCCGGCCGAAATGGAAGAAGTGCCGCTGGAAGAAGTCCAGCCACTGACCCTCGAAGAGCTCGAAAGCATTCGCCAGGAAGCCTACAACGAGGGCTTTTCCACCGGCGAAAAAGACGGTTTTCGCAGCACCACGCTCAAGGTTCGCCAGGAAGCCGAGGCGGCCCTGAGCGTCAAGCTCGCCAGCCTGGAAACCCTGATGGGCAGCCTGTTCGAGCCTATCGCCGAGCAGGATTCGCAGATCGAAAAAGCCATGGTCGGGCTGGTGGAGCACATCACCCGCCAGGTGATTCAGCGCGAGCTGGCCCTGGACTCCACGCAAATCGAAAGCGTGATGCGCGAAGCCCTCAAGCTGCTGCCTTTGGGCGTCGGCAACGTGCGGCTGTACATCAACCCGCAGGATTTCGAACAGGTCAAAGCCCTGCGCGAGCGCCATGAAGAAACCTGGCGCATTGTCGAAGACGTCGCGCTGCTGCCCGGTGGCTGCCGGGTGGAGACCGAACACAGCCGTATCGACGCCACGGTGGAGACGCGCATCACCCAAATCATGGCCAAGCTGTTTGACCAGTTGCACGAGCAGGCGCTACACCCGGCAGAGCCAGACCTGAGCGTCGAGCTGGATACCCCCGATGCGCCTTGATCGCACCAGCTTTGCCAAGCGCCTGGGTGGCTATGCCGAAGTCACCGAGTTGCCGGGCCAGCCGATCCTGGAGGGCCGCCTGCTGCGCATGGTCGGCCTGACCCTGGAAGCCGAAGGCCTGCGCGCCGCCATGGGCAGCCGCTGCATGGTGATCAACGACGACAGCTACCACCCGGTGCAGGTCGAAGCCGAAGTGATGGGCTTCTCCGGCAGCAAAGTCTTCCTGATGCCCGTCGGCAGTGTCGCCGGCATTGCACCCGGCGCCCGCGTGGTGCCGTTGGCCGACACCGGCCGCCTGCCCATGGGCATGAGCATGCTCGGTCGCGTACTCGATGGCGCCGGGCGCGCCCTCGACGGCAAGGGCGGCATGAAGGCCGAAGACTGGGTGCCGATGGACGGCCCGACCATCAACCCGCTCAAGCGCAACCCCATCAGCGTGCCGCTGGACGTGGGCATCCGCAGCATCAACGGTTTATTGACGGTGGGCCGCGGTCAGCGCCTGGGCCTGTTTGCCGGTACCGGCGTGGGTAAATCGGTGCTGCTGGGCATGATGACCCGCTTCACCGAGGCCGACATCATCGTGGTCGGGCTGATCGGCGAGCGGGGCCGCGAGGTGAAGGAATTCATCGAGCACAGCCTCGGCGAAGAAGGCCTCAAGCGTTCAGTCGTAGTCGCCTCACCGGCGGATGACGCGCCGCTGATGCGCCTGCGTGCCGCGATGTACTGCACGCGCATCGCCGAATATTTTCGCGACAAGGGTAAAAACGTTCTGTTGCTGATGGACTCCCTGACCCGTTTCGCCCAGGCCCAGCGGGAAATCGCCCTGGCCATCGGCGAGCCCCCGGCCACCAAGGGCTACCCGCCGTCGGTGTTCGCCAAGCTGCCCAAGCTGGTGGAACGTGCCGGTAATGCCGAAGCCGGTGGTGGTTCGATCACCGCGTTCTACACCGTGCTGTCCGAAGGCGATGACCAGCAGGACCCGATTGCCGACTCGGCGCGGGGCGTGCTCGACGGGCACATCGTGCTGTCGCGGCGCTTGGCCGAGGAAGGGCACTACCCGGCCATCGATATCGAAGCCTCCATCAGCCGGGTGATGCCGTCGGTGGTCACGCCTGAGCACATGATGCGTGCGCAGCAGTTCAAGCAACTGTGGTCGCGCTATCAACAGAGCCGCGACCTGATCAGCGTCGGCGCCTATGTGGCCGGCGGTGATCGCGAGACCGACCTGGCGATTGCCCTGCAACCGCAACTGGTGACTTACCTGCGCCAGGGCCTCAACGACAAGATCAGTATGGGTGAAAGCGAGGCACACCTGGGCACGATCTTCGCGCCGGCGCCAGGCGGATAAACCATGGCCAACACCCGCGCCGCACGCCTTGCCCCGGTGGTGGACATGGCCGAAAAAGCCGAAAAAACCGCCGTCCAGCGCCTGGGTTACTTCCAGGGCCAGGTTCGCCTGGCAGAAAGCAAACTGGGCGACCTGGAGCGCTTTCGCGGCGAGTACCAGCAGCAGTGGATCGAGCGTGGCAGCAAGGGCGTCTCCGGCCAATGGCTGATGGGCTACCAGGGCTTTCTCAACCAGTTGGAAACCGCCGTCGGCCAGCAGCGCCAGAGCCTGGCCTGGCACCAGGCCAACGTCGACAAGGCCCGCGACAGCTGGCAACAGGCCTACGCCCGGGTCGAAGGCCTGCGCAAACTGGTGCAGCGCTACATCGACGAAGCCCGCGCGCTGGAAGACAAGCGCGAGCAGAAGTTGCTCGATGAACTGTCCCAGCGTCTTCCCCGCCAAAGCCCCTATTAACAACGCCGCAGCCCCTGTGGGAGCGAGCTTGCTCGCGAAGGTCGTCAACGATAACGCGGGGCAATCAGGATTTACGCGCTGGTCTTGCGTTCTTCGCGAGCAAGCTCGCTCCTACATGGATTTGCCCACTGCCCCATCACCTGCTAAACCTTGTTGCACATTGCCAATGACAAGGAAGCAGTCGTATGCCAGTCGAATCAGAAGTGTCCCTGGACGGGACGAAGTTGACGATTACTGTCAGGGGGCGATTCGATTTCGGTAGCCACCAGGCCTTTCGTGATGCCTACGAGCGGTTTTACAAGGTGCCGGAAACCTACGTAGTGGACCTGAAAGAAACCACCTACATGGACAGCTCGGCCCTGGGCATGCTCCTGCTGCTGCGCGACCATGCCGGTGGCGACAATGCCGAGGTGCAGGTGGTCAACAGCAACTCTGACGTGCGCAAGATCCTCGCCATTTCCAACTTCGACAAATTGTTCGACCTCACTTGAGCGTCCTGGCCCCGGTGCTTGAAGCGCTGACGGTGTTGATTGCCGAAGACAGCGCTGCCGACCTGCTGTTGCTGTCGACCATCGTGCGCCGCCAGGGCCACCAGGTAATAACCGCCAGCAACGGCGAAGAGGCCGTGGAAGTGTTCACCCGCGAACGCCCACAGTTGGTGTTGATGGACGCGCTGATGCCGGTGATGGACGGCTTCGAGGCGGCGCGGCAGATCAAGCAACTGGCGGGTGAGGCGCTGGTGCCGATCATCTTTCTCACCTCCCTGCGCGAAAGCGAAGCCCTGGCCCAATGCCTGGATGCCGGCGGTGACGACTTCCTGGCCAAGCCCTATAACCAGGTGATCCTCGCGGCGAAGATCAACGCCATGGACCGCCTGCGCCGTTTGCAAGCCACCGTGTTGCAGCAGCGCGACCTGATTGCCCGGCACCACGACTACCTGCTGCAGGAGCAACGGGTGGCCAAGGCGGTGTTCGACAAGGTCGCGCATTCTGGCTGTATCAATGCCGCGCCGAACATCCGCTACGTGCAATCGCCCTATGCGTTGTTCAACGGTGACCTGCTGCTGGCGGCCTACACGCCGTCGGGCGATATGCATGTGCTGCTGGGGGACTTTACCGGCCATGGTTTGCCGGCGGCGGTCGGCGCCATGCCGCTGGCGGAAGTGTTCTATGGCATGACCGCCAAGGGCTACGGCCTGGCACAAACCCTGCGAGAGATGAACGCCAAGCTCAAGCGCATCCTGCCGATAGACATGTTCTGTTGCGCCACCTTGCTGTGCCTCAGCGCGCAGCGGCGGGTGGTGGAAGTGTGGAACGGCGGCATGCCCGAGGGCTATGTGCATGACATCGCCACGGGCAAGCGCACGCCGCTGGTGTCGCGGCACCTGCCATTGGGGGTGCTGGCGGCCGAGGCGTTTGATGACCGCACTGAAGTCTGGCCGATGGCGCTGGGTGACCGGGTGTTTTTGCTGTCGGATGGCGTGCTGGATACGGCAGATGCCCATGAGCAGTTGTTTGGCGCCGAGCGTTTGCAGCAGGTGTTTGCGGCCAACCGCGAGCCTGACCGCTTATTTGAAGAGATCGAGCAGGCGCTGGCGGGGTTTCGCGGCGAGGTGCGCGATGACATCAGCATGGTGGAGATCAGCCTGCAGGCGGGTGAGCCGTTGCGGTCGCCGTCGGTGGTGTATTCCGACAGCGGCCAGTCTTCGCCGCTGGATTGGTCGGTGAGTTTTGAGTTTCGTGCCCAGACGCTTAAGTCCTACAACCCTTTGCCGTATTTGCTGCAACTGCTGTTGGAAATTCATGGGCTGCGCGAGCAGAGCGGTGCGTTGTATAGCGTGATGGCGGAGCTGTATTCCAATGCCCTGGAGCATGGCGTACTGCGGCTGGATTCGCGGCTCAAGCGGGATGCCGAGGGGTTTGCTGCCTATTACCTTGAGCGTAATGAGCGGTTGGCGCAGTTGAGCAGCGGGTTTGTGCGGGTGCACCTGAATGTGGTGCCGACTGGGGAGGGTGGTCGCCTGACCTTGCGGATCGAGGACAGTGGGCCGGGGTTTGATGTGGAGAAGGTGTTGGGCAGGCCGTTGGATGTTGACCGTCTGTCTGGTCGGGGGTTGAGCCTGGTGCGGCAGTTGAGCAGCGATGTAGGCTGGACTGACGGAGGGCGGTGTGTGTGCGTGGAGTTTTCATGGACGGCTCTGGCATAATCCGCCGATTCTTGATTCAAGGAGCGAACAAGTGGCAGAGATTCATCTGGACCCCGATGTGCTGACTGGCTTGCAGGAGGTCATGGAGGGCGAGTATCCGAAGTTGCTCGATACGTTTCTTGATGACTCGCAAAAGCGGGTCGAGGCGTTGCGCAGGGCGCGGGATGACGCCAAGGCGTTGGGGCGGATTGCGCATAGCTTCAAGGGGAGTAGCGGTAACCTTGGGGCTGTGCGGTTGGCTGAACTTTGTCAGTTGCTTGAGGATAAGTCGGCCAAGCCTGTGGTTACGGATTTGGGGCGATTGGTGGATGAGATTGACCATGAATTCGCGCTGGTGCGGCCGTTGTATGAGCATGAGCGGGGGCGGTTTGGGCTCTGACGCTATTGGTGTACATATCCGTTATTTAGGTCATGGCGGCTTAGGGTTCCGCTCTTACAGCGGCTCACTTTGGAAAAGCCCCAAAGTAAGCAAATGGCTCTGCCCCGCCTGTCGGCGCCTCGCCTAGGCTCGGCGTTCCCTCACTCCGGCACCGCGAAGCGGGCCGCCGCGACGGCCCGTCCCTGGCCCGTCGCGGCTAAACCGGCGTCCTGCCGGTTTACCCGCTCCTCAATCCCTGCGTTCGGCCTCGGGCTGAATGGGGCAGTCAGATCAAGATCACAAGCAGATCAAGGGCACGGCGGCCTACAGGCCGGCTTGAGTGTTAAAAGCCAGAGCAAAAGCTGTAGGAGCTGGCTTGCCGGCGATGCAGGCGACTCGGTTTTTCAGACACACCGCGGCGATGCCATCGCAGGCAAGCCAGCTCCCACATTTGAACCGTGCCCGCCCGCTTTAGCTTTTGATCTGGCTTTTAACACTCAAGCCGGCCTGTAGGCCGCTGTGTTCTTGATCTGCTTGTGATCTTGATCTTAGGCGCCCCGTCAACCACGCTGGCCGAACGCAGGTAGTACGGAGCGGGTAAACCGGCAGGACGCCGGTTTAGCCGCGACGGGGCAGGGACGGCCCGTCGCGGCGGCCCGCGTAGTAATGCCGGAGTGAGGGCACACCGAGCCTAAGCGAGGTGCCGAGTGGTGGGGCAAGAGCCTTTTGGTTACTTTTGGGCTCCTTTCAAAAGTGACCCGCTGTAAAAGCGGAACCAATAGCAGCCCTGACAAAAACAACGGATATACACACCAAACCCCAAAGCTGGCCCAACTCTTGCTGTACCTCCTGTAACCGCACCCTCGACCCCTGTGCGGCGGAGACTCTTCATATGGCAATCACCTCGAACTCGCTGCTTCAGGCGGCCTCTGCGGCCAAGCCTCAAGCGCCCGCGGCCAATCCGCCGGTAGCCGCTGCAGACCCGCGGGACAAGGCCCCGGGCTTCGCTCAGGTGTTCGCCAAACAGGCCCCCGCGCCTGCGGCAAAACCCACCGACACACCCATCAAATCGCCCCGCGACAAGCCGGCGGACACCAGCACCAAGCCCGCAGCCAATAACGACAAGCCTGCCGCCGGCACCCCAGCAGTTGCCGATAACGGCAAGACTTTGCCTGCCACCCCGCCAGCCAAACCCGATACCTCGGACACCACCGCCAAGGCCGATGACAATGCCCCGGCAGACGATCCGTCCCTGGCCCAGCAACCTCCGGTCGACCCCGCTGTCGACCCGGCGCTGGTGGCCGCAGTGGTGCCTGTTCCCGTCCCTGTTACGCCTGCGCCTGTAGAAACACCGGCACCGGCTGCGGCAAAAGACGACAAAACCCAGCCAGTCGTGGCACCGCCAGTGGCCGCCACGGACGATGCCAAACCCACCTTCGACCCCGAGGCCGATCCGCTGGATGCGATGCCCACCGTGCGCCTGGCCATGGAGCAAGGCGGGCACGTTTCCGCCAGCAGCCAGGCCCCGGCAAAAAACACTTCAGCCCCAACCCAGGACCAACCGACTGCCGCGCAGAGCTTCGCCACCGGCCTTGCCAATATGGTCGATCAGCAGGCGACCAAGGACAGCGCCGACCAGGGCGGCGACAAAGCCTTTACCGGCCTGATCGAAGGCGGTCTCAAGGACCTGAAGGACGCCAGCAGCGACACCCGTGTCGATGACTTCGCCAACCGCCTCGCCGCGCTGACCCAGGCCGCCACGCCGAAAACCGCAAATGCCCTGCCGCCGGTGGCCAATGCGCCGCTGGCCATGCACCAAAGCGGCTGGACTGATGAGGTGGTGAACCGGGTCATGTACCTGTCCAGCGCCAATCTCAAGTCGGCGGAAATCCAGTTGCAGCCCGCTGAACTGGGCCGCTTGGACATCAGTGTGAAAATGTCCGCCGACCAACAGGCGCAGGTCACCTTCATGAGCGGCCACGCGGTGGTGCGTGAAGCCCTGGAAAGCCAGTCGGGCCGCCTGCGCGAGATGTTCGCCCAGCAGGGCATGGGCCAGGTTGACGTCAACGTGTCCGACCAGTCCCGTGGCTGGCAGGGTCAGCAGGGCCAGGACCAGCAACAGCAGAACCAGGCCCGCGGCGTCAGCGGCAGTGGCGGGCGTGGTGATGGGGCTGATGGCGGCGGTGTCGGTGAAGTGGCCGAAGTTGCAGCGCCGGTGATTCAGTCGGTGATCGGCTCCAGCGCCGTGGACTATTACGCCTGATCTGAGCTTGGTGGCCATCCTGTGGCGAGGGAGCTTGCTCCCGTTGGAGGGCGAAGCCCTCCCAAGCTTTTCGCCGCCGTACACCGGTTAAACCTTGCTCTCTGATTTGGGGCTACTTCGCAGCCCAACGGGAGCAAGCTCCCTCGCCACAGGGATCGTCCCTGTTTCGTCAGTCTTCATGACAACTCTGGCATAACACTTGCTCTTGCCTTCCGCATAACTATGAATCCCCGAATAGTGACGGATTATTGGCATGGCGAAGAGCGACGACGTAGCAAAAGCACCCGCAGGCAAGGGCAAGCTCAAGCTTATCCTGCTGATTGTACTGGGCTTGATCCTGGCGATCGGCGTGTCCGTGGGGGCTACCTGGTACTTCATGCACAGTGCCAGCAGCAAACCGGCAGCGACTGCCGAGGCCAACCCCAACGTCAAGCAACCGGCAATCTTCGAGCCGATGCTTCCGGCGTTTGTCGCCAACTTCAATCAGAACGGCCGTCAACGCTACCTGCAGGTGAGCATTACCCTGCTGGCGCGTAACCAGGCCGATCTGGATGCCCTCAAGGTGCATATGCCCGTGATTCGCAACAACCTGGTGATGCTGTTCTCCGCCCAGGGCTTCGACACCCTCGTCACCCCGGTGGGCCAGGAAATGCTGCGCCAGAAGGTCACTGCCAGCGTGCAGGAAGTGGCCCAGAAGGAAGTCGGCAAGCCTGTGATCGAGCAGGTGCTCTTCACTAATTTCGTATTGCAGTAGGATCACGACATGGCCGTGCAAGACCTGCTGTCCCAGGATGAAATCGATGCGCTGCTCCATGGCGTCGACGATGGTCTGGTACAGACCGAAATGGCTGCCGAGCCCGGCAGCGTCAAAAGCTACGACCTGACCAGCCAGGATCGCATCGTCCGTGGACGCATGCCGACCCTGGAAATGATCAACGAGCGTTTCGCCCGTTACACCCGCATCAGCATGTTCAACATGCTGCGCCGCTCGGCGGACGTGGCGGTGGGCGGCGTGCAGGTGATGAAGTTCGGTGAATATGTGCACTCGCTGTACGTGCCCACCAGCCTCAACCTGGTCAAGATCAAGCCGCTGCGCGGTACCGCGCTGTTCATCCTCGACGCCAAGCTGGTGTTCAAGCTGGTGGACAACTTCTTCGGCGGTGACGGCCGTCACGCCAAGATCGAAGGCCGTGAGTTCACCCCGACTGAATTGCGCGTGGTGCGCATGGTGCTGGAGCAGGCCTTCATCGACTTGAAGGAAGCCTGGCAGGCGATCATGGAAGTCAATTTCGAGTACATCAACTCGGAAGTGAACCCGGCCATGGCCAATATCGTCGGCCCCAGCGAAGCCATTGTGGTCTCCACCTTCCATATCGAACTCGATGGCGGTGGCGGCGACCTGCACGTGACCATGCCGTACTCGATGATCGAGCCGGTGCGCGAGATGCTCGACGCTGGCTTCCAGTCTGACCTCGACGACCAGGACGAACGCTGGGTGAAAGCCCTGCGCGAAGACCTGCTGGACGTCGACGTACCCCTGAGCGCCACCGTGGCCCGTCGCCAGCTGCGTTTGCGGGATATTTTGCACATGCAGCCGGGGGATGTGATTCCCGTCGACCTGCCGGAAGAACTGATCATGCGCGCCAATGGCGTGCCGTCGTTCAAGGTCAAGCTCGGTTCTCACAAAGGCAACCTGGCGTTGCAAGTGATTGAACCGATCAACCGTCGCTGATCCAACCTAATTTCTGCTCCGCCGAGGACATGTAATGGCTACTGAACACGAAAACACTTCCGCCGAAGACCAGGCCCTGGCTGACGAGTGGGCGGCTGCCCTGGAAGAAACCGGCGATGTCGGCCAGGACGATATCGACGCGCTGCTGGCGGCCGATGCGGCCACTGCACCGGTCGGCAATCGCATTCCCATGGAAGAGTTCGGCAGCGTGCCGAAGAACAACGAGCCGGTGACCCTGGACGGTCCGAACCTGGACGTGATCCTCGACATCCCGGTGTCGATTTCCATGGAAGTCGGCAGCACTGAAATCAACATCCGCAACCTGCTGCAACTCAACCAGGGTTCGGTGATCGAGCTGGACCGCCTGGCCGGCGAGCCGCTGGACGTGCTGGTCAACGGCACGTTGATCGCGCATGGCGAAGTGGTGGTGGTCAACGAGAAGTTCGGCATCCGCCTGACCGACGTGATCAGCCCGAGCGAACGCATCAAGAAGTTGCGTTGATATGAAGCGCTCATTGGTAGGACTGTTATCCACGCTGCCCTTGAGCGTAATGGCAGCAGAGCCGGTCGCCCAGGCAGCCGCACCGGCGCTCGGCAGCGGCGTGGGCGGGCAATTGACCCAACTGATGTTGGGTTTGTTGCTGGTGGTGGGGCTGATCTTTGTGCTCGCCTGGGTGCTGCGCCGCGTGCAGCGCATCGGCCCTGGCAATGCGCAGGTTATCGAACTGGTAGGTTCGCGCGCCCTGGGCCCGCGGGACCGGCTGGTGCTGGTGCAAGTGGGCGATGAGCAGATTCTGCTGGGCATCACCCCCGGCCGCATCACCCCGCTGCACGTGCTCAAGACACCTATGGAAGTGGCCCAGACTCAAGCGGCCACACCGGAATTCGCCCAGCGCCTCATGGAGTTGCTGGGCAAGGATCAGAAGGATAAGAAGTAATGCGCGTTTTATTGACGCTCATGCTGTTGCTCGCAGCGCCGTTGGCGTTTGCGGCGGACCCGTTGTCGATCCCGGCGATTACCCTGGGCACCAACGCGGCGGGCGCGCAGGAATATTCGGTCAGCCTGCAGATCCTGCTGATCATGACCGCACTGAGCTTCATCCCCGCGTTCGTGATGCTGATGACCAGCTTCACCCGCATCATCATCGTGTTCTCGATTTTGCGTCAGGCCCTCGGCCTGCAGCAGACGCCGTCGAACCAGATCCTCACCGGCATGGCGCTGTTCCTGACGCTGTTCATCATGGCGCCGGTGTTCGACAAGGTGAACCAGCAAGCCCTGCAACCGTACCTGGCAGAAAAAATGACCGCCCAGGATGCGATCGACAAGGCACAAGGCCCGATCAAGGATTTCATGCTGTCGCAGACCCGTTCCAGCGACCTTGAGCTGTTCGTGCGCTTGTCCAAGCGTACCGACATCGCCAGCCCCGACATGGCGCCGCTGACCATCCTGGTGCCGGCGTTCGTCACCTCGGAGTTGAAGACCGCGTTCCAGATCGGCTTTATGATCTTCATTCCGTTCCTGATCATCGACCTCGTGGTTGCGAGCGTGCTGATGGCCATGGGGATGATGATGCTGTCGCCGCTGATCATTTCGTTGCCGTTCAAGATCATGCTGTTCGTGTTGGTGGACGGGTGGGCGCTGATTATCGGCACCCTGGCGGGCAGTTTTGGTGGGGTATAGAACATGACGCCAGAAGTAGCGGTCGACCTGTTTCGTGAAGCGCTGTGGCTGACCACCATGATGGTCGCCGTGCTGGTGGTGCCGAGCCTGTTGGTGGGCCTGCTGGTGGCGATGTTCCAGGCCGCGACCCAGATCAACGAACAGACCCTGAGCTTCCTGCCGCGCCTGCTGGTGATGCTGATCACCCTGATCGTCGCCGGCCCGTGGCTGGTGCAAACCTTCATGGAATACATCCTGCAGCTGTACGGCAGTATTCCGCAGTTGATCGGCTGACCGCGTGAATTCGATGTTGGCGTTGACCGACACCCAGATCAGCACCTGGGTGGCGTCGTTCATCCTGCCGTTGTTCCGGGTTACCGCAGTGTTGATGACCATGCCGGTGTTCGGCACCACCCTGGTACCGCGGCGCATTCGCCTGTACTTCGCGGTGGCGATCACCGTGGTCATCGTGCCGGGCTTGCCGCCGATGCCGCCGGTGAATGCGCTGGACCTCAGCGCGATGATGCTGATCGCCGAGCAAATCATCATCGGCGCCTTGCTGGGCTTCTCGCTGACGCTGTTCTTCCAGGCCTTCGTGATCGCCGGGCAAATCATCTCGATCCAGATGGGCATGGGCTTCGCGTCCATGGTCGACCCTACCAACGGCGTGTCGGTGGCGGTGATCGGGCAATTCCTGACGATGCTGGTGACCTTGCTGTTCCTGGCGATGAACGGCCACCTGGTGGTGTTCGAGGTCATGACCGAAAGCTTCACCACGTTGCCGGTGGGCAGCGGGTTGGTGGTCAATCATTTCTGGGAGCTGGTGGGGCGCTTGAGCTGGGTGCTGGGTGCTTCGTTGCTGCTGGTACTGCCGGCGATCACCGCGCTGCTGGTGGTCAATATCGCCTTTGGCGTGATGACCCGCGCGGCGCCGCAGTTGAACATCTTCTCTATCGGTTTCCCGTTGACCCTGGTGCTGGGCATGGGGATTTTCTGGGTCGGCATGGCTGACATTCTCAATCAGTATCAACCGCTGGCGACCGACGCCTTGCAGTTCTTACGTGACTTGGCGCGGGCGCGGTAAGCCATGGCCGAGAGCGAGAGTGGCCAGGACAAAACAGAAGACCCCACGGAGAAACGTAAAAAGGACTCCCGGGAAAAGGGCGAGATTGCCCGCTCCAAAGAGCTCAATACCCTGGCGATCATGCTCGCCGGTTCCGGTGGGCTGCTGATCTACGGCGGTGGCTTGGCCCTGGACCTGATGGAGCTGATGCGCCTGAATTTCTCCCTGCCCCGTGACGTGCTGTTGAGCCCGGGCGCCATGGGCTTGTACCTGCTGCACTCCGGCAAGATCGCGATCCTGGCGGTGCAGCCAATCTTGATCACCTTGCTGCTGGCCGCCTTGATCGGCCCGATTTCCCTCGGCGGCTGGCTGTTTGCCGCCGGCAGCATGGCGCCCAAATTCAGCCGAATGAACCCTGGCCCCGGGCTCAAGCGGATGTTTTCCACCAAGGCCCTGGTGGAACTGCTCAAGGCCTTGGCCAAGTTCATCCTGATCCTGTTCGTGGCGTTGACGGTATTGTCATCCGACATCGACGACCTGCTGCGCATCGCCCATGAGCCGATCGAACTGGCGATCATCCACAGTGTGCAAGTGGTGGGCTGGAGTTCGCTGTGGATGGCCTGCGGGTTGATCATCATTGCCGCGGTGGATGCGCCGATCCAGCTGTGGGAAAGCCACAAGAAGCTGCTGATGACCAAGCAGGAAGTGCGCGACGAGCACAAGGACCAGGAAGGCCGCCCCGAGGTCAAACAGCGGATTCGCCAGCTGCAGCGCGAAATGTCCCAGCGCAAGATGATGGCCTCGGTGCCCGACGCCGACGTGGTCATCACCAACCCGACGCACTACGCCGTGGCGCTCAAGTACGACCCGGAGAAGGGCGGGGCACCGATGTTGCTGGCCAAGGGCAGTGATTTTACCGCGTTGAAAATCCGTGAAATTGCGGTGGCCAATGATATTTTGCTGCTGGAATCGCCGGAGTTGGCGCGGTCGATCTTCTATTCCACCGACCTCGACCAGGAGATTCCGGCCGGGTTGTATCTGGCGGTGGCGCAGGTGCTGGCGTACGTGTACCAGATCCGCCAGTACCGCGCGGGCAAGGGCAAGCGTCCAGACCCGCTCAAAGACCTGCCAATTCCGCCGGATTTGCGTCGCGATTCTTGAGGTTGCTGAACAACCCTGCGGGCAGCCGCTTCGCTTTTTGTGGTGAGCGGGCTTGCTGTGGTGAGCGGGCTTGCTGTGGTGAGCGGGCTTGCCCCGCGCTGGGCTGCGCAGCAGCCCCATAACCGGCAACCTCATAGTGCCTGACACGCGCAGTGATTTTGCCGGGTCTGCTTCGCAGCCCAGCGCGGGGCAAGCCCGCTCACCACATGCTGTTAGCGATACCTCATTGGCGCTGACTGCTCAATGTCATCCAGCACCCGATCTGCCAGCAACCGCGCTACCTCAATCAGCTGCGCAATCCCCAGCGCGCCTTCCCGTTTTGATCCTTCCAGCTCAAAAGCAAAGTCGCAGGTCAGGGCGTGGGCCGAAGCCAGTGTTTCGGTGAGGTTGACCAGCAGGTCTTCGGTGCTGATGCCGTCGATGACGGTGAACAGCACGACGGGGGTGTTGTGGGTTTCGGAATCGAGTGGAGGGTTTGGTGTGGGTTTGATCATTGTGAAGCTCCTGAATTAAATGGAGCTGCCACTTATCGCCGCGACGCGATGGGGTGGTAGCTGTACGCAGGTTCGCGGACCGGGATCAGGAAACCGGCATACCCGAAGGTATCCCGCGCACAGCCACCATGGCGCCGCACAGTAGACGATAAAAAGGCGTCAACTGAAAGCGGACAATGGCGCTTTGCGCCTGAATTCACTCGGGCCGCGACGCCCGCCCGCTGCGTTTGCAGCGGTGCCCGAAGACTAGAGATCGACTTTCCCACCGGCAACCCTAAATACCTGTCGGACGTTTCGCGCACCCTTAAATACCTAGCTGAACGGTCAGTTGTTTGGCTTCAGGGTCTTCGTCAATATCCCCTGCGCGTCATTCAGGCGCGATCCCACGCCTCATGAATCAACACCCTCGCGGTGTTCGAGCCCGCTTGGGCGCCAGAAAAGGACAGCACAATGGAAGATGCAAAAACAGCAGGCCAGCACCTCGTGGACGAGTCCATGGCCAGGCAAGCTGCACGTCCCGTTAAAGCGACTTATGACTATGCAACATTGGGTTCCAATACTCGAATGCGCGGCGAGATAGTTACTGCCAGCACCGGTGTATTGATTGTTGAGTACGCAGACGGCGACGGTATCCCGGGTCTTCTGCAGCCCGGCTACTTGATAGAGAGCCAGATGTGAGGCGCTACAACATCACCGACGGGGCGAAAACCACGGCACGCGGTGTGGTTAAGGCCGGCCTTGATGGTGCAGAAATCGAAGGGAAGCTGATTGCCCGGGAAGGCGACAGAGTTGCCTGCCCAACCTGCGAAAGCCTGGGTGTTATCGAATGCATCGGCCCTCGTCTGGTTCAAACGTGGGAAGGGCGCCAAACGGCTCTGGACGGCGATCTGTGCCGGTGTAAATGCAGCCCCCCGCCCACGTTGATCGCCAATCAAAGCCTGATGTACCAGAGCCTTGAGCCGGCCCCGCAGCCCCGTGTTGCACCACGAAGCATGCCGCCTGTTGACAGCCTGGCGCCTTCCAGCTTCGTCACACCGGCTATGACGAGTCCACCGGCAAGCGTCTGCGTATTCGCCAAGTCCTGCATTTCAGTCCCGGTCGGTTCGACAGCCGCAGGAGAGACTCCTGAACGTGCAGCCAATTTTGGCGCTGTCGCACTGATGGGCTCGACGGGTACGGGTGGCGTTGTTGGGCGTGTGGCGGGAACGCTGGGCGCGGATCTTGGTGCCTGGGCTGTTCGCGGACTTACTGGGGCCGCTGCCGGAGCCAGCTCGGCGTTGAATGTCGTGATGTTGGCTTTTTGGCCACGGGATATCGGGGATTCAACGCTGCACAGCACGGAGCAATTGGCGAGCATGCAAGTTGCCAGTACCCGGGTGCGCTTCCAGTTTCGTTTTGATGAGGCTGGGGACATGCGGGTTTACGGCCTGCATACAAGGCCGGGCAGTGGCGCCGATCGTGTGCCGGTAACACAGGCCAGATGGAGCGCCGACAAGAGCGCGATGGTGGCGGTGCTGGACGGTATTTCTATCCTCTGGACGCCGAACAACGGCCCGGTGGTGAATGCGCCGACGCCTTATCCCGGTACCCCTGAGAGGTTGGATAACCTGCTGGTGCATCCGATTCCGGTGGGGCAGGAGACGGGGATTACGCACTATCCGGGACGGGATGCTGAGGACGTTACCTGGCAGGATACGATCATCACGTTTCCTGCTGATTCGGGTGTGCCGCCGTTGTATTTGGTGTTTGCCAAGCCGGCGGTAAAGCCGTTGGAGGTAGATACTTACGGTGCATTCAGTGGACGACCAAGAAACGGTTTACATGTGGATCACATGCCCTCTCAGGCCGCCTTGAAGCGTTATTTGGAAGCAAAAGCAGAGCTTGATGATGATGAAATCGGAGCATTAATGAGGAGTGTTGGCGGCATCGCTATTCCTGCACGGGTTCATCAAAGGTTTAGCGAGACATATGGCGGTAGAAATACTAAGGCTAGGCAACGTTTGGACGCCGGCGATCTGCGGGAAGCAGTTGAGAGTAATTTCGATGCAATAAAGCCTTACCTGTTAGAGGAGGGGTACTCGGAGTCTGAACTTGAGGGCGCGCGTGCCAAACTGCACAAAGTAAATGAAGATCAGGGGTGGTACTGATGGACTCTTTCACAATAAACGGCTGGCTGGTGGGGCTTGGTCGCACCTATGGTGAGCTTGTCAGCGAAGGTGCAATTCTTAACCTTCCGTTGAAGCCAATGTTTGACACGCCTGACAATGAGGATTTACTTCAGAATCCTGCAGCTGGCGTGAAGCTATGGTTTTGGGCTGATTCCAAGCGCTTGAAAAAAGTAATGATCACTTTGATCCAGACAGTTGGCCAGCCGGTCTATACAGGTCAATTGCCTGAACCGTTCGGGCTGCATATGAACCGGGGTTCAGTGCGTAACGTTCTCGGGGAACCGAATGAGTCGAAACTCCCTGTCAAGCTTCCCGGTGGTCTTGGGATGCGAAGTGGCTCAGATACTTATTATCTGACTCAAGCGGCTTATCCTAACGTTAAGGTGACGTTCAGCTACCTCGAAAACCTGTCCGTGAACAACATTAGCTTCTCCCTGATCAAGGTCGACCAAGACTGATCGTTTTCGTACGCCCAAAGCAAAAAAGGGGGCGCATTTATTTCGTCGAAGATAAATGCGCCTACCCAACAAAAATCCTCCTCCCGTCCCCCTCAAGCAAAAGTTGGAAGGCTTCTTGCAATACCGCTTCCAGGACGCCTCCCGGCGTCAAAAGTTTGCTTCAAGGAAACGAGGAATACCGGTGGATCGTTCTCAAATGCTCAACACGGCCCGTGGCACCCTGACTGACCTCTCGCGGGGCAATCTGGGTGTGCCGTTGTTGTTGCTGGTGATGCTGGCAATGATGATGTTGCCGATGCCGCCGTTCCTGCTGGATGTGTTCTTTACCTTCAACATCGCGCTGTCCGTGGTGGTGCTGCTGGTGTGCGTATACGCCCTGCGGCCACTGGATTTCGCGGTGTTCCCGACGATTCTGCTGATCGCCACGCTGCTGCGCCTGGCGCTGAACGTGGCCTCTACCCGCGTGGTGATGCTCCACGGCCAGGACGGCCACGCCGCCGCAGGCAAGGTGATCCAGGCCTTCGGCGAAGTGGTGATCGGCGGTAACTATGTGGTCGGTATCGTGGTGTTCGCGATCCTGATGATCATCAACTTTGTGGTGGTGACCAAGGGCGCCGGGCGGATTTCCGAGGTGAGCGCACGTTTCACCCTCGACGCGATGCCCGGCAAACAGATGGCCATCGACGCCGACCTCAACGCCGGCCTGATCGATCAGAACCAGGCCAAGACCCGTCGCCTTGAAGTCGCCCAGGAAGCCGAGTTCTACGGTTCCATGGACGGTGCCAGCAAATTCGTGCGCGGCGACGCCATCGCCGGCCTGCTGATTCTGTTTATCAACCTGATCGGCGGCATGGCGGTCGGTATCTTCCAGCACGGCATGACCTTCGGCGACGCCGGCAAGGTTTACGCCTTGCTGACCATCGGTGACGGTTTAGTGGCGCAATTGCCATCACTGTTGTTATCTACAGCTGCGGCGATCATGGTCACCCGTGCTTCGGGCTCCGAAGACATGGGTAAGCAGATCAGTCGGCAGATGTTTGCCTCGCCCAAGGCGCTGGCTGTGGCGGCGGGCATCATGGCGATCATGGGCATCGTGCCGGGTATGCCGCATTTCTCGTTCTTGAGCATGGCGGCCTTGGCGGCAGGCGGTGCCTATCTGTTCTGGAAAAAACAAAACAACATCAAGGTGATCGCCCAGCAGGAGGTCGCGCGCCAGCAGGAACTGCTGCCGTCACCAGCCCGCGCCCAGGAAACCAAGGAGTTGGGCTGGGACGACGTGACCCCGATCGACATGATCGGCCTGGAAGTCGGCTACCGCCTGATTCCGCTGGTAGACCGCAACCAAGGCGGGCAATTGCTGGCGCGGATCAAGGGCGTGCGCAAGAAGCTGTCCCAGGACCTGGGCTTTTTGATGCCCACCGTGCACATCCGCGACAACCTCGACCTGGCCCCGAGTGCCTACCGCCTGACCCTGATGGGCGTGATCCTGGCCGAAGCCGAGATCTACCCGGACCGCGAACTGGCGATCAACCCGGGCCAGGTATTCGGCAGCCTCAATGGCATTACCGCCAAAGATCCGGCTTTTGGCCTGGAAGCGGTATGGATCGAAATCAGCCAGCGCAGCCAGGCGCAGTCGCTGGGCTACACCGTGGTCGACGCCAGTACGGTGGTCGCAACGCACCTCAACCAGATTCTGTACAAGCACTCCCACGAGCTGCTGGGGCACGAAGAAGTCCAGCAACTCTTGCAATTGCTGGCCAAGGCTTCGCCAAAACTGGCCGAAGAGCTGGTGCCGGGCGTGCTGTCCACCTCACAACTGCTCAAGGTGTTGCAAGCGCTGTTGGCCGAACAGGTGCCGGTGCGGGACATTCGCAGCATTGCCGAGGCCATCGCCAACAATGCCGCCAAGAGTCAAGATACTGCCGCCCTGGTGGCCGCCGTGCGCGTCGGATTGTCGCGTGCAATCGTTCAAAGCATTGTAGGGCTTGACTCCGAGCTGCCTGTTATCACCCTGGAGCCAAGGTTGGAACAAATATTGCTCAATAGTATTCAGAAGGCAGGGCAGGGCGCCGATGAAGGCGTGTTGCTGGAGCCAAGCATGGCTGAGAAGCTGCAGCGTTCGTTGATTGAGGCCGCGCAGCGCCAGGAGATGGAAGGCCATCCGGTGATCCTGCTGGTAGCAGGGCCCGTGCGGGCGATGTTGTCGCGGTTTGGACGCCTGGCTATTCCGAATTTGCACGTTTTGGCTTATCAGGAAATTCCTGACAACAAGCAAGTGACTATCGTCGCGACTGTAGGGCCCAACGGCTGAGGTAGTGGGATATGCAAGTGAAGCGTTTTTTCGCCGCCGATATGCGTCAGGCCATGAAACTGGTACGTGATGAGTTGGGCGCCGACGCTGCGATTATCGGTAACCGTCGTATTGCCGGCGGTGTCGAGCTGACGGCTGCCCTCGATTACAAGCCCTCGGCCCTGGCGCCGCGTGTGCCAAACATGGAACTGGAAGACGAGCTGCGCAAGACCGCTTCGCGCATTGTCTCGGCCCAGGCTGAACTGAGCATGCGTGGCGACAGCGACGCCACCACCAATCGCCAGCTGTTTGCCGGCCTGCCGCTGACGGCGTCCGAACCTCTGGTAGAACCGACGTTTGTTGAACCGCCACGTCCTGCTGCGCCCGCTCCGGCGCCAGCAGTAGATCAGCGCGTGTTCGACTCGATGCGTTTTGAACTCAATGGCCTGCGTGAACTGCTGGAAGTGCAGTTGGGCTCGCTGGCCTGGAACCAGTTGCAGGGCAGCCAGCCGCAGCAGGCCAACCTGTGGCGTCGTCTGCAGCGCATCGGCCTGTCCGGCCCGTTGTCCCGCGACCTGCTGCAGCTGACCACCCAGATTGAAGAACCTCGTCAGGCCTGGCGCATGCTCCTGGCCCACTTGGCGCGGATGATTGTCACCCCGGAAATCGAACCCCTGGAAGAAGGCGGCGTGATTGCCATGGTCGGCCCTGCCGGCATGGGCAAGACCACCACCCTGGCCAAGCTGGCCGCGCGTTATGTGCTTAAGTACGGCGCTTCGAATATTGCCTTGGTGAGCATGGACAGCTACCGCATCGGCGCCCAGGAGCAACTCAAGACCCTGGGCCGCATCCTCAATGTGCCGGTGACCCATGTCGACCCGGGCCAGTCCCTGGCCAACGCCCTCGACCCGCTGCTGCGCAAGCGCGTGGTGTTGATCGACACCGCCGGCCTGCAAGCCAGCGACCCGGCACTGCGCATGCAACTGGAAAGCCTGGCCGGGCGCGGGATCAAATCCAGAAACTATTTGGTACTTGCTACCACCAGCCAGAAACAGGTATTGACCGCCGCTTACCATAGCTATAAGCGCTGCGGGCTGGCGGGCTGCATCCTGACTAAACTGGATGAAACGGCGAGCCTGGGCGAAGTGTTGAGCCTGGCCATCAGCCATGAATTACCGGTTGCCTACCTGACCGACGGGCCGCGGATCCCGGATGATTTGCATCTGCCGCGCCGTCATCAGTTGGTCAGCCGGGCTGTCAGTGTGCAAATGCAGGAAGAACCGAGTGAGGAAGCGATGGCCGACATGTTCGCTGACCTCTACCACAGCCCGAACAAACGAGTCGGCTGAGGACAACATGAACACAGTGCAAAGTATCTACATCGATGGTCTGCCAGCAGTTCGCGCGGCCAACATATGTAGCCTGCGTCTAAGCAAGACAAGGTAAAGAAATAAAATGGGCAGCATGCATCCCGTACAGGTGATCGCGGTGACCGGCGGCAAAGGTGGCGTCGGGAAAACTAACGTGTCAGTGAATTTGTCCCTGGCCCTGGCAGAGCTTGGCCGTCGCGTCATGCTGCTGGATGCTGACCTGGGTCTGGCGAACGTCGACGTTCTGCTGGGACTGACGCCTAAACACACCCTGGCCGACGTCATCGAAGGCCGCTGTGAGCTGCGCGACGTGCTGTTGCAAGGCCCCGGCGGGATTCGCATCGTGCCGGCCGCTTCCGGCACCCAGAGCATGGTGCACCTGAGCCCGGCGCAACATGCCGGCCTGATTCAGGCGTTCAGTGACATCGGCGACAACCTCGACGTGCTGGTGATCGACACCGCCGCCGGGATCGGCGAGTCCGTGGTCAGCTTCGTGCGCGCAGCGCAAGAAGTGTTGCTGGTGGTGTGCGACGAACCCACCTCGATCACCGACGCCTACGCCCTGATCAAACTGCTTAACCGTGACTACGGCATGAACCGCTTCCGCGTGCTGGCCAACATGGCCCAAAGCCCGCAGGAAGGGCGAAATCTGTTCGCCAAGTTGACCAAGGTCACGGATCGCTTCCTCGATGTCGCCTTACAATACGTTGGCGCAGTTCCTTACGACGAGTGCGTACGCAAGGCCGTGCAAAAGCAGCGTGCGGTCTATGAAGCGTTCCCTCGTTCGAAGTGCGCATTGGCGTTCAAGGCTATTGCCCAGAAGGTCGATACCTGGCCGTTGCCCGCCAACCCGCGCGGGCATCTGGAGTTTTTCGTCGAGCGATTGGTGCATCAGACGAGCGCAGGACCGGTGCTATGACAGCCAGCGGCTACAACCTTTACAAGAAGTCGGCACGTGACAGTCAGGTCGAATTGATCGAGCGCTATGCGCCCCTGGTCAAGCGCATTGCCTATCACTTGCTGGCGCGCCTGCCCGCCAGCGTGCAGGTCGAAGACTTGATCCAGGCCGGGATGATCGGCTTGCTTGAAGTGTCGACCAAGTACGACGCGAGCAAGGGCGCGAGTTTCGAGACCTACGCGGGTATTCGTATCCGTGGGGCCATGCTCGATGAAGTGCGTAAAGGTGATTGGGCGCCGCGTTCGGTACACCGCAATACGCGGATGGTAAGTGACGCAATTCGCTCAATTGAAGCAAAAACCGGTCGCGACGCTAAAGATCACGAAGTTGCGGCCGAACTCCAATTGAGTCTCGACGATTACTACGGGATTTTGAACGATACCTTGGGCAGCCGGCTGTTCAGTTTCGACGACCTGTTACAGGACGGCGAGCATGAAGGGCTGCACGAGGACGGCGCGAGTGCTCATCTCGAACCGTCACGCGACCTGGAAGATGAACGCTTCCAAAGTGCGCTGGCGGACGCGATTGCCAATTTGCCGGAGCGTGAGCGACTGGTGTTGGCGCTGTACTACGACGAAGAGCTGAACCTCAAGGAAATCGGTGAGGTCCTGGGGGTCAGCGAATCGCGGGTCAGCCAGTTACACAGCCAGTGCGCAGCCCGCTTGCGGGGGCGTTTGGGAGAGTGGCGAGCGCGCTGACAGGCAGTGTGGGGACACTGCGAACGATACCGTCCAGGCCTTGCGCCCGGACGGGCTTGGCCCGTGGTGCGCCCCCGGTAGTCCTTTTTGTGTAACGCCTGTTGATTGATATGGCGCGCCCAGGTGCTGGGCGCGTTTAAGACTGCTTGGAGGTCGAATTGGACAAGAACATGAAAATCCTCATCGTTGATGACTTCTCAACGATGCGGCGGATCATAAAAAACCTGTTGCGTGACCTTGGGTTCACTAACACGGTCGAGGCGGATGACGGCATTACAGCGATTCCGATCCTCAACAGCGGGAGCATCGACTTTCTGGTAACGGACTGGAACATGCCGGGCATGACCGGTATCGACCTGCTGCGCCACGTGCGCGCGGATGAAAAACTGCGCAGCCTGCCTGTGCTGATGGTGACCGCTGAAGCCAAGCGTGAACAGATCATCGAAGCCGCCCAGGCTGGGGTCAACGGCTACGTGGTCAAGCCATTCACTGCATTGGCCTTGAAAGAGAAGATCGAAAAAATCTTCGAACGCATCGGTCATTGATGCTGCCACGGGGGAGCTATGGAGCATAAAGAAACGTCACAGGGCGATTTTGAGTCGACCCTGAAAAAACATGCTCACCAACTCGTCGAAAGCCTTGAAAAAGGCCAGTTCGGTGACGCGGTGCAGTTAATCCATGAGCTCAACCAGACCCGTGACCGCGGCCTGTATCAGGAAGTGGGCAAACTTACGCGTGAGTTGCACAGTGCGATTGTCAATTTCCAGATTGACCCGCACATGCCCCAGGCCGAAGAAATCTCGCAGATCACGGATGCCACCGAACGCCTGTCCTATGTGGTCCGGCTGACTGAGGCGGCGGCCAACCGCACCATGGACCTGGTGGAAAACGCCACGCCTCTGGTCAACGGTATGGCCAGTGAAGCCAAGGCCCTGAGCAACGATTGGGGCCGGTTCATGCGTCGGGAAGTGGGCGCTGAAGAGTTTCGTGAACTGGCGCGCCGGGTCGAAGGCTTTTTGTCGCGCAGCGAGCAGGACAACCGCACGGTTTCCAGCAACCTCAACGACATCCTGCTGGCCCAGGACTACCAGGACCTCACCGGCCAGGTGATCAAGCGCGTCACCCAACTGGTCACCGAAGTGGAAAGCAACCTGCTCAAACTGGTGTTGATGGCGGGCCAGGTCGACCGGTTTGCCGGCATCGAACATGACCGCGAAGCGATCCTTTCTGAAAAAGATCCACAAAAACACCTCGCCAAGGGTGAAGGTCCGCAGATTCATGCCGATAAACGTGAAGACGTTGTATCCGGGCAAGACGACGTAGACGATTTGCTGTCCAGTTTAGGCTTCTAAGGAGCACACCCATGAGCTTCGGCGCCGATGAAGAAATCCTTCAGGATTTCCTTGTAGAGGCCGGCGAAATTTTAGAGCAACTGTCCGAACAACTGGTCGAGCTGGAAAGCCGACCGGATGATGCGAACCTGCTCAATGCAATTTTTCGCGGTTTTCACACTGTAAAAGGGGGCGCCGGCTTCCTCCAGCTCCATGAGCTGGTGGAGTGCTGTCACATCGCCGAGAACGTGTTCGACATCCTGCGCAAGGGTGAGCGGCACGTCGACTCGGAACTGATGGACGTGATCCTGGAAGCACTGGACGCAGTCAACGGCATGTTCAGTGAAGTGCGCGAACGTGCACCGATCACCGCCGCCACCCCGGAACTGCTGGCCGCCCTGGCGCGCCTGGCAGAACCTGCGGCCAACGCGCCGGTGGTTGTAGCGGTGGCCGAACCTGTCGCCGAGCCTGCGGGCGATGTGACCGACAGCGAATTTGAACAACTGCTGGACTCGCTGAACGCCATCAAGGCCCAGGCCGAAGTCCCCGTTGCCAGTGCGCAGGCCTCAGTGCCGACCTCTGAAGACATTACCGACGCCGAATTCGAGTCGTTACTAGACCAGTTGCATGGCAAGGGCCAGTTTGCCCCGGACGCGGTGGCCGCAGCGCCAGCGCCTACGCAAGCAGCGGCGCCTGCCAGCAATGAAATCACCGACGACGAGTTCGAAGCGCTGCTGGACCAGTTGCACGGCAAAGGCTCGTTTGCCGCCGACGCGCTGCCGGAAGTCGCCGCAACAGCCGCTGCACCTGCAGCGCCCGCTGCTGCCGCTCCGGCCGCCGATGGGCTGATCTCTGATCACGAATTCGAAGCCTTGCTGGATGAACTGCACGGCAAGGGCAAGTTTACTGAAGTGGCTGGCGCTGCTGCACCGGCGGCTACTGCCGCCGCTGTCGCAACACCGCCTCCGGTAGCCGCCAGGGCCGCCGCGCCAGTGGCTGCCAAGCCGGCGCCTGCACCGGCGCGTGCCGCTGCGGCCCCGGCTGCAGACAAGCAACCGGCCAGTGAAGCCGAAACCACCGTGCGGGTTGATACCGCGCGCCTGGACGACATCATGAACATGGTCGGCGAACTGGTGCTGGTGCGTAACCGCCTGGTGCGCCTGGGCCTCAACAGCGGCGATGAGGCCATGCAAAAGGCCGTGTCGAACCTCGACGTGGTCACCGCAGACCTGCAAACCGCCGTCATGAAGACCCGGATGCAGCCGATCAAGAAAGTCTTCGGCCGCTTCCCGCGCCTGGTTCGCGACCTGGCACGCCAGCTCAAGAAAGAGATCAACCTGGAACTGGTGGGTGAAGAAACCGACCTCGACAAAAACCTTGTCGAGGCCCTGGCCGACCCGCTGGTCCACTTGGTGCGCAACGCCGTCGACCACGGCATCGAGTCCCCGGAAGAACGTGAAGCCTCGGGCAAGAACCGCCTGGGCAAAGTGATTCTGGCGGCCGAACAGGAAGGCGACCACATCCTGCTGTCGATCACCGATGACGGCAAAGGCATGGACCCCACCGTACTGCGCAACATTGCGGTCAAGCGTGGCGTGATGGACAAGGACGCCGCCGACCGCCTGACCGACACCGAGTGCTACAACCTGATTTTTGCGCCGGGCTTCTCGACCAAGACCGAGATTTCCGACGTGTCCGGCCGTGGCGTGGGCATGGACGTGGTGAAGACCAAGATCAGCCAGCTCAACGGCTCGATCAACATCTACTCGACCAAGGGCCAGGGCTCGAAGATCGTCATCAAGGTGCCGTTGACCCTGGCGATCATGCCGACCCTGATGGTGATGCTGGGCAACCAGGCGTTCGCCTTCCCGTTGGTCAACGTCAACGAAATCTTCCACCTCGACCTGTCGCGCACCAACGTGGTGGACGGCCAGGAAGTGGTGATCGTGCGCGACAAGGCGTTGCCGCTGTTCTACCTCAAGCGTTGGCTGGTGGCCTCGGCCAAGCACGAAGAGCAGCGCGAAGGCCATGTGGTGATTCTCTCCGTGGGCACCCAGCGTATCGGCTTTGTGGTCGATCAACTGGTGGGCCAGGAAGAAGTGGTCATCAAGCCTTTGGGCAAAATGCTGCAGGGAACCCCGGGTATGTCGGGTGCGACCATCACCGGTGACGGTCGGATCGCGCTGATTCTCGACGTTCCGAGCATGCTCAAGCGTTACGCCGCACGGCGTATTTGATTCGGCCCGGGCAGGGCGGTTGTCCCTCGCCCGGCCTAACGGAGTGTTTATGGTAGTCAAGGTCCTGGTGGTGGACGATTCGGGTTTCTTCCGCCGCCGCGTCTCGGAAATTCTTTCATCGGATTCCAATATCCAGGTGGTCGGCACGGCCACCAACGGCAAAGAGGCGATCGATCAGGCCATGGCCCTCAAGCCAGACGTGATTACCATGGACTACGAGATGCCGATGATGGACGGCATCACGGCGGTGCGGCACATCATGCAGCGCTGCCCGACCCCGGTATTGATGTTCTCTTCGCTGACCCACGAAGGCGCCCGGGTCACCCTGGATGCGCTGGACGCCGGCGCGGTGGACTTCCTGCCGAAGAATTTCGAAGACATCTCGCGTAACCCCGAGAAGGTCAAGCAGATGCTCTGCGAGAAGGTGCACAGCATCTCCCGCAGTAACCGTCGCAGCTTGTTCAGTGCGCCGGCGCCGGCACCTGTTGCGCCGCCACCGGCAGCCCCCAGCACCTTTGGTCGCCCGGCGCCTGCGCCGGTTGCGCGCCCGGCCGTGGCTCCGGTGCGTGCGGCTGCGCCCACCGCGCATTCACCGGCACCCAAGCGCAAAGCCTACAAGCTGGTGGCCATCGGTACGTCCACGGGCGGTCCGGTCGCCTTGCAGCGGGTGTTGACCCAGCTGCCGGCCAACTTCCCGGCCCCGATCGTGTTGATCCAGCATATGCCGGCCGCGTTCACCAAGGCCTTCGCCGAGCGTCTGGACAAGCTGTGCCGCATCAGCGTCAAGGAAGCCGAGGATGGCGATATCCTGCGCCCAGGCCTCGCGCTGCTGGCCCCTGGCGGCAAGCAGATGATGGTCGATGGCCGTGGTGCGATCAAAATCCTGCCGGGCGATGAACGCCTGAACTACAAGCCGTGTGTGGACATCACCTTCGGTTCTGCGGCCAAGTCCTACGGCGACAAAGTTCTGGCGGTGGTGTTGACCGGCATGGGCGCCGACGGCCGTGAAGGCGCGCGCCTGCTCAAGCAGGGCGGCAGCGCTATCTGGGCTCAGGATGAAGCCAGTTGCGTGATCTATGGCATGCCCATGGCCATCGTCAAGGCCGACCTGGCCGACGCCGTCTACAGCCTGGACGACATCGGCAAGCACCTGGTGGAGGCCTGTCTCTAATGGATGTATTGAGCCTGATTGGCATCATCATGGCGTTTGTCGCGATTATCGGCGGCAACTACCTCGAAGGCGGCCACCTGGGTGCCCTGGCCAACGGCCCGGCGGCGTTGATTGTGATCGGCGGCACCGTGGGCGCAGCCTTGCTGCAGTCGCCCATGAGCTCGTTCAAGCGCGCGATGCAGATCCTCATCTGGATTATTTTCCCGCCACGTGTCGACTTGCCAGGCGGCATCGACCGCGTGGTCAACTGGAGCCTCACGGCGCGCAAGGAAGGCTTGTTGGGACTGGAAGGCGTGGCCGATGCCGAGCCCGACAGCTACGCACGCAAAGGCCTGCAATTGCTGGTGGACGGCGCCGAGCCGGAAGCGATTCGCAGCATCCTGGAAGTGGATTTCTACACCCAGGAAAGCCGTGACATCAACGCCGCCAAAGTCTTTGAAAGCATGGGCGGCTACGCGCCGACCATCGGCATCATCGGTGCCGTAATGGGCCTGATCCACGTGATGGGCAACCTGGCCGATCCGTCGCAACTGGGCAGCGGGATTGCCGTGGCGTTTGTCGCCACCATCTACGGCGTGGCCAGTGCCAACCTGGTGTTGTTGCCGGTGGCCAGCAAGCTCAAGTCGATTGCCATGCGCCAGTCGCGTTATCGCGAGATGTTGCTCGAAGGCATCCTCTCGATTGCCGAGGGTGAAAACCCGCGCTCCATCGAACTGAAGCTCCAGGGCTTCATGGACTGATGGGCATGAACATTGTAGGAGCGAGCTTGCTCGCGAAAATCGTCAACGATAACGCGGGCATTCTGGATAAACGCGTTGCTCTCGGGTTTTTCGCGAGCAAGCTTGCTCCTACAGTTGATTCGTTGTGTGGAGGTAGTCGTTTGTGAGCCGTCGCCGCCGCGAGCCTGAAGAGCACGTCAACCATGAACGCTGGCTGGTGTCCTACGCCGACTTCATTACGCTGCTGTTCGCGTTTTTTGTGGTGATGTACTCCATTTCCTCGATCAACGAAGGCAAGTACAAAGTCATTTCCCAGGCGCTGATCGGCGTGTTCAGCGACGCGGACCGCTCCCTCAAGCCGATTCCGATCGGTGAAGAGCGCCCCAAGACCGTGACCCCGGCCAAGCCGCTGGTCAATGACAGCGATGAAACCGCCGCTGGCATCGGTGGCACCAGCGACCCGCTGAAAAGCATCGCCGATGACATCAGCGCCGCCTTTGGTGACTTGATCAGCTCCAACCAGATGACGGTGCGCGGCAATGAGTTGTGGGTCGAGATCGAGCTTAATTCCAGCCTGTTGTTCGCCAGCGCCGATGCGATGCCCAGCGACCAGGCGTTTACCATCATCGACAAGGTAGCGGCGATCCTCAAGCCGTTTGAAAACCCGGTCCACGTCGAAGGCTTTACCGACAACTTGCCGATCAGCACGGCGCAGTATCCGACCAACTGGGAGCTGTCTTCGGCCCGCGCTGCGAGCATTGTGCGGATGCTCGCAATGCAGGGCGTGAACCCCGGGCGCCTGGCGTCGGTAGGGTATGGCGAGTTCCAGCCGGTGGCCAATAACGCCACGGCAGAAGGCCGCGCGCGCAACCGCCGGGTGGTGCTGGTGGTGTCGCGCAACCTGGATGTGCGCCGCAGCCTGACCGGTACCGGCACTGCCAATGCAACACCGGATGCCGCCTTGAAGCGGGCTGGCACACAAACTGCACCAGCGCCCGTAAAGGCGCCGGTTCGCGGGAGTGCCGTCAATTCTCCGTCACCGGCTCTATAACCCCATGCAATTTCTCGGTCGAGCCTGTGCCTGCCGGGAGGAACAATTCGAATGAGAGTCTGGGCAGTTGCCAATCAAAAGGGTGGTGTCGGTAAAACCACCACCTCCATCGCCTTGGCCGGCCTGCTGGCCGAGGCCGGCAAGCGCGTGGTCGTGGTCGACCTGGACCCCCACGGCTCCATGACCAGCTATTTCGGCTACGACCCGGATGCCCTGGAGCACAGTTGCTACGACCTGTTCCTGCACAAGGGCAGCGTGCCGGCCGATTTGCCGGGCCAACTGATGCTGCCCACCAGCAATGAAAAAATCTCGCTGTTGCCGTCCAGCACCGCCCTGGCCACCCTTGAGCGCCAGTCGCCGGGGCAGAGTGGCCTGGGCCTGGTCATCGCCAAGACCCTGGCGCAGCTGTGGCAGGACTTCGACTACGCCATCATCGACAGCCCGCCGTTGCTCGGTGTGCTGATGGTCAACGCCCTGGCCGCCAGCCAACAGCTGGTGATCCCGGTGCAGACCGAGCACCTGGCCGTCAAAGGTCTGGAGCGTATGGTCAGCACCCTGGCAATGATCAACCGCTCGCGCAAACAGGCGCTGCCGTTCAGCATCGTCCCGACCCTGTTTGACCGGCGTACCCAGGCGTCCCTTGGCACCTTGCGTGTGCTGCGCGATGCCTATCCGGACACCATCTGGCAAGGCTACATTCCGGTGGACACGCGCTTGCGAGATGCGAGCCGCGCCGGGCTGACGCCGTCGCAATTCGACGGCAAGAGCCGTGGCGTGCTGGCGTACCGGGCGTTGCTCAAGCACCTGTTGTCCCAGCAGCTTGTGGCGCAGGTGGCGTGATGATCATTGTAGGAGCCTGGCTTGCCAGCGATGCAGACGCCGCAGTTTTCTCGACAAAACCGGCTCTCGATTCAAGTCCGGACACTCACAGGCCGATAACCACTGAATACAGGGTGGATGGGGCTTGCGCGTGGGCATACAGATGAACCGTCCCGTTGACTTCAAAACCCGGCCGCAACTGGCGCTGGAGTCCTACCTGGACGCCTTGCTGCAGGACGCGACCGAAGAGATGCCAGAACCGATTCTGATCCTCGATGAAGTCATCGAGCCAGAGCCGGCAGCCCTGGACGAGTTTCAATTAGCGGTCCTGGAAGAGCAGGCCCGTGATGCGTTGGTGGTTCCCGTAGCGGTTCCGGTTGCCGTGCCGGTGCCGGTTGTTGCACCTGCGGTGATCGCGCCGGTAGTGGTCGAGCCGGTGGTTGAGGTTCACCTCCCGCCGAGCATCACCCCGCCGCCCGTGCAGGGCGATGGTCGCCCGGCGTGGGCCGCCGAGCCGTTCGAATGCTTGCTGTTCGATGTTGCCGGGCTGACCCTGGCCGTGCCGCTGGTGTGCCTGGGCTCGATCTACTCCCTGGAAGGCCAGGAGTTGACGCCGCTGTTCGGCCAGCCGGAATGGTTCCTCGGGATTTTGCCGAGCCAGCAGGGCAACTTGAAGGTTTTGGACACTGCGCGCTGGGTGATGCCCGACCGCTACCGTGATGATTTCCGCCAGGGCCTGCACTACGTCATTTCGGTGCAGGGCTACGAGTGGGGGCTGGCGGTGCATCAGGTCAGCCGCTCGTTGCGCCTGGACCCTAACGAAATCAAATGGCGCAGCCACCGGGGCCAGCGGCCATGGCTGGCGGGCACCGTGATCGAACACATGTGCGCGTTGCTGGATGTCGCCGAACTGGCGGAGCTGATTGCCAGCGGCGCGGTAAAAGCGATGCCGCTCAACAAACGCACTTGATAACGAGCGCAGCGCTCTGGCGCTGCCCAAGAACACACACCGTAACCAACGGTATTTGAAGGGGTCTGGAGTATGAACAAGTCAGTGTCCGCACAAGGTCTGGTGGATGATCCAATCCTGCAATGGGTCACCTTCAAGCTGGACAACGAGTCCTACGGCATCAACGTGATGCGTGTGCAGGAAGTGCTGCGCTACACCGAAATCGCTCCGGTGCCGGGTGCCCCAAGCTACGTGCTGGGCATCATCAACCTGCGCGGTAACGTGGTGACGGTGATCGACACTCGCCAGCGTTTTGGCCTGGTGCCGACCGAAGTCAACGACAACACCCGCATCGTGATCATCGAAGCCGACAAGCAAGTGGTCGGGATCATGGTCGACAGCGTGGCGGAAGTGGTTTACCTGCGCCAATCTGAAGTCGAGACCGCGCCGAACGTCGGCAACGAAGAATCGGCCAAGTTCATCCAGGGTGTCTGCAACAAGAACGGCGAACTGCTGATTCTGGTTGAGCTGGACAAGATGATGAGCGAAGAAGAATGGCAGGACCTGGAGAATATCTGATTGTTCCTTGAGGTAGCGGTGATCGTCCTGGCCATCCTATGGGCCGGGACCCTGGGCTTTCTGCTGCGCTATGTGCGCCAGCAACGGGAATGGGCCACTCAACAGGCCGAGCGCGACGCCGTGCGCGACCGGCGCCTGCTGGAACTGGTCAAGCGGGTCGACCACTTCCAGCAGAGCGCTGTGCGTGTGGGCGATGAAGTGCACGAACTGCGTTCGGTGCTGGCGCCGTTGCCAGACAAGTTGTCTGCGCTGGAGCAGCGTGACCCGTCGAGCCTGTCGTTCGCCCAGGCGGCGAAACTGGTGGGCATGGGCGCCACGGTGGATGAGCTGACACAGTCCTGCGGGTTGACCCAGGCTGAGGCGCAGTTGATGAGCCGGTTGCACAAGGACGGCTGAAGGTTGCGAGCTGCAAGCGGGTTCGCTTGCAGCTTACGGCTGATGCCGGTTGGCCAGCCATTCGGCCATGGTCGAGTCCTCCAGGGCATATTCGCCACGGTTGGCTTTCCAGACCAACTCTTTCTCCCGCAGCACTTCCAGTGCTTTCTGCACGTTCGGCGTACTGGCGTTCGGCTCGACCTGGGCCTGCTCCAGCTTGCGGTTCACATCCTGGAAGGTTTTTTCCGCAAAAGGCGAAAACGCTTGCTTGCCCAGGGTTCGTTCGCCCATCACTTCAAGTACCGCTTGTTGCAGGGGCGAGAGGTCGTTGTAGGCGCTCTCGTAGTCGCTCCATATTCCGGCCTGGTGATTGAGTGCCCCGGTCCTCAGCAACTCGCCAAGGTTGCTCGCCTCGCCAAGACCCACGCTCACTTCGGTCAATAGTTTGTTGAGCATTTCCGGGCGCCGGCCCACGAGCTGGAACGCATAGTCCATGTCCTCCAGGTTGAACTGGTTGGTCGCAGCCAGGCGCTGGTTCCAGAGGTCCGTCACGAACTCGACGAAATCCCGGCTCAACAGCGGGAACGGCGTGATGTGGGCGCCAAAGAACGGTTGTTTGCTCTTGAGTACCAGGTTGGCCAGTTTGTCCCGGCTGGACCCGGTGAACACCAGGCGCAGGCCATCTGCCGTGCTGCTGCCGTTGAGATGATCGCGTGCCGCCTTGAGGGCGAACATGGCGTTCACGCCGCCTTCGCTGTTGAGGGCGTGCTGGGCTTCGTCCACGATCAGCACGATCAGTTGCCCCGAGACCTGGTGCAGCACGTCCAGCGCATGGGTGAGCGTGGTGCCGGCGGGCAATTGAGGTTTGGTGAAATCCCAACTCAAGGTGCGCAGCAAGCTGATCTTCTCGATACCGGCCTTCTTGGCCGCCTTGCTCACTGCGCTTTTGAACTCGCCCAGGGCTTTGCCGATGGCGCCGGAGATCAACTCGGCGGGGTCGATTTCGCGGTTCGTCCACAGGTCCACGTAAACCGGCAGCCAGCCTCGCGTCTTGCACTCGGGGATGAGGTCGTTGCGCAGGAACGTACTCTTGCCCGTACGCCGAGGGGCTGCGAGGAACATGCCGGAGCTGTAGTCGGCAAATGACTCGCCTGCCAAATCGCGGGCGAGGGCTTCGGCGAGTAGCTTTCGACGGAGAATCGGGCGAGTAGGGCTCATGGGTTTATCCTGAACTATCTGGTTCGAGATAATCTATACCTTGAAAGATATAATTGCTATACACCCGCGCCTACGGGCTGATCGTTCCCACGCGTGGGAACGATCGCTCCCACATCAATAATCGTCGCCTCTTTCTGTCACATCCCGCTCCACCGGCCCTGCATCCGGGTCATACCCCACCGGGAACTTGCCCTTCAACGTCCACGCGAACGCGATGATCTCTGCGACGGTGCGATACAACTCTTCCGGGATGCTGTCGCCCAATTCCATGCGCGCCAGTAATTTGACCAGCTCGGCATTTTCGTATATCGGGACTTCGTTCTCCCGGGCCAGCTTGAGGATGGCTTCGGCCAGGGCGTCGTCGCCCTTGGCGGTGAGGGTCGGCGCCTGTTGCCCGTCGTATTTGAGGGCAATGGCCTGGCGCGGCGGGTTGGGGTTTTTCATGCGGTTTCATCCACCCAGCGTTGTTCAAGCCCGGTTTTCGGGCCCCGTGGCGGGGTGCCGAGGTGGCAGTCCAGGTCGCCGACGTTGAGCCCCGACGACACCAGGCGCTCGCGCAGGCTGCCCAGGTGGCTTTCGATCAGGCTGGCGGTGAACGGGCGGGTGGCCCACAGCTGGCTCGACAGTTTGCCCTGGCTCAGTTGGGCCTGGACCTGCAACGGGCCGAGCGGCTCCATGTCCAGGGCCATTTCCACGCGCCAGAGCATTTGCTTGGGGTCCTTGGTGTCCTTGCGTTCCGGCTGTTCCTTGTCGGGGGCCGGTTCTTCCCGCTGGAACTTGACCTGCAACGGCACGATGTCCTGCAGGGTGCGCATCGGGATTTCCAGCTGCCATGTAGTCAAGAGCTTGCCGTCAGCCGTGGTGCCGGTTTGTTCCAGGCTCGACAGCTGATGGCTTTGCAGGCGCGAAATGGCCCCGGCCGCCAGGCGCAGCAGGTTTTCCAGGTCGCTTTCACCTTCCAGGCGTTGCATCAGCCGATCCGGTAGCGGAAAACCTGCGGGGGCTTGTCGGGCGCCGACCTGGCCGAGGGTGCCCAACGGGCTGCGCACGAAGCTGGGCAGCAGCTGCGCCAGAGTGTTGGCCGCCAGGATCGCATTCAGGTTGGTGCTGGCGGGCAAGGCCGGCATCAGGTCGGCGACGAGGCGCAGCAGGGCGCCTTTCATGTCCAGTGGCGGGATCTGCGGGTTTTGCCCGGCCAGCAGCTTGGCTTCCAGGAACGTCCCGCTGTTCTGGACCAGTTGCGCCAGTACCTTGGGATTGCTGGCCTGGGCCAGGTCGGGCAGTGCCGCGAGTAACCGCGCAGCGGCGGCACGCAGGTCGACCGAGGTGCCGTCGCTGCTGGTCGCCGGCAGGCTTTGCAGGGCGGTAAACACCACGTCCAGCGAGCCCTGGCGGCTTTGCTGGGTGGAAAGTTGCTGGGCCACGGCCAGTTGGTCCTGGCGCCCGCTCAGAGGCACAAAGCTCAGGGTCTGGGCACTTTGCACCACGGCGCTGAGCAGGCTGGCGATGCGCAACGGTTGCGGGCTTTCGACGGTCAGGGTCGCGCCAGCGAGGACGTTATTGAGCACCGACACCAGCGAGCGATACACCACCGGCTGGTTGGCGCCCTGTGGCAGCGCCTGGGTGGTCAGCACCTTGCCTTGCAGCAGGGTGCCCACCGGCAGTTGGTTGGTGTCGATACGCGTCAGTGCGGCGACGCTGGAACTCAGCGCCTGCTGCAGGCTGATCGACAAATTACCCGACGGCGTCTGGCTGACTTCCACCTGGGTGCCCAGCGGCAGCGGCTGGCTGCTGCTGGCCTGCACCAGGGTTTGCCGGCCGCCTTCCAGGGTCAGCTTGAGCAGCAACTGAAACGCATCGCCGCCTTGTTTAAGCGCCAGCACCTCGGCGTTTACGGTTTTCCCGGGGTCAATCAGGCCGACCTGCGGCTCCAGCAGTTTCAGCAGTTCTCCCGTCGCGGGCGCAGGCGTGGGCCCGGCCGGCAGCGTCGGGGGAAGTGTGGGAAGAGTGATCTCACCGGTCATCGTGCGCGCCGTCTCAAGGGAAATTGCCCTCTTTAGAGTAGGGCATCACATGTATAATGCCGCCCGTCTTCAAAGAGAGCGGTATAAACATCACAACTATTTGATCCAGCTCTCTAAAACCGGTCGCCAAAGCAGTTAATGTGCACCTCTTTAACGGCCGTTCCACCGCCGACTTGAACCGTAAAGGCCCGCGATCTCTTGACCAGCCCTCTTCTAGAAGCCGTAGCGCTCGCTTGTGAACGTGACCTGCGGATGCTGTTCGAACACCTCGAACTGCGTCTGGCGGGCGGCGACATGGTGCAGGTCAGCGGCCCCAACGGCAGCGGCAAGACCAGCCTGTTGCGCTTGCTGGCCGGCCTGATGCAGCCGACGGCGGGCGAAGTTAGGCTCAATGGCAAACCGTTGAGCGAGCAGCGCACGGAGCTGGCGCGCAACCTGATCTGGATCGGCCACGCCGCCGGGATCAAGGATGTGCTGACCGCCGAGGAGAACCTCAGCTGGCTCAGCGCCCTGCATCACCCGGCAAGCCGCGAGGCGATCTGGCAGGCTTTGGCCGCCGTCGGGCTGAAAGGTTTCGAAGACGTCCCTTGCCACACCCTGTCCGCCGGCCAGCAGCGCCGCGTGGCCCTGGCCCGGCTGTACCTGGACGGCCCGCCGTTGTGGATCCTCGACGAACCCTTTACCGCCCTCGACAAACAAGGCGTGGCCCAACTTGAAGAACACCTGGCCGCCCATTGCGAACAGGGCGGCACGGTCTTGCTTACCACTCACCATACGTTGACGCGCGTGCCCGCCGGTTACTGCGACCTCGACCTGGGCCGGTGGTCGGTATGAGTGTATTTGCCCTGTTGGTCGCCCGCGAAGCACGGTTACTCTGTCGCCGCCCGGCCGAACTGGCCAACCCGCTGGTGTTCTTCGCGATCGTGATCGCGCTGTTCCCGTTGGCGGTCGGCCCCGAGACTAAACTGTTGCAAACCTTGTCTCCGGGGCTGGTCTGGGTCGCGGCGCTTTTGTCGGTCCTGCTCTCGCTGGACGGGCTGTTTCGCAGTGATTTCGAAGACGGTTCCCTTGAACAGTGGGTCCTTTCGTCGCACCCCCTGCCTCTTCTGGTTCTGGCCAAGGTACTGGCACACTGGGCGTTTTCCGGCCTGGCGCTGGTATTGCTCGCGCCGCTGTTGGCGATGATGCTGGGATTGCCCACCGAGTGCCTGCCGGTGTTGCTGCTTTCCCTGTTGCTTGGCACGCCGGTTCTCAGTTTACTGGGCGCTGTAGGTGCGGCCCTGACTGTCGGTTTGAAACGCGGTGGCCTGTTGTTGGCCCTGCTGATTTTACCTTTGTATATCCCGGTGTTGATCCTGGGCAGCGGCGCTCTGCAAGCCGCGCTTCAGGGCATGCCGGCGACCGGTTACCTGTTGTGGCTTGGCAGCCTGGCCGCCCTGGCAGTAACCCTGACACCCTTTGCTATAGCGGCTGGCCTGAAGATCAGCGTCGGCGAATAATGAGGTCTGGTTAAGCGTTATAACCTTAATCAGTAAAGACCCTAGGCTGCTCGCAACGACGAGCAGCAACCGTGATGGAAACAGCATGAACTGGACCTGGTTTCACAAGCTCGGCTCGCCCAAATGGTTTTACGGCATCAGTGGCAAACTGCTGCCGTGGTTGAGCATCGCCGCTGTATTGCTGATCGGCATCGGCCTGGTCTGGGGCCTGGCCTTCGCGCCGCCGGACTACCAGCAAGGCAACAGCTTTCGCATCATCTACATCCACGTTCCCGCTGCGATGCTGGCACAGTCCTGCTACGTGATGCTGGCGGTGTGCGGCATTGTCGGCCTGGTGTGGAAGATGAAGCTGGCGGACGTTGCCCTGCAATGTGCCGCGCCCATCGGCGCCTGGATGACCGCCGTGGCGCTGGTCACCGGCGCGATCTGGGGCAAGCCGACCTGGGGTTCGTGGTGGGTGTGGGACGCGCGACTAACGTCGATGCTGATCCTGCTGTTCCTGTACTTCGGTCTTATTGCGCTGGGCAACGCCATCAGTAATCGTGACAGCGCCGCCAAGGCCTGCGCGGTGCTGGCGATTGTCGGCGTGATCAACATCCCGATCATCAAATACTCGGTGGAGTGGTGGAGCACCCTGCACCAGGGCGCCACCTTTACCCTTACCGAAAAGCCGGCGATGCCCGTGGAAATGTGGGCGCCGCTGCTGCTGATGGTGCTGGGGTTCTACTGTTTCTTCGGTGCCGTGCTGCTGCTGCGCATGCGCCTCGAAGTGCTCAAGCGTGAAGCCCGCACCAGTTGGGTCAAGGCCGAAGTGCAAAACAGCCTGGGAGCCCGTGGATGAGCTTCAACTCTTTCAGTGATTTTCTCGCCATGGGCCATCATGCCCTGTACGTCTGGACGGCCTATGGCATCTGCCTGGCGGTGCTGGCCCTCAACGTCGTCGCGCCGATCCTGGCCCGCAAGCGTTACCTGCAACAAGAGGCGCGTCGTTTGCGCCGGGAGACCGAAAAGTGAATCCGCTGCGTAGAAAGCGTCTGTTGATCATCCTGGCCATCATGGCCGGTGTCGGCATTGCCGTGACCCTGGCCTTGAGCGCCCTGCGGGAGAACATCAACCTGTTCTACACCCCGACCCAAATCGCCAACGGCGAAGCGCCGCTGGACACGCGAATTCGTGCCGGTGGCATGGTCGAGAAAGGCTCGCTGCAACGTTCCGGCGATTCGCTGGACGTCAAATTCATCGTCACCGACTTCAACAAGTCCGTGACCATCACCTACCGCGGCATCCTCCCGGACCTGTTCCGCGAAGGGCAGGGCATCGTCGCCCTCGGCAAGCTCAACGCCGACGGCGTGGTGGTGGCCGATGAAGTGCTGGCCAAGCACGATGAAAAATACATGCCGCCGGAAGTCACCAAGGCCCTCAAAGACAGCGGCCAATCCGCCCCGACCCCCGCCAAGGAGGGCTAAGTCATGACGTCCGCACTGTTTATTCCGGAGCTTGGCCAGTTGGCGATGATCCTCGCCCTGTGCTTTGCCATCGTCCAGGCCGTGGTCCCATTGCTGGGCGCCTGGCGCGGTGACCGCCTGTGGATGAGCCTGGCCCAGCCGGCCGCCTGGGGCCAGTTCGCGTTTTTGGTGTTCGCCTTCGGCTGCCTGACCTACGCCTTTATGACCGACGACTTTTCCGTCGCCTATGTGGCCAACAACTCCAACAGCGCCTTGCCCTGGTACTACAAATTCAGCGCCGTGTGGGGCGCCCACGAAGGCTCGTTGCTGCTGTGGGCGTTGATCCTCGGCGGCTGGACCTTTGCCGTCTCGATCTTCTCCCGCCAGTTGCCGCAAGTGATGCTGGCCCGGGTGCTGGCGGTGATGGGCATGATCAGCATCGGCTTCCTGCTGTTTTTGATCATGACCTCCAACCCGTTCACCCGCATCCTGCCGCAGATCCCGGTAGATGGGCACGACCTCAACCCGCTGCTGCAAGACATTGGGCTGATCGTGCACCCGCCGATGCTCTACATGGGCTATGTCGGTTTCTCGGTGGCCTTCGCCTTCGCCATCGCCGCCTTGCTCGGCGGGCGCCTGGATGCGGCCTGGGCGCGCTGGTCGCGGCCCTGGACCATCGTCGCCTGGGCGTTCCTCGGCATCGGCATCACCCTGGGCTCGTGGTGGGCCTACTACGAACTTGGCTGGGGCGGCTGGTGGTTCTGGGACCCGGTGGAAAACGCCTCCTTCATGCCCTGGCTGGTGGGTACGGCGCTGATTCACTCGCTGGCGGTCACTGAAAAACGTGGCGTGTTCAAAAGCTGGACCGTGTTGCTGGCCATCGCCGCGTTTTCCCTGAGCCTGCTGGGTACCTTCCTGGTGCGTTCCGGCGTACTCACGTCGGTTCACGCGTTTGCCTCCGACCCGGAGCGTGGCGTGTTCATCCTGATCTTCCTGCTGTTCGTGGTCGGCGGCTCGCTGACGTTGTTTGCCTTGCGCGCGCCAGTGGTCAAGAGCCACGTCGGCTTCAACCTCTGGTCGCGGGAAACCCTGTTGCTGGGTAATAACCTGGTGCTGGTGGTGGCGGCTTCGATGATCCTTCTCGGTACCCTGTACCCGCTGGCGCTGGATGCCCTGAGCGGCGCCAAACTGTCCGTCGGCCCGCCGTATTTCAACGCACTGTTCATTCCGTTGATGGCGCTGCTGATGGTGGTGATGGCGGTCGGCGTATTGGTGCGCTGGAAAGACACCCCGGTGAAATGGCTGGTGGGCATGCTCGCGCCGGTACTGCTCGGCAGCGCCGCATTGGCGGTGATCGCCGGTATTGCCTACGGCGACTTCAACTGGGCCGTGCTCGCCACCTTCATGCTCGCGGCCTGGGTATTGCTGGCCGGTGTACGCGACCTGATCGACAAGACCCGCCACAAAGGCCTGATCAAGGGCCTGCCGAGCATGACCCGCAGCTACTGGGGCATGCAGGTCGCGCATATCGGCATCGCCGTGTGCGCCCTGGGCGTGGTGTTGTCCAGCCAGAACAGCGCCGAGCGCGACCTGCGTTTGGCCCCGGGCGAGTCCATGGACCTGGCCGGTTACCACTTCATTTTCGAAGGCGCCAAGCACTTTGAAGGCCCCAACTTCACCTCCGACAAAGGCACCGTACGCGTGGTGCGCAACGGCAAGGAAGTGGCCCTGCTGCACCCGGAAAAACGCCTGTACACCGTGCAAAGTTCGATGATGACCGAAGCCGGGATCGACGCCGGTTTCACCCGCGACCTCTACGTTGCCCTGGGTGAACCGCTGGGCGATGGCGCCTGGGCCGTGCGGGTGCACGTCAAACCGTTTGTGCGCTGGATCTGGTTCGGCGGCTTGCTCACCGGTTTCGGTGGTTTGCTGGCAGCGACAGACCGGCGTTACCGGGTCAAGGTCAAGAGCCGGGTGCGTGAAGCCCTCGGCCTGCAAGGAGCGCCAGTATGAAGCGTTGGTTGATGGTGTTACCGCTGGCGGCGTTTCTGGTGGTGGCGGTGTTCTTGTATCGCGGCCTGTACCTGGACCCTGCCGAGCTGCCGTCGGCCATGATCGGCAAGCCATTCCCGGCGTTCTCCCTGCCGACCGTGCAGGGCGACAAGACCCTGACCCAGGCTGATCTGCTGGGCAAACCGGCATTGGTCAACGTGTGGGGCACCTGGTGTATTTCATGCCGCGTCGAGCACCCCGTGCTGAACAAGCTGGCCGAAAACGGCGTGGTGATCTACGGCATCAACTACAAGGACGACAATGCTGCCGCCTTGAAGTGGCTGGCCGAGTTCCACAACCCCTACCAGCTGGATATCCGCGACGAAGACGGCAACCTCGGGTTGAACCTTGGCGTATACGGCGCCCCGGAAACCTTCTTTATCGACGCCAAGGGCGTGATCCGCGACAAGTACGTGGGTGTGATCGACGAAGTGGTGTGGCGCGAGCAACTGGCCGCCAAGTACCAGGCGCTGGTGGATGAGGCCAAGCCATGAAGCGTTGGTTAGCCGCCGCTGTATTGGGCTTGAGCATGGTCGGTGTGGCTCACGCGGCCATCGACACCTACGAATTTGCCAAGGACGGTGACCGCGAGCGTTTTCGCGAGCTGACCAAGGAACTGCGCTGCCCCAAATGCCAGAACCAGGACATCGCCGACTCCAACGCGCCGATCGCCGCCGACCTGCGCAAAGAGATCTTCCGCATGCTCGGCGAGGGCAAGGACAATCAGCAGATCATCGACTTCATGGTCGATCGCTACGGTGATTTTGTGCGCTACAAACCGGCGCTTACCGGCAAGACCGCGCTGCTGTGGTTCGGCCCCGCCGGGCTGTTGCTCGCGGGAGTGGTGGTGATGGCGGTGATTGTGCGCCGCCGGCGTGTCGCCCCGGCCGATGGCTCGGATTCGCTTTCCGTCGATGAGCGTCAACGCCTCGACCAACTGCTGGACAAAAAAACTGATGATTGATTTCTGGCTCGCAGCCGGTCTGCTGCTTCTGATTGCCTTGAGTTTCCTGCTGATCCCGGTATTACGCGGCCGCCGCGCCCAGCGTGAAGAGGATCGCACCGCGCTGAACGTGGCGCTGTATCAAGAACGCGTGGCAGAACTGCAAACCCAGCAGTCCGAAGGCGTGCTGGATGCGGCGCAACTGGACAGCGGCCGCGCTGAAGCGGCACGTGAGTTGCTGGCCGATACCGAAGGTGTGGAAAAGCCTCGTGAGTCGCGCCTCGGCAAACCGTTGCCCTTGCTCGCAGCCTTTCTGGTGCCAGTGCTGGGCGTGGTGCTGTACCTGCATTACGGGGCCAGCGACAAGGTCGAACTGACTCGCGAATTCTCCCAGCCGCCGGTGTCCATGGAAGACATGACCCGCCGCTTGGAGCGTGCAGCAGCGGCCCAACCGGATTCGCCGGAAGGCTTGTACTTCCTCGGTCGCGCCTACATGGCCCAGGACCGTTCGGCCGATG